>DASPVR010000197.1:0-14448 GCA_035622255.1 Solirubrobacteraceae bacterium | reverse complement strand
GATCATCTCCACGTCGTCGTGCAGCTGGGCGTCGGGGGCCTTGGGCATCGGCACCGTGCGCCCGCGCACCGCCGCCCGCTCGCCCGCGCGCCGTCCGAAGATCAGCGTGTCGAGCAGGGAGTTGGCGCCGAGGCGGTTGCCGCCGTGCACCGACACGCACGCCACCTCGCCGGCGGCGTACAGGCCGGGGATCGAGGTCGCGCCGTGGACGTCGGTCTTCACGCCGCCCATGATGTAGTGCTGGCCCGGGCGGATCATGATCGGTTCGCGCGTGATGTCCACGCCGGCGAAGTCCTTGCCGATGTTCACGATCTCGCGCAGCGCCTCGAGCGTGCGCTTGCGCGGCACCTTGGTGATGTCCAGGTAGATGCCCTCGCCGTGGGCGCCCACGCCGCGCCCGTCCAGTATCTCGGTCTGCTCGGCGCGCGAGACGACGTCGCGTGAGGCGAGGTCGAGCTTGTTGGGGGCGTAGCGCTCCATGAAGCGCTCCCCCTCTGAGTTCAGCAGGATGGCGCCCTCGCCGCGCGCGCCCTCGGTGATCAGCAGGCCGTTCTCGACGAGCGTCGTTGGGTGGTACTGGACCATCTCCATATCCATCAGCCGGGCGCCGATGCGATACGCCTGCGCGATCCCGTCGCCGGTCACGATCAGCGCGTTGGTCGTGGGCCGGTAGACCTGCCCGGCGCCGCCGCTGGCGAGGATCACGCTCTTGGCATCGAACACCTCCATGCGTCCGCTGCGCACGTCGCGCGCGACCACGCCGCAGCAGGCGCCGTCGTCTCCCAGCAGCAGCGAGGTCGTGAACCACTCCTCGAAGCGGTCGACGGTCTCGTGGTGCTTGAGCAGCTGCTCATACAGCACGTGCAGGATCGCCTGGCCGGTGATGTCGGCCACGTAGGCGGTGCGCTTCATCGAGGCGCCGCCGAAGGCCCGCAGGTCAAGCTCGCCGAGCTCGTTGCGGTGGAAGGTCACGCCGATGTGCTCGAGGTGCATCACCTCCCCGGGGGCCTCCGAGCACATGATTTCGATCGCGTCCTGGTCGCCGAGGAAGTCCGAGCCCTTGACGGTGTCATAGGCATGCGAGCGCCAGTCGTCGGCGACGTTGATCGCGGCGTTGATCCCCCCGGCGGCGGCCACCGAATGCGAGCGGACCGGATGGACCTTGCTCATGATCGCCACGCTCGCGCCCTCCTGTGCGGCCGCCAGCGCGGCGCGCTGACCGGCGAGGCCGGCTCCGATGATGAGGACGTCGTGCGATGGCATGGGGGGCAGACAGAGAGTCGCCCGCGGGCGCGCGGGCGTATGAGACAACTCTATAGCGCGCGGCCCGGCCGGTCCTCGCGCGTGCAGCCGCTGCCCACGCCGCCTCTGGGGCCGATGGCTCACGCCGCAAGCTCGTGTCCTCAGGGGCAGGTCAGGGGGCCGTCGAGCTTCTGACTCCGGTTCTAGAGCTAGGTCGCCACGCGCAGGGCACGACGCACGTCGGCGAGCGTGACCACGCCCTGGAGTACGCCGTCCTCGTCGACGGCCACCATCGCGCCCAGGCGCCCGAGACCCTCGGCCGACAGCAGCGCCTGCAGCGGCTGGCCTTCGTCGATGCGCACGGGCAGGTCCTCCTCGAGCACCTCGCCGACGGGCAGCGCGGGACGCCCGGCCGAGATCTCCTGCTCCACGCGCGCGCCGCGCACGACCCCGAGGAAGTGGCGCGCCGGGTCGACGACCGCGAACCACGGCCAGCGGTAGCGCAGGAAGAACTCCTCGCGCGCGTCGAGCAGCGTCGCCGCGGCGGGGATCGTGACCGGCTCGCGGTCCATCACGTCGGCGACGGTGATGTTCTGGATGCGCCGCCCCATCGTGCCCTGCACGACGGCCGCGCTCGCACCCTGGTAGAGGAAGAACGCGATCAGCAGCGTGAAGAGCCCGAGCCCGGAGTAGGGCCCCCTACCCGACAGTTCGACCACGCCCCACAGCCCGAGCAGGATCGCGAAACTCTGACCGACGCGGCCGATCCCGTGGGTCGCGCGGTTGCGATCGTCAGTGCGCCACCAGATCGCCGCGTGCGCGATCCTGCCGCCGTCGAGCGGGAAGGCGGGGATCAGGTTGAATACGAGCAGGAACGCGTTGATCGTCGCCACCCAGTCCAGCCACAGGAGCACGGGGGTCGCGTGCACCCCGCCGCCGGCGACCGCCACTTCGAAGAAGTCGTGCTGGTCTGCCAGCAGCCGCGCGACCGCGAGGCAGACGACGATCAACGCCAGCGTGACCGCCGGGCCCGCGGCGGCCACGCGCGCCTCCACGCCCGGGCTCGTGGACTCGCTCGTGCGCGTGATCCCGCCGAGCGCCCACAGGTCGATGCCCGCGACGGTCAGCCCGCTGCGCCGCGCGACGAGCGCGTGCCCGAGCTCGTGCAGGATCAGCGAGGCGAAGATCGACAGGACCGAGGCGACGGCGACCAGGTATGCGGTCGTGCGCGAGCCGCCGAGCATTTCGTGGAATGGTTTCGTGAAGACAAGGATGAACACGAACAGCACCAGGAACCAGCTGATGCCGACGCCGATCCTGATCCCGAAGATACGCGCCAGCTGAAAGTTAGTGCGGGGAAACACAACTGCATGGTAGGGGCATGCGACGGCGTATCGCGGTGGGCCAGGCGCGGGGCGCCTGGAGCCGATGACGGGCGTTGAGCCCGCAGGGACGAGGTTAACGTCGCACTTGGCGCGTGTCGATGCCCCACAAGTGGAGCTGACCTTTCGCAGCCCCCGCTTCCTGCGCGCCGCGGGCGCCGCGCTCCTGACGACGGCTCTGTTTGCCGCCTGGATCGGGGTGAGCCTGGGCGGCGCGCAGGTCACGTTGTGGATGGACGATCTCGTCACGCCGCTGGCGGCCGGCATCGGGTGCGCGCTCTGCCTCGTCGCGGCCAGGCGGCACAGCGGGCGCATGCGCACGTTCTGGGGCCTGCTGTGCGCCGCGATGGCGTGCTGGACGCTGGCGGAGGTCATCTGGGGGGTCTACGCGCTGATCCTCGACCAGGAAGTCCCGGTGCCCTCGTGGGCGGACCTCGGTTACCTGTCGGCGATCCCGCTCGCGGTCGCGGCGCTGGTCATGCACCCCGCCACGCGCGGCGCCGGCTCGCGCTCGCTGCGCTCCATGCTCGACGCGCTGGCGGTGGCGACGGCGCTGCTGTTTCTCAGCTGGACGCTCGTGCTCGGACCGCTGTGGCACAGCAGCGACCTGACGACGCTGTCGGGTGTGGTCGCGGTCGCGTATCCGTTTGGCGACGTCGTGATCGCCTTCTTCATCGTGCTCGCGATCAACGGCATGACCCGTGACGACCGCCTGTCGCTGTGGTGCCTGCTCGCCGGGTTGATGGCGATGGCGCTGTCGGACAGCACCTACACCTACTACACCGAGGTCGCCAACTACTCGAGCTCCAGCGCGAACCCGATCGACACGGGCTGGGTCGCCGGCTATCTGTGCATCGGCCTAGCCGCGTACAGCTCGGGCGTGGGCAACGTCGCGCGGCGCGTGCGCGCCGAAGGGCGCTCGCTGGCATCGCTCGTCGCGCCGCTGCTGCCGATGCTGATCGCGCTCAGCGCCGCGGCGGTCCAGATCGAGCTCGGTGAAACGCTCGATCACGCCGCCGTCACGATGACGCTGGTGCTGATCGTGCTCGTGCTGATGCGCCAGGCGCTGCTGCTGCGCGATCTGACGACGCCGGGGCGCGGTGGTGCCGGCCCGGGGGCGGGTCTCGCGCCGTCGAGGCTGGAGGGGGCACTCGTTACCGGGGGGGTGGAATCGAGCTACGAGAGGTCCTCCAGTCGTGATCGCGCATAGGCCCGACATCGGAGGCGGTGGCGAGCGGCGCCCGTCCCCGCCAGGCGCGGGAGACGACTCCTTCGACTTTCGCTGGATCCCCGGGGACCAGCAGGCGCCGCCAGGCCCCTCGGCGAGCCCGCCCGCCGTCGGCGCGAGCTCCAGCGCGGCCCCGGGCGTCGCGCGGCGCGAGGATGCCGAGAACAAGATCGTGATCGCGCTCACGATCGCCTGCACGGTGATGGCCCTGCTCGACCTCTTCCTGCTGGCCTCGGGGCTGTGAGCCGCTCGGCGCGCCCCCCGCGCCGGCCCGGACGCTATCCCGGCGTTGGGCGCGCGCGCTCGATGATCGCCCGCATGCCGCTGCGCGCCGGCAGCGTGCCGTACTCCAGACCGCCGTCGCCGGCCAGGCGCGAGGCGCAGAATGCGTCGGCGACAGCCGTCGGGGCGCTGCGGACGAGCAGCGAGCCCTGCAGGCACAATGCCATGTCTTCGACCACGCGCCGGGCGCGCACCTCGAGCGTGGCGGGCTCGGCGAACTGGCGCTCGAGGCTGCTCACGCGCGCATCCAGGCGCGGGTCGGCGCCGGTCGCCTCGCGGACCTCGTCGAGGTACACCTCCAGCGCGCGCGGCGAGCGCGCCAGCGCGCGCAGCACGTCCAGGCTGATGACGTTGCCCGAACCCTCCCAGATCGAAGCCAGCGGGGCCTCGCGATACAGGCGCGGCATGCCCGACTCCTCGACATAGCCATTGCCGCCCAGGCACTCCAGTGCCTCGAAGGCGTGATTGGGCATGCGCTTGCAGGTCCAGTACTTGCCCACCGCCGTCGCCAGGCGCTTGAACAGCTGTGCATCGCTGGTGTCGTCCCCTGCCAGCGCGTCGGCGTGCGCGTCGTCGTAGGCGCGGGCCAGGCGCATCGCGAGCGCCGTCGTGGCCTCGGACTCCACGCATAGGTCGGCGAGCACGTTCTCCATCAGCGGCTGGTCGATCAGCAGCTTGCCGAAGGCGCTGCGGTGCGCGGCGTGGTGGGTGGCGTTCACGACCGCAGCCCGCATGCCAGCGGCCGCCCCGATCACGCAGTCCAGGCGCGTGTGGCCCACCATCTCGATGATCGTCGCCACCCCGCGCCCCGGGTCGCCGAGCATCCGCGCCCAGGCGCCGTGCAGCTCGATCTCAGACGAGGCGTTGGAGCGGTTGCCGAGCTTGTCCTTCAGGCGCTGGATGTGGAACTCGTTGCGGCTGTCGTCGGGCAGAACGCGCGGCAGCAAGAAGCACGACAGACCCTCGTCGGTCTGGGCGAGCACGAGAAAGAGATCGGACATCGGCGCCGAGCAGAACCACTTGTGCCCGGTGAGCTCGTACTCGCCCCCCGAGCCCTCGCCGCCGGTGCCAAAGCGCTCGCGCGGCCGGGCATAGGTCGTGTTCGCGCGCACATCGGAGCCGCCCTGCTTCTCGGTCATCGCCATACCGGCGATCGCGGATCCCTTCCCGGCCGCCTGCACAAGCCGCGGGTCGTAGGTGGAGGCCTTCACGAGCGGCTCCCACTCGGCGGCGAGCTGCGGATCGGCGCGCAGCGCCGGCACGACGGCGAAGGTCATCGTGATCGGGCACGCGAAGCCCGCCTCGGCCTGCATCGCGGTCATGTAGAGCGCCGCGCGTGCAGTGTGCGCGAACGGCTCCTCGCTCGTCCACGGCAGCGAGTGGAGCTCGTGCTCGACGCCGAGCGTCATGAGGCGGTGCCACGCCGGGTGAAACTCGACCTCGTCGATGCGGTTTCCAAAGCGGTCGTGGGTGCGCAGCACCGGTGGGTTCTCGTTGGCGAGGCGCCCCCACTGCTGTTGGGGCTCACCGCCGACGAGGTGCCCCAGCTCAGAGGCTCGCTCGCCGACCCACTCCGCCCCCTCGCGTGCGACGGCCTCCACCAGCGCGGTGTTGCTGGCGAACACGTCGACGCCTTCGAGCGGCGGCACCTGATTGTCCACCGCGTGTGTCCGCCAGGGAATGCCCTGCTCGGCCTGGGACGCGACGCTGGCCATGCAGACAGTCAAGCAGAGTGTCGCGCACGGCTCCGAGGGGTTGAGGCGCTCCACGCGTTCGCCCGCTGCCCAGAGCCGCCCGCACTCTGGCCCCAGAGCCGCCCACACTCTGGCGATAGCATCGGCCACCCCGTCAGTCTGAGCGCCAGCCGCTCGCAACCTCCCCGAGGACCGAAAGCCATGGCCAAGATCAAGGTGCAAAACCCCGTCGTGGAGCTCGATGGCGACGAGATGACGCGGATCATCTGGTCGTTCATCAAGAGCAAGCTGATCCTCCCCTATCTCGACATCGACCTGCGCTACTACGACCTCGGCATCGAGAACCGCGACGCGACCGATGACCGGGTGACCATCGAAGCGGCCGAGGCGATCAAGCGCCACGGGGTGGGGGTCAAGTGCGCGACGATCACACCCGACGAGGCCCGCGTGCGCGAGTTCGGTCTCAAGGAGATGTACCGCTCGCCCAACGGCACGATCCGCAACATCCTCGGCGGGGTGATCTTTCGCGAGCCGATCGTGATCTCCAACGTACCGCGGCTGGTCCCGGGCTGGACCGAGCCGATCGTGATCGGCCGTCACGCGTTCGGTGACCAGTACCGCGCCACCGACATGGTCGTTGCCGGCGCCGGGAGGCTGACGCTGAGGTTCACCCCGGCCGACGGCTCCCAGCCGACCGAGCTCGACGTGTTCGACTTCCCCGGTGGTGGCGTCGCGCTGTCGATGTACAACCTCGACGAGTCGATCCGCGAGTTCGCGCGCGCGTCGATGAGCTACGCGCTCGAGCGCCGCCTCCCGCTGTACATGTCGACCAAGAACACGATCCTCAAGCGCTATGACGGCCGCTTCAAAGACCTGTTCGAGGAGATCTTCGCGTCGGAGTTCAAGACGGACTTCGATACCGCGGGTTTGACATATGAACACCGCCTCATCGACGACATGGTGGCCTCGGCGCTGAAGTGGAAAGGGGGTTACGTGTGGGCGTGCAAGAACTACGACGGCGACGTGCAGTCCGACGGCGTCGCTCAGGGGTTCGGGTCGCTGGGACTGATGACGAGCGTGCTGCGCAGCGCCGACGGCAGGACCGTTGAGGCCGAGGCTGCGCATGGCACGGTCACCCGGCACTACCGTTTGCACCAGCAGGGCAAGCCGACGTCGACCAACCCGATCGCCTCGATCTTCGCCTGGACCCGTGGCCTGGTGGCGCGCGGGCGCATGGACGAGACGCCCGATGTGAGCGCGTTCGCCGAGGCGCTGGAGCGTGTATGCGTGCAGACGGTCGAGAGCGGCAAGATGACCAAGGACCTCGCACTGCTGATCGGGCCCGATCAATCGTGGCAGACGACCGAGGAGTTTCTGGAGTCCGTCAACGAGAACCTCAAGCTGGCGATGGTGCCGGCATGAGAGTGCGTGCGACGAGACCGTTGTCCACACACAGCACACCAGGAGAGGAAACGTGACCAAACCCGTACGAGTTACCGTCACCGGCGCCGCCGGGCAGATCGGCTACAGCCTCATCTTTCGTATCGCCTCGGGGCAGCTGCTCGGCCCAGAGCAACCGGTCGACCTGCGGCTGCTCGAGATACCGCAGGCGATGAGGGCGCTCGAGGGAGTCGCGATGGAGGTCGTCGACTGCGCCTTTCCCCTGGTGGCGGGGCTCGACC
Organism: Solirubrobacteraceae bacterium; assembly: GCA_035622255.1. Taxonomy (GTDB): domain Bacteria; phylum Actinomycetota; class Thermoleophilia; order Solirubrobacterales; family Solirubrobacteraceae; genus Palsa-744. Next base: position 6,938 of record DASPVR010000197.1, on the reverse strand, counting down.
TGCACGACGATCCCGACGACGCCTTCGACGGCGTGAACATCGCGCTGCTCGTGGGCTCGCGACCGCGCACCAAGGGGATGGAGCGCGCGGAGCTGCTGGCCGAGAACGGCAAGATCTTCACCGTCCAGGGCAGATCGCTCAACGCTCACGCGGCCGATGACCTGAGGGTGCTGGTCGTGGGCAACCCGGCCAACACGAACTGCCTGATCGCGATGGACAATGCGCCCGACGTGCCACGCCGGCGCTTTACCTCGATGATGCGCCTCGATCACAACCGCGCGATCGCGCAGCTGGCGGCCAAGCTCGCGGTGGGAGTCAGCGACATCACCCACATGGGCGTGTGGGGTAACCACTCGCCCACGATGTACCCGAACCTGTTCCACGCGCAGGTGCGCGGACAGGTGGCGGCCGAGGCCGTCGACGATCAGGTCTGGCTGGCCGAGGAGTTCTTGCCCGATGTCGGCAAGCGAGGCGCGGCGATCATCGAGGCGCGCGGCGCCTCCTCGGCGGCGTCGGCGGCCAGCGCCGCGATCGACCACGTGCGCGACTGGGTCTCGGACACCGACGGCGGCTGGGTGTCGATGGGAGTGGTCTCCGACGGCTCCTACGGGATCGAGGAGGATCTCATCTGCGGCCTGCCGTGCACGTGCTCGGGCGGGGAGTGGTCGATCGTGTCCGGGCTGGAGCTGGACGAGTTCTCGCGCGCGAAGATCGACGCCTCGGTGGCCGAGCTCGTAAGCGAGCGCGAGACGGTCTCCAGTCAGGGGCTCATCTAGCGCGCGGCCCGGTGGCGCTTGGGCGGCTGAGCCGGAGCCCCGTTACACAGAACGAGGGCGCGGCCTGCGCCGCGCCCTCGTTGGCGCAGAAACTCAGACTGGAGCTGGGCTAGGCTTTCGGATGCCAGCCGCGTCCACGCTTGACCACCTTTCCTTCCTGGCGAAGGCCCGGTAGCACGCGGTACAGGTAGTTCTGCTTGATGCCCATTTTCTGGGCGAGCTCGGGGATCGCGATGCCCGGCTGCCGTGTCACCAGGGCGAGCGCTTCGGCGGCGCGGGTGCCGCTGCCTTTGCGGCGCCCTGCACGAGCTTTGCCTGCGCGAGCTTTGGCTTTGCCGGGCGGGCGACCCGGTTTTTTGCGTGCCGGTTTTTTTGCTCTCGAGGCTTTCGCGGCCGTCCGGCTCACAGAACCTTTCGGACGTCCCGGGCCACGACGGCGAGAGGCGGCCGCGGTGCGGGTTTTCCGGCCCGCTCCACCAACGCCGGCCAGGGCCGAAGCAGCGGTCTGTAGGCGATTGAACTCGTCCACCAGTGGCTTGAGCTCGGCCAGCCTGTCGGTGATCTCTCGGCGCTTCTCGTCAAGGAAATCGGTCACGGTTGAATCCTCTTCACTCGTGTCAATGTGATCGACGTCACATCATTACTGACTTCAACCCTACACTAGTCAACACTCGCATACCTGCTCTGCACATAATCACGCAAACGAGCGAGCGAGCGTGTGGCTTCACGGCGTGGCATTCCGCCCACGATGGCTCGGCTGACGATCGCGCCGAACGCGCCGAACGGAACGAGAAACTCGTTGCGATAGTCAAAGCGCGTCCCGCCCTTCTCAGGATACAGGCGGTAGCGCGTACGCGCTCGCGAGTGGGCCGGGCCGCTTCCCTCCCACTCGGCCAGCTCGCAACGACGGCACTCGACGAGCTTCCAATGAACATCGATGTTGACACCGCGCAGGTGCAGCTGCTGGTCCATCTGAAAGCCCTCGCGGGCGGGGCCCCGGTCGGCGCGCAGGAGCCTGCGGTGAATCGTCACCCATCTTTCCAGGCGCGCGGGATCCATGACCGTCTCCCAGACGTCCTCGGGCGAAGCCGCGATGTAGATCGAGGCTGTGATGACGCTCATCGCATTTGTAACACGGCCAGCGGTCTGGGCTAACCGTAGCCGGTGTGCCCATCCGCACGGCCTGCCGTCAGCGCGCCGCCAGCGGTTCGACGCGCTCCCATTCGGCTAGCGCGTGCTCGACGGCTGCGTCGAAGCCGTGCAGGCGCACGCGCGCGAGCTCGCCCACGCGATCGTCGTCGACGAGCAGATCACCGCCGAGGCTCTCCATCAAGGCCATCACCAGCTCTGGGTCCTCGCCGGCGATCGCGGCGGCCAGGCGCGGGCCCAGCGAGCCGCCGCCGGCCGCCAGCGCCAACGTCGGGCGCTGCACGAGCATCAGCTCGGCGATGCGCATGAGCATCTGCTCATAGCTGAGCGTGTCCGGGCCGCCGATGTTCAGCGGTCGCGCGATCGCCGCGACGCTCGCACCGACCGCGAGGATCTCGGTGACGTCGCGCGCGTCGATCGGCCTCGTGCGATTGGAGCGCCATGGCGGCAGCGTGAGCACGGGCATCCGCTCGATCAGCCTCACCATGAAGCGGAACGAGCGCGAGCGCGCGCCGATCACGATCGACGCGCGCAGGGCGATCAGCTCGGGGACGGCCTCCCCGAGGATGTGCTCGACCGACAGGCGGCTGGCGAGGTGGCGCGAGGGTGCGCGCCCATGCACGACGGGCCCGCCGAGGTAGACGATCCGCCGCACGCCCGCGCGTCGCGCGGCCGCCGCGAAGTTCTCCGCCGCGGCGCGCTCGCGCGCGGGGAAGGCACCCTCGCCTGACCGTGCGCGCTGCATCGAGTGGATCAGGTAGTAGGCGACCTCCACTCCCTCGAGTGTGCGCGTGAGCCCCAAGCCGGTGCTCACGTCGGCGAGCACGAGCTCGCCGCCGTCACCCGTGTCCCCGAGCTGCATCCCCTGCGCGGGCGTGCGCAGCTCGGCGAGGATCCGAGGGTCTGAGACCGGCCGGCGCACGAGCGCCCGCACGCGATGGCCATCGGCCAGCAGCCGTGGCAGCAGCTGTGAGCCGATCGCACCGCTCGCGCCCGTCAGCAGAACGCGCATCGTCGCCGATCATGACGGGGAGGGGACCGTTCATCAAACAGCTCGCAAACAGCGCTCTCGGCGACGCGATCGTCACAGAAAATGACGATCTGCGGCTGTCCCGGGGCATCGAATCGTTTTCTCTGCGATTTGCGCGGTGGCCGTCGCCGGGCGCTTGAGCGACCGGCGAAAGGGTGCTTTGATGCCCGTCTCAAAACTTGGTCAGTCCTTGCTGACGGAAGGAGAGACGTTGCCGCGGAAGCAGACTGGAGGGGCGTCGCGCAGGGTTAGCTGCGACGAATGCTACTTCCGCCGCAACCTGCTGTGCGCGCTCGACCTGCCCGAGCCGTGCGCCACGTTTCGTCCCAACGAGGCTCAACTCAAACCGCCCCAGCAGCTTCGCTTCGTGTTTCGCCAAGAGCGCCGGGCGCGCCTGACGTGGGCGTTTCCATCCGCCCAGGAGCAGGCCGCGCTGCACAGCTAAGACCCGCTGTAGGGGCGCGCTTGCAGGGACTCTGGCTCGCCGGCGCCCGCGGCTAACGTGCGCACGAGGCCCAGCGGGCGTATATTTGATACTCGAACTGCAAGCTCTCCTATAGGCGGTGGCCAAGATGGCGGCGAAGGACAGGATCGGAAAGGCCTCACAGGCGGCGCGGGCCGCGCAGCGAAATCGGTATCTGCAGCGCCTGCTCGAGGACGATCAGCTGCGTAGCAACCTGCTGGTCGCCTACGGCGCTGCGCGCAGCGCATACGGACGCATGAACAACGGCAAGCCCGCGACCAAGGCGCTGTTCGAGGATCGCAAGCTCCAGCGCGAGCTCAGGGAGGCGGCCAACGCGCTGCGCGACGTCTCGAACTCGCTGCGCGAGCCCCCCAAGCGCCGCCGGCGCCGCGGTGGGCTGGGGCGCACGCTGCTCGTGCTCGCGATCGCCAGCCTGCTGGCGCTCGCGCTCAGCGAGAGCCTACGCTCCAAGGTGCTCGACCTGATGTTCGGGGCCGAGGAAGAGTTCGACTACAGCGCGACGACGACCGACGGCGAGCCCGCCCCGGCCGGCGCGCCCGCGGCCTGAGGCGAGGATTGTGCAATGAGCACGGTCATCAGGGTCGCGCCGGACGAGCTGGGGGAGCGGCGCTCGATCTCGCCGGTGGCCGAAGCGCGGAGTAGCCGCCCGCCGAGCGACAAGGCCGAGCGCATCGTCGAGGCGATGCGCGTGAGCGTCGCGCGTCGCGGAACAGTGGCCTCGACCTTCGACCAGGTGGCGCGTGACGCCGGGGTCTCACGCGGCCTTCTGCACTACTACTTCGGCTCCAAGGAGCACCTGCTCGTCCAGGCCGCCCGCCGCGACTTCGAGCTGCGCATGGAGGTGCTCGAGCGCCAGCTCGCGGCGGCGACGACGGCCGACGACTTCATCCACCTGATGGCCAGGCATCTCGAGGAACGCGTCTCGGACGATCCCGACCTTGTGACACTCATATTCGAGCTGTTCAACCTCTCGCGTCGAAACGCGGACATCGCCGTGGAGTACAGCGCGCTGCTCTCGCAGAGCCGCGAAAAGGTCGCCGGCATGCTCGCCAACGCTCAGCGCGAGGGCGTGCTCCAGCTCGCCGCGGCGCCGGAGTCGGTCGCCGAAGTGCTGTTCGCGCTCGCAGATGGCCTCGCGCTGCGGATGCTGCTCGAACCCGAGCGCGACTTTACCGCGACGATGGACGCGGGCATCGCCTGCGCACGCGAGCTGCTGGAAGCCTGACGCTCGGCGTGACGCGGGCGCCACGCGCGCATCGAGGCATCGCTTCAATGGTGACACGGCACCGCCGCGCGGTCGAATCGGACAATCCCGCTTTTATAATCGCCTGACATGCCTATTTACGAGTACCGGCGTCCAGACGGTACGACGTTTGAGGTGCAGCAGTCGTTCACCGACGAGCCGCTCGCGCGCGATCCCGACAGCGGTGTGCCCGTGACGCGCGTGCTGCACGCGCCCGCCGTTCACTTCAAGGGAGCCGGCTTCTACAACACCGACTACGGCACGCGCAAGCGCGAGCGCGAGCGCGAGCGCGAGCTCGCGGCGGCGGCCAACGGCGACGGCAAGGCCGGCGACGGCAAGGCCGGCGACGGCAAGGGCGGCGACGGCAAGGGTGCAGAGGGCGACTCGCCCGCGGGGGCTTCATCCGCATCCGACGCCGCTGGCAAGGATGGCGCCTCGCCCTCGCCCTCGCCCTCGGGCGACGGCGCCAAGGCCAAGCCCGCAGCGCGGGACGCCGGCAAGGCCTCCGCGAGGGACAAGCGCGTCAAGCCCCGCGTCGACGACTGACGTCCGCGCCCGAACGCCGCGCGAGCGGCGTCAGCCCTTCATGAACTGTGCGGCGGCCGCGCGGCGTTCGGCTTCTGAGACGGTGAGGCCTTCTTCGCCGTCTGGCAGGGTCATGGTTCCCGACGGCATGAGCACGCGCGTCGGCGGGGTGCCCGAGACGGCGAGTGCGCCGAACAGGCCGAGCAGCGTCGGGCCGCTCATGTCCGAGATGATCGCCGGCGGCGCGTTCCAGGCGATCAGCGGCAGGCGCAGGAAGCTCGAAGGCGACATCAGCCGGTTCTTCATGTCGCTGAACAGCGCCTGCTGGTGTTCCTCGCGCTGGATATCGGTCTCGTTGGGCGCGCACAGGTTCTCGCGCGTGCGCGCCAGCGCGAGCGCCTGCTTGCCGTCGAGGTGGTGGGTGCCGGCGCTTAGGCGCAGGGTGTAGCCGCCGCGTGCAAAGCCGCCGTCCAGGCGCGAGACGATGCACCCGCCGGTGTAGGTGACGCCGCCCATTGCGTCGATCAGCTGCGGGAAGTCTTCGAAGTTCACTTCCACGACGTGGTTGATCGGCACCCCGAGGAGGCTCTTGATCACCGACACCGACAGCGCCGGACCGCCGAAGACGTGCGCGGCGTTGATCTTCTGCAGCCCATGGCCCGGGATTTCGACGATCGTGTCGCGTGGGATCGACAGGCGCGCCGAATGCCCGCCGCCGGTCCGGATCAGCATGATCGTGTCCGAGCGCCCGAAGCCGGTGGTTTCGGCGCCGGGTTCGCGGCTGTCCTTCTGGCGGCGGTCGGACCCGAGCACGAGGATGTTGTTCGCCGACGTGAGCGGATAGCCCGATGGGTCCAGCACGCTCGCCACTTCGGAGGGCAGCGCGGTGCGCTCGAAGTGCGAGCTGATCAGGAACAGCGCCGCCGACAGCGCGATCCAAGCGACGATGAGCGCCACGACGCCGAGCACTACGCGTTTGACCGTCACGCCGCGCGTCACGCCGCGCAGGCGATGCGCCAAGCGCTCGCCGCGCGAGGAAGGGGGCACGAGCGGCTCGCCGTGGCCGCGGCGCAGCAGCCGCGGGCCCGCGCGATAGCGCCTGTACTGGGGGGGATCGGCCTGGTTGGGCGGCACGGAGCCACCGTATATTTGCGACATGACCCCCCTGGAGGAGCCGGTCGGGCGGCTGGTCGTCTGCCCAACGCCGATCGGCAACCTCGAGGACATCACGCTGCGCGTGCTCGCGGCGCTGCGCGGCGCGGACCTCGTGGCGTGCGAGGACACGCGTCGCACCGCGGCGCTGCTGCGCCGCCACGGCATCGAAGCGCGGATGGTGAGCTTGCACGAGCACAACGAATCGGCGCGCGCGCCGGCGCTCTTGCGCCAGATGCGCGCGGGCAGCGTCGTCGCGCTCGTGTCCGATGCCGGCACGCCGTTGATCTCAGACCCGGGCTACGCGCTCGTGCGCGAGGTGCTCGCAGCCGGGATCGCGCTCGAGGTGCTGCCGGGTCCTAGCGCCGTGCTGACTGCCCTGGTCGCCTCCGGCCTGCCCGCCGAGCGCTGGCGCTTCGCGGGCTTCCTGCCGCGGCGGGGCGCCGAGCTTCAGCGGCTGCTCGATGCAGAGGAGACGCTCGTGGCGTTCGAGTCCCCGCGGCGGCTTCCGGGGACCCTCGCCCTGCTGGCCGGGCGCGATCCGCAACGGCCGGTGGCGGTCTGCCGCGAGCTGACCAA
>DASPVR010000196.1:0-35536 GCA_035622255.1 Solirubrobacteraceae bacterium | reverse complement strand
CCACGCGCGGTGCTCGTCCTGCAGCCCGTCCTCAAGTGCTTCACCGGTCGCTGCCAAACCTGTCGGCGGCCCGTCGACCTCCACCACTTCTCACTTCACCGCCACCGCCAGAATGAGTGAACCTAACAAAGTAGTACTAGGAGGGTCTAGCGAAACAGCTAGCGAAACTCGGGGCGCTTACCCCCCGGCTCCGCTGCGAGGCGTTCGGCGGCTGCGCGGCCTTGGTCGACGTCGTAGACCGTCACGCGAGCGATCGACCCTCCCGCCCAGACGTAGACCCACCCCTCCCTCTGCCGAACGTGGCCGGCGATGCCCACAGGCTGAGCCTCCTGGAGGACCACAGCAAACACAACTCCGTTGCCGAGTTCATGGACCTCCTCAAGCTCGACCTCCAATTCCTCATACATTCCGAACCAGCCCTCAATGAAGGCACGAATCGCCGTCCGGCCTTCGAAGACGTCCCCCAGCGCCCGCCCCTCAAAGACCGCATCCACAGCGAAGCTGCTCATCATCGCATCGATATCGCGGCGATTCGCATCCTCAGCCTGCTTGCGCACAAGCTCAACCGGGTCGGGCGTCGTGGGCTCCTCGGTCATCTCCCGGCCAGTATGCCCGACGGGGGCTCGATCGCCCTTCCAGCCGCCTTCTGAAGGCCCTGCCGCTCCTGGGGGTAGCACGCCCTCCAGGCTTGTGCTTTGGGGCAAGAGGAGGCGCGACCGTGAGGACGGGTCGCGCTCTCGGATCGGACGAGATGCAGTCGCCCGCACGAGGCGCCGAGCTCGGGCTTCCTCTTCGAAGAGAAGCGAGCGTGCCCGCCCGAGGTCCGGAGCGGGGTGCAAATCGGGGTGCAATTTGAGCAAGACCGGGGGATACCGCAACACACAAGAATGGCTCTAGCAAGCCAAATCTACGACCACCGATACCCCCCTAATCCCCCTCATAACCCGAAGGTCGCGGGTTCGAATCCCGCCCCCGCTATCTCAGAAAATGCCCGCATCTCTGTGGGCCTTTTCGTTTGGCTCGGTAGGCGTCGCTTTCGCGCACCGGGGGTACCAATTTCTCGAGCGCATCGAGTTTCGCGGGTTGGCTAAGCGCATTGGGCGCGGCAACATCGCGCCCACACGCACGGATTGCACGGCGGACTCAAAATGCCTGGCTGACCGTTGAAGGCGGGAGTGGCATGTCGCAGCGCCTCGACGTGCTCCTGCACCTTAGCGCGACCATCGAGCTATGAGGAGGCGGGGAGCAGCACTCGAGCGGACAAGTCGCTGGCTCAAAGGTCATAAGGTCGTCGCGCGGGTACCAATGGGTCCCCTCGCGGTTTAAGGAAGGTACCAATACGAGAAAGAGGAGTTCAGACGCGGGCCCGAGGCATACGCTCGGTCGATCGAGCTGCGTCCGAGTACGCTCGAAGATCGAAATAGAGGACGGCCAGAGTAAGCGCGCTAAGCGACGCGATCAGGGTATCGATCCCAATGCCCACCGCTACAGAAACGGCACCCGAGGTGCTTCCCAGCGGGAGCAGCCGGGCCCCGAAATGCACTGCGGCCGCGACGAGGTCGACCAGAAGCACGAGCGCAAAGACGAGCCGATAGTGCGTGGCCGTCAAATGCTGGCTGCTCCGCAGGGCGGCGAGCCATCCTTCGTGCTCCAGCGATGCGGCCTGCGCCACCACGGCCCAGCGCAACGTGAGGAAGACACCCGGAATGATGAAGGCGATGAAGCCCAGGGTGATACCGATGGTCGCCATGATCTCGGCGGCGGCCACGACCGGGAGCACTCGGACTCCGGACAGAGCGACGGACCCGAGCCGTGGTCGCTTGCCCTCCCCGATCGCTACGACGGCCTGCATGTGAAGGGCCGAGACCAAGGGCGTGATCAGCGAGGCTCTCGCCAACAGGAGCAGCCAGTGAATCCCGGCGGGTTCGTGAGCGTGTCTCAGCGGGCCATAGCCTGTGATCGCCAGCACCGCCAGCTCGTAAGGCGCCATCACCGCCAGTGCGAGGAGCGCGAACAACAGCGGGAAGCTGCGATAGAGACTTGCGGTCGCGACCAGAATCCCGCCGAGGGAGCGCCGTTGGTTGAGGTCGATTTGCTCCACGCGGGCCATCGGTTGACTCGAGGCTACTTTCGTCGCGCGACATCGCCCAGCACAGGGCTAGAGAGCGCGTTGAGACATCTGTGGCTGGGGGGCGAGGTCACGGACATTCACGACGCACCTAAATCTCACCAATTAGGCCCGGTTCAAGTTTCGTACCAATTCGAGGACCTCGCTGGCCTCCAGCGAGGCAGGCGACCCGCGGCTCGCGAAGCACGGCCTCCCAAGCTCTGCGTACGATTTGAGCGTGCCGGCGCGTGTCATGCTCCACTTGTTCAGCAGCGGCACGCTCGAGGTCGGCGGGGTCGAGGTGCCCGTGCCGTTCTTCTTGATCCGTCACGCAGAGGGCGACATCGTGGTCGACGGTGGCAATCCGCTCGCCGTCGCGCGAGACGCTCGCGGTCACTGGGGCGCCCTCGCTGACCACTTCCGTGTTCGGATGACCGAGGAGCAGCACTGCGCCACCCAGCTGCACGGGCTCGGCATCGCGCCGAAGTCGGTCCGCCACCTCGTTCAGACCCACCTTCACATCGACCACACGGGCGCGCTTGGCCACTTTCCCGATGCGACCGTGATCGTGCAGGCACGAGAGCTCGATGCTGCTCGCGTGGCCGAGCCGCCTCAGGCCCACGGATATGCCCGCGAGGACTTCGATAAAGCCGGACTTGATTGGCAGCCGGTCGAAGGCGAGCTGGATCTCTTCGCCGACGGGGCAATTCGACTACTGCCGACGCCGGGCCATTCGGCAGGCCACATGTCGCTGTTGCTTCAACTGGACGAGACCGGCCCAGTCCTGCTCACCGCGGACGCCGCGGACAATCTTCCACAGTGGGACGGACAGCGACCGCCGCGCGCGCTCTATTCACGCGAGGGTGCAAAGCAGTCGCTTGAACGTCTTCGGGAAGTCGCGAGTGAAACGGGTTCGCTGGTCGTCTTCGGACACGATCCGGACAACTGGTCGCAGCTCAGGCATGCGCCGGACCATTACACCTGAAGACCGCCGGGTTGACCGACGGGCCCGCTTGACGGGCCCAACGCCACCGCCAAGACCAGCATGAGCACTGAGGCGTGTTCGTGCTTGTGAGCCACCGATTCGTGCCAGCTGGCCTCCGTCGACTGGCAGCACGGCGCTGGTGATGAACGCCGGCCTCACGGTTCCGGCGTGTTGTCGATCGCCGCGTAGGAGTACACGCCCTGGTACCCGTCGCCCGACGTTATCCCCGCGCACCCTTTGCGCAGGTTCTCGCAATCCCACTTTTCGCCGTTTGCCAGATGGATGTCGAGCCGCGACAGGTAGTAGAAGGAGAACGCGTTGCCGTCGCCGTTGGGGTCGACTTCGGCCACGAGCGGTTCCTCGCGCCAGCGGTTGGTCAGCAGCCGTTTGTCGGCTGAGCGTTCGTGCTTTAGGTACTTGTCGAACCACGCGCTCGTGTACCAGTCCACCATGTCCGCTCCCCGCAGCGAGGCGCCGAAGGCCTGGTTGGGGATGAAGCTGAAGTCCAGGTGCGAGCCACCGCGGATGACGATCTCGCCGCTGTCCACGCCGGCTTGGGAGTACGCAAGCGACTCTTTGGACTTGCCCAGCGGGTTGGGCAAGGAGGTGTTCGGGGCGGGCGGCAGGCCGTAGTCGGCCGAGAATCCCAGGCCGGGCTTTGTGATCGGCACCGTCGTGCGGTCGGGTCGGCGGGGCAGCCCTTCTCGCCGATCGTCATCGTCGATCCGGGCGCGCCGCCGGGCACTTCGGCGCCTTCGGGGGACGGTGGGCCGAGGTTGTCCCACGCCACCGCCGCCTTCACGCGCGGGTCCCACTGCGCGATGTAGGACACGCCCACCGCGCCATAGGAGTGGCCCGCGAGGCCGATCTCGTTGCTGTCGAGTAGGTGCCACAGCGGGTTGTAGGCCGCGTCCAGGCCCTTTGCCACGCGTTCGTTCTGCTTGGCCGCGTGGCTCGTGCCCGTTTCACAGCTCGGCACCGGCTCGTAGGGGTGGCTTGGTGTCGACAGGAAGAAGTTCAGGGCGTCCTCGGCGCCGTCGTAGAACGGGCGCCCGTCGGTCTGCGCCGGGAAGCCTTCGTCTTCGTCGGGCGCCTGCCCGAACGTGTCGCTGCGCCCCTGACCCTGGGGGTCGAACGTCAGCACGATGTAGCCGTCCTTCGCCAGCGTCTGGGCCGCGTACCAGTACATCTGTTCGTCGGCCTGCACCGAACCGTTCGTGATCACCACGCCGGGTCGTTTCGCCGGGCCGTTCACCGTTGCCCACACGCGGCCCGACAGCGTCGCCCCGCCGCGCGAGGTGAACAGCACGTGACGCACGATCCCGTCGCCGTCAGCTTCCCAGTGGTACAGGAGCACGTCGCCGGCGCAGCCGTTGCCGCCGTTGGCGCACAGGTCGTCGCTGAACATCCGTCGGGGTCGTCCGCCTGTTCGCTCAGCGCTTCCTCATTGTTGAGCAGGCTCTGCTCTGTGAGCTGCGCCTGGTATTCGGGGGTGTCGTAGATTTTCTGGCGCTGCTCGATGATCGAGAAGTTCTCGGCCTCCACCAGCGGGTTGAATTCGCTCGGCGGTTCGGGATATTCGCTCGGCGGCGCGGGGGCGGGGGTGCTGGTCGCGGATGCCGTTGCGCCTGCTGCCGGCGGCGCGCCGACTGCCACGACCGCTACGCACAAGGCCAGCGCGCCCGCGACGCCGAGCATCTGCGAGGTGAGCGCGCGCGGTCGGCACACGATCCGGCGCCCATCAACGACCAGCCGCCCTCTCATTGACCGCGTGCCCGCTCCCCGCATCCGCGTGTGACGTACCCGCCTCGGCGGATTGCAAACGTCAGCCGCCGCGTTGCGAGTCAGCGGGACAAGCCGTCGAGCAGCGCTCGCCAGCCGTCCTTGAGGCGCTGCAGCGGCATGCCGAGCGCGCGGCGCTGATAGATGACCACTTCGGCGGCGAGCGTGCCGAGCAGGGCGTCGGCGATGTAGTCGCTGTCGGCACCCGGCAACAGCTCGCGAACGAGGGCGGCGACGTGGGCGCGATGGGCGCCGTAGACGTTGTGCAACAGGCGTTCGCCCGGCGCACCCGCCTCGGCCTCGACCATCAGATCGCCCTGTAGCTCGATCTCGTCCAGCGCCCGCTCGCCGAAGGCGATCAGGCGCTCGCACACCGGGGCGCCCGGGCCGAGCGGCGGCTCGCCGCGGATGAACTCTTCCTGGAAGTCCTTCTCGCGCTCGTCCAGGAGCGCTCGCAGCAGGCCGATCCGATCGCCGAAGCGGCGAAAGAGCGTTCCCTTGCCCACGCCCGCCGCGCCGGCCACCTCGTCCATCGTCACGCAGTCGACCCCGCGCTCGGCTACGAGCCGCGCCGCGGCGCACATGATCGCGTTGCGGTTGCGCGCGGCGTCGGCGCGCTCAGGTCGCGCGGGCTCGAGCAGGGGCAATAGCGCAAGCCCATGCTGGGTAAAGCCCATAGGTGCCTTGGGAGTTTCCTTGGAAGTTTCCGGACTACGGTCCACTTGTGTTATGGTAGCTGATAGCGGACTAGGGTCCGAATAGATCCTGGACTACTCGATAGAAGGAGCATCGCATGTCATCAACAGCTGTAGCCACCGCCACCCAGCTGCCAGTCGGCACCTGGAAGCTCGACCCGACACACTCCACCGCCGGTTTCGCGGTCAAGCACATGGGCGTCTCGATGTTTCGCGGCCGCTTCGAGGACTTCGACGCCACCCTCACGGTAGGCGAGGATGGCGCCGGCGAGCTGGTCGGGGCCGTGCGCGCCGACTCGATCGTCGTCAAAGACGACAACCTCAAGGCCCACCTCGGCTCGCCCGAGTTCTTCGACACCGAGCGCTACCCCGAGCTGCGCTACGTCGCCCAATCGCTGACGCGCGACGGGGACGAGCTGATCGCAGACGGCGAGCTCACGATCAAGGACCACACCCACCCGGTGCGGGCGCGCGGCAGCATCACCGACCCGACCGAGACGCTCGGCGGGGCCATCAAGGTCGGGATCACGCTCGAGGCCGCCATCGATCGCACCGAGTACGGCCTCAGCTTCAATGCACCGCTCCCCAGCGGCGGGGTGGCACTGGCCAACGACGTGCGCCTGATCGTCGAGCTCGAGCTCGCACAGGCGGAGGCCTAGCGATGCAGGTCCTCGGGATCTCGGGATCGCTGCGGCGCGACTCCCACAACCGGCGACTGCTTCGGGCGGCGGCAGGTCTGCTGTCGCCCGACGCCGAGTTCGTGCTGTTCGACGGGCTCAAGGACATCCCGCCCTTCGACGAGGACGACGAGCCCGCCCCTGGGCCGGCGGTGTCGCGCTGGCGCGAGGTGCTCGCTGGGGCCGACGCGCTGCTGTTCGCGACGCCCGAGTACAACGCCTCGATACCCGGCCAGCTCAAGAACGCCGTCGACTGGGCCTCTCGCCCGATCGAGAGCGCTGCGCTACGTAACAAGCCCGCGGCGGTGATCGGCGCGAGCACCGGCATATTCGGTGCCGTGTGGGCGCAGGCCGAGCTTCGCAAGGCGCTCGCGACGGCCGGTGCGCGCTTGATCGATCGCGAACTGCCAGTGGCGGGCGCCGACGAGGCGTTCGACCCCGATGGGGCGCTCGCCGAGCGCGAGCAGGAGCTCGAGCTCGACTCGATCCTCACCGAGCTGCTGGACGAGGCGCGCGGACCAGAGGCGCCGCGCCAAGCGGCCGAGGGCGAGCTGGCGCGACAGGTCTAACGCCGGCGTCTGGGCGCGGAGGCGTCCGCTGGCGCCGATGGCTCAGCCCGGGTCGCTCGAGCTGTAGGGGCCGCCCTCGCCCCGAAGGTCGCGGTAGCGACGATCGAACAGCTCGAGCACGGCGGTGATGTCTGACGGGCCGCGCACGTTGTGGATGACGTTCTCGCCGTCCCGCAGCGGGCTGGCGGGCTCCGCGTCGCCGTGTTCGACGAGCGCGTCGCGCTGCGGATCGGCGAAGTAAAGCTCCGCCACGCCCCGCTCCTCGTCGAGCACGCCGAGCTCGTGCTGCTCGTAGCGCACGACCATGAGGCCGTCGCGCTCGCGCTCGATGTGCACGCCGGGCCACGTGTCCAGCTCGGTGGCGACCTCATCGACGAGCGCTCGGGCACGCGGCACCGCGCGATCGTAGCGCAGCGCGGCGAGGCGGAGGCGTAGCATGCGCCGCATGAGTGATGAGAGCATCTCGCAGCGGATCGACCGTCTGGTCACCGAGGAGCACGAGCTGCGCAGCCGCGAGGCCGGCGACGACGACGAGGCGCTCGAGGCCGACGCACAGCGGCTGCGCGCGATCGAGGTCGAGCTCGACGTCTGCTGGGATCTGCTGCGCCAGCGACGGGCGCTGCGCGAGGCCGGCGCGGACCCCGACGGAGCGACGGCGCGCTCGTCGGACACCGTTGAGCGCTACTGGCAGTAGTCGACCGCGCGCCACGATGCAGCAGGCTGCGACCGAGACCGAGGCGGCCGACGCCGCGGATGTGAGCTCGCGCGACGAGCGCAACGCCGTGGTGTTCCTGGTGCTGAGCCCGTCAGAGCTCTCGGTGATCAGCGAATACGGCACCGAGCACCCGACGCACGTCGGGCAGCTGCTGTTCGAGGCGGGCGAGGCCTCCTACGACCTGTTCGTGGTGCTCGAGGGAGCGGCCGAGGTCGCCCGCTTCGATGACCCCGACGCGCCCGTGATCGCCTCCTACGGACCCGGCGGTTTCGCCGGTGAGCTCAACCTGCTCACCGGCCAGCGCCGCTTGCTTGGCTGTCGCGTGACCGTGGCGGGCAGCGTGCTCGTGGTCCGAGAGTCCGAGTTTCGCCGCCTGCTCGGGGCTCGCCCGGCGCTCGGCGAAAAGATCTTCAACGCCCTCCTCGCCCGCCGCGAGATCCTGCGCTCGGGCCAGGGCGCACAGGCGATGCGCATCGTCGGCTCGCGCTACTCGCCCGAGGCGATGAGCCTGCGCGCGTTTGCCGAGCACTCGCACCTGGCGAGCGCCTGGATCGACATCGAGGACAGCGACGACCCGATGCCCTCCTGGCCGGCCTGGAGCTGCGCCACGACGACATCCCGGCCGTGATCACGCCCACCGGCACGCTGCGGCGACCCTCGACGGCGAGGTTCGCCGAGCACCTTGGGCTGACATTTCATCCGACGCCGGGCTACGTCTTCGACCTCGTGGTCGTGGGCAGCGCGGTCCGGCGGACCTCGCGGCGGCCGTCTACGAGGCCTCTGAGGGGCTTCGCACCGTCGCGCTTGACGCGGTCGCGATCGGCGGTCAGGCGGGGAGCAGCTCGCGCATAGAGAACTACGCCGGTTTCCCGAACGGCATCTCCGGCGGGGATCTGACGGGTCGGACCGCCGTGCAGGCGATGCGGCTGGGAGCCCAGCTGAACGCCCCTTGCGAAGTCGCCGGTCTGCGAACCGAGGCGAGCTTTCACGTCGTCGTGCTCGGAGACGGCAGCGAGATCCCTGCGCGGGCGGTCATCATCGCGTCGGGAGCGCTCTACCGGCGGCCGGCTGTGGAGAACCTCGAACGCTTCGAGGGCACGGGCGTCTACTACGCCGCCACCGATCTCGAGGCGCGCCTGTGCGATGGAACCTCGGTGCTGTCGGCGGCGGCGGCAACTCAGCCGGGCGGGCCGCGATCTACCTCGCCCAGAACCAGTGCCGCGTGAAGATCGCGGTGCGCCGCGACGGCCTGGAGGAGACGATGTCGCACTACCTCATCGAGCGCATCGAGGGCCAACCCCAAGATCGAGCTCGTCACCGGCGTGAAAGTGCAGCGCCTCGCCGGTGAGCAGCATCTCGAGCAGGTGACGCTGAAGAACATCGCCACGGGCAAGCTCGACACGCTCGCGTGCGCGAGCCTTTTCTGCTTCATCGGCGCGCGCCCGGTCACCGAGTGGTTGAGGGACGACGTGCTGCTCGATCGCAAGGGCTTCGTCCTCACCGACCGCCAGCTGCCCGAGGAGCGCAGCGCGCGGCGCGCGGTCTCCTTCGAGACGTCTGTGAGCGGTGTGTTCGCCGTCGGGGACGTGCGCAGCGACTCCGTAAAGCGGGTCGCGGCGGCGGTTGGCGAGGGCTCGAGCGCCGTGCGCTCCGTGTGCGAGCGCCTCGCCATCGCCAGATAGCGGTTGAGTCCGGCTTGTGGTGGGTAGAAGGCCTGTGCATGCCTGCACAAGCCTCGCCAAGGTTCGCCGTTTCGCAGGAGCCCACCGAGCGGGTGGAGGCGGTGGCGAGTGTCGCGCCGATAGGTCGCGCCGACGCGGCGCTTGAGCGCCCGACAGAGCCCGGACGCTACATCGAGGTCGAGAGTCCGGGGGAGGCTGTCGTGATTCCGCTCGCGCGCGGGGTGACGCACATCGGGCGCGGCGTGTCGGCCGACCTGCGCCTCGACGAGGCGTCGGTGTCGCGACGCCACGCGATCCTCGTCAGCCGCCAGAACGTGCGCGTGCTCGACGATCGCAGCGCCAACGGCACGCTCGTCAACGGTCGCCCAGTCGAGCGCGCCGAGCTGTCCAACGGCGACGTGCTCGCGCTCGGGCGCGTGCTGCTGCGCTACCTCGAGGTCAGCTAGCGCGCAGCGCCGACCCGGCCGCCTAGCCGGGCCGGCGCTGACAATCGGGCGATCCCAGGAGGGAGCGGGATCGCCCCTTTCCTAACGCCGGGTCGGCTTGCTCGCGGCCGAGCACAGCTGCACGCTGCTCGTCCCCGCCGTCAGCGTGACGGTCACACGTCCACTCGAGGGGACGGTCGTCGCGCCCGTGCGCGAGCTCACGGTCACCGTGCTTCCCGGACGCAGCTGCAGCAGCGTCAGCGCGGTTTCGCCGTCGGTCGTCGCGTCGACAGTCGCGCACGTCAGCCCGGCGGACACGGTTTCGAGCCCAATCGCGCCCACGTCGGTCAGGCTCAGCTGCAGCGACTGGCTGGTCGGCGGCGCCTCCCCCGTCGCCCAGGTGAGCGAGTCGGTGATCGCAGGCGTGGGTCCGTCGGCCGTGCCGGTGTGGTGTTCGGGCGTCTCGGTCGGTTCGGGGATCGCCGCCGAGTCGGCGTTGACGGTGGCGAGCTTGCCCGGCGCGGATTCGCGTGCCGCCAGTCCAGTGATCCAGTAGTCGCCAGTGGGGCCGATGCCAAGCGACGAGGAGACGAGTTCCGGATACCAGGTGAACGTGAACGAGGCCGGGTTGTGGACCCTTTCCAGGTGCCCGAGCTGGGAGGTTGCCGGGCTGAAGTCGTTCTGCTGGGCGAACACGAGGTGGTCCTCGGCCGGATACAGGACCGCGTAGTAGCGATAGCCGAGCTTGTTGAATGCTTCCACCTGTTCCACGCCGCCGGTGAAAGGCACGAGCTCATCCAGCGCGCCGTAGGTCATCACGTAGGGGATCCACTTGCCGTTTACGATCAGCGGCGTCGTGTTGCCGTCGCTCGTGCACTGGACGGAACCGGGGGGGCTCGTTTCGACGCCGGTCGCGTACCTGGTTCCGCATATGACCGGTCCCTCGAGCGGCATTGACTGCGCGAACAGATCCGGATATTCGAGCGCCAGCTTGTAGGAGGCAAAGCCGCCCATCGAGTAGCCGGACATGACGGTCGCGTCCGGATCGAGGTTGTAGGCGTCCGCGAGCGCATGCCAGACGTCCCAGAAGTCGACCTGCGCCTCCTGGTAGTACCACTGGCCATCGCTGAAGCCCTCGGTGGTCGCGCAGATGCTGTTGCGATCCTGACACTCTTCCTGCAGCTGACTGGGGGCCAGCGCGCCGTACTGGTTGTAGTTGACCCCCAGCGAGTGCAGGATCCAGGTCAGCGGCGTGGGCGTGGACGGGTCGTACGTGGTCGGCACGTAGACCGAGTAGGGCTGGACTCGGCCGAGGTACGTTGGCCCGGTGTACAGGTTCGTTTCTTCGGCGTCGACCACGCCCTGGCCGAGGTTCAGAGGTGTCGTGTACCAGCGCACGGAATAGCCGGTCGGTTTCGGTTCGGGCGTGCTTTCGCGCGCCGCGAGCGCCGACCAGTTGACCGTGAGCGCGTACTTGGAGACGTTCCCGCTCTGAAGCGTGTTCGCCTGATCGTTCTCCATCCAGTAGTTCCCGCACTCGGTCACGGGCAGGTGGTCGAGCGCTGCGAGCTTTTCGTTGCTGGCCCCGGCTTCGCTTTCCAGCACCGGCGCGGCCGGCGATTCGGCGAGGGCTTCTGTCGGGCACACGAGCTCTGACTCCTGCTGGTAGGAGCGGAAGGTGACGTTGTAGACGTTGGCCCCACCCGGGATGCCGCCGTCTTCAGGCGGCACCGTGGCAAATTCGGTCCCTTCCGCGTTTGCCAGACCGGCCGCGAGGTGGACCTGCCAGCTGCCGCTCACCGGCAACACGCTGGTGGGGATGCGCACGATGAACGAGCGCGCCTGCATGTTCACTTCGGTCGTGAGGTCGGCGCCGGCCACGGGCAGCCCGGTCGCCACTTCGATCAGCTGCGCGTGCTGGGCGGAGACGATCAGCGCGTACTGGATGCCGGGAGAGCTCACGCCGGCGTTGGCCGGCCACGTGCTGCCGGCGGCCGGCGTTTCACTTTCCGTGCTGAAGGTCCACTCCGCGATCGGCACGTCGGCCGAGACGAGCGTGTTCCAGTCGACGCGCCAGTACGTGGCGCCTTTGGCATACCCGACGCCGGCGCGGAAGATGTCCGCGCCGTCTTTATCCGCCGGGCCTTCGGGATACGAAAAGCCCCCGTGGGGGAGTGCCAGTGATGTGACCTTCGCGCTCTCGGCCTGTCCGATCGGACTGCCGAGCGCACCGTGGTCGTCGTAGATGAAGTCCGTCCACAGGCTCGCGCCGTCCGACAGCAGCCCGGTGCCCGAGGTGTGTGAGAAGTTGCTGGGAAACGGCCATTCTGAGCTCGTCGGCTCGGGGAGGGCGGGTTCTGGGGCGGTTGCCGCCCCCGGCACGCCGGTCGGCAGCCCGGGGATTCCCGGGACGCTGTCAGCGAGCTGGCGCGCAGTGCTTTCGCTCGCCTGCGCCGCCGTCGCCCCCATGGCCATGACCGCCACCGCGACCAGTCCTCCAATCGCGCAGCGACCAACGATCGTCTTCAGACAGTGTCCCGCGAGCCTCACTCACATCCCCTCCGGTCGTGCACGCGCGTCACTGACGCGCGGGCAGAGAAGCTAGTTAAAGGACGCTGGCCGCTTTCACACGACCAGCTCGCTATCTGCGACACGTCCTTCTGAGTGCAGCATTTACCCCGCGCCAGGTTTTCCAAACATGTTTGATTGGGATTTACCTATTTGGTGTCCCACCCACCCGGCCGGCCCCTGACCCGGTATCCCGGCCGCGCGTAATCTATGTCGCCGCCGCACTCGCCAATGGGCATATGCGACGATGCCCCGGTGGGCTTTGACTCCTACCACGAGCCTCCGGACGAGCTGCCGGCCGAGACGCGCACATTCGCACGCCTGTGCGCCTCGCTGACCGAGGAGGCGGAAGCGATCGACTGGTACCACCAGCGCCTGGCGATCGAGAAGGATCGCGAGGCCCGCGCGGTGATGCTCGACGCGCTCGGAGAGGAGTTCAAGCACTTCTGCATGGATCTCGAGTTCCTGCTGCGTCGCGCTCCCCTGTGGCGCGAGATCGCCAAGGGGATCCTGTTCAAGGAGGGCGACATCGTCGAGCACGGCGAGGAGTCCGAGGAGCGCGCCGTCGAGGGAGAGGCGGCCCAGGGAGCGCCGCTGGCCGGGAGCGAGTCGCTCGGCATCGGCGGCAGGCAGGGAGCCGCACGATGAGCCATCTCCTGCGCGAGCACGCGCCCATCACCGAGGCGGGCTGGTGGCTGATCGACGACGAGGCCCGTGAGCGCCTGCAGCCGGCGCTAGCTGCGCGCAGGCTGGTCGACTTCGCCGGTCCCCACGGCTGGCAGCGCTCGTCCACCAACCTCGGACGCGTACGCGCGTTGGCCGGCGGGGCCGGCGACGGCGTGAGCGCGAGCCAGCGCCGCGTGCTCGAGATGGTCGAGCTGCGGGCTTCGTTCGCGGTTGCGCGCAGCGAGCTGCGCGACGCTGACCGCGGGGCAGGCGACATCGACCTCGACACGCTCGATCGCGCCGCGCGCGCCATCGCCGCCGCGGAGAACCGCGCGGTCTTCCACGGCCTGAAGTCCGCCGCGATCACCGGCATCACCGAGGCCTCCACGCACAAGGCGATCGCGCTGGGCAAAGACTGCGAGCGCTATCCCCGGCACGTGGCGCGCGCGGTGGAGGCGCTGCTCGACGCCGGCGTCGGCGGCCCCTACGGCCTGGCGCTCGGGCCCGAGATCTACACGCGCGTGCTGCAGACTGCCGAGCACGGCGGATATCCGCTGCTTGACCACGTGCGCGAGATAGTCGGTGGTCCCATCGTCTGGGCTCCCGGGCTCGACGGCGGGGTCGTCGTCAGCCAGCGCGGAGGCGACTTCGTGCTCGAGATCGGGGAGGATCTGTCGATCGGCTACGAGCGCCACGACGCCGAGGTCGTTGAGCTCTACATCGAGGAGAGCCTCACCTTCCGCGTCCTGACCGAGGACGCGGCGCTCGCACTCACCGGCTGAGCTGGGGCGCGGACTCGCGCTGAAGCTCGTGGATCTGCTCGAGCGTCTCGCGCAGCGCGCTGATGCGCTCCTCGCCCAGCGCCTGCGCCCACTCGCGCTCCAAGTCGGCGAAGATCTCGCGTCCCAGCAGCAGCGCCTCGCGCCCGCGGGCCGTGGGCACGATCAGCTTCGCGCGCCCGTCCTCGGGATCGGGCACTCGCTTGACGTAGCCCAGCGCCTCGACGTTGTCCACGTGCTCGCCGAAGGCCTGCTTGCTCATCCCCGAGAGCTCGGCCAGCTTCGACAGCTTGGACCCGTCGACGTCCAGGTATCGAAAGATGCAGCCGTGCGAGGGGCGAAGCCCCGTGTAGCCGGCCGCGTTGACGCGTCGGTACATCTCCTCGAGCAGGTCCTCCTTGACGGATCCAAGCAGCGCCACGAGGTGCTGGGTAGGCGTGAGGACGGGCATCTGGACAGGGCGATCGCGAGTTTGATAAGGTAGCCTGACTACAAGGCTGCCTTACGATTCTAGCCCACCTCCCCCAGGAAGGATCGAGCATGCAACGCAAGTGGTGGACCCTCATGGCCGTCTGCGTGGCGACGTTCATGCTGCTGCTGGACATCACGGTCGTCAACACCGCGCTGCCCAGCATCCGCAGGGACCTGCACGCGTCCTTCACCGACCTGCAGTGGGTCGTCGACGCATACGCGCTGACGCTCGCGGCCTTCGTGCTCACGTCGGGCTCCCTGGCCGACCGCCTCGGTCGCCGGCGCGTGTTCGTCGTCGGGCTGGCGATCTTCACGCTCGCCTCGCTGCTGTGCGGGCTGGCGCAGTCGGCGACCGTGCTGAACCTCTCACGCGCGCTTCAGGGCGTGGGCGGGGCGGTCATGTTCGCCGTCTCGCTGGCGCTGCTCGCGCAGGAGTGGCGCGGCGCCGAGCGTGCGACCGCGACGGCCATCTACGGCGCTACGATCGGGGTCGCGGTCGCGATCGGCCCGCTCGTCGGGGGCGCGTTGACGACCGGGATCTCCTGGCAGGCGATCTTCTTCTTGAACGTGCCGATCGGAGTGGCGGCGATCGCCGTGACGCTTCTTCGCGTGGCCGAGTCGCGCGACCCCACCGCCCACGGCATCGACTGGGGCGGGACCGTGACCTTCTGCGGGGCCAACGCGCTGCTCGTGCTCGGCCTGCTTCGCGGCAACGCCGAGGGTTGGGGCTCGACGAAGATCGTTTTGGAGC
Source organism: Solirubrobacteraceae bacterium (assembly GCA_035622255.1). Lineage (GTDB taxonomy): Bacteria > Actinomycetota > Thermoleophilia > Solirubrobacterales > Solirubrobacteraceae > Palsa-744. Next base: position 20,664 of record DASPVR010000196.1, on the reverse strand, counting down.
TCATCTGCGCGGTGCTCCTGTTCCTCGCGTTCATCGCGATCGAGCTGCGCGTCTCCCAGCCGATGCTGCCGCTTCACCTGTTTCGCAATCGGGCCTTCGCCGGCGCGCAGATAACGGCGTTCGCGCTCAGCGGCTCGATGTTCGCGCTGTTTCTCTACATCACCCTCTACATGCAGGAGATCGAGCACCTGTCACCGCTCGGTGCCGGGCTGCGCTACCTGCCGTTCACCGTCGGCGCCTTCATCGTCTCAGGCGCGACCGCCTCGCTGGAGGGGAGGATCCCGCCGCGCGTGATGCTCGCCGCCGGCCTGGGCATAACCGCGCTCGCGCTCGTGCTGCTGAGCGGCGCGCAGGCCAACGACTCCTGGACGGTCCTGCTCCCGGGCTTCATCGTCAGTGGCTTCGGGGTGGGCCTCGTGAACCCCGTGCTCGCCAACGTCGCGCTCTCGACCGTGCCCGAGCGGATGAGCGGCGTGGCGGCTGGCGTCAACGACACGTTTCGTCAGGTCGCGATCGCCTCGGGCACCGCGGGGCTGGGGGCGCTGTTTCTCGCCTTCTCTGAGCAGCGCATCGAGGATCTGCTGCCGGGTGTGGGCGCGGACAGGGCGCGCGGGTTGGCCGAAGCGGCCTCGTCGGGCACGCTGCCGCCACGCGCGGCCGCGCCTGTCGTCCACGCGGCCCGCGAGGGCTTCGTGCACGGGTTCTCGACGATCGTGCTCGCCGGCGCGGCGCTCGCGGCGCTCGGCGCCGTGCTCGCGCTGGCGCTCGTACGCGACCACGATCTTCGCCACGAGGAAGTGCGCGAGGTCTCGGGCGAGCCTGTTCCGGCCTGATCGCGGTCGCTCGCTAGAGCGGGTCGCCCATGACGGTGAACTCGCTGCGCACCTGCGACCACCCCTCGGCGAGCAGGCCTTTTGAGAACTCCTGCACCTTGCGCCTGGGTCCGGTGACCGTGAAGGCCACCTGGGTGGTGAGCAGGTGCGGATGCTCGACGATCTCACACCGCACCCCGAGCCTCTCGGCCCACGTGAGCATCGTCTGCTCGAATTCGCCCCGTACCAGCTTGCCCGAGCTCGCGACGAGGGTGCGTGTCTCGATCGCCTCCTCGTCGCGCTCGGCCGCCTGCTCGGCCAGCTGCTCCTGGGCGCTCGGCGGCGGGTCGACCTGCAGCCAGTCGTCGCGCCGCTCGTCCCAGCGGCTCACGCGCGCGCTCGCCTCGATCCCGTCGCGCACGAGCACGTCTTCGATGGCGCGCCGCGCCGCCCGCATCGTCGCCTCGTCGCCGGCATAGGCGAAAAGCCGCGCGCCGTCATGCGTAACGACGACGTGCTCGGGGACGCTCGTCTCGGCGTCGCGCACCACGCTCGGCGTGCGCACGCGCCGGATCAGCTCGCGCAGCGAGCGGTGCCTGTCGGCGGCCTCGAGCTCGAACTCGACCCGCCAGTCGCTGTCACCGGTCGAGGCGGTGTCGGGGGTATCGGTTGCCATCGCCGCGAAGGATAATCTCAGGCCACGGGCTCGGACTGGCCCGCGCGCTTGGCCTGGTACAGCGCGGCGTCGGCGCGCGCGATCATCCCCACGGGGTCGTTGTCCGTGAGCAACGCGATGCCCCAGGAAATCGTCACGCCGCGACACGCGGGATCCTCCCTCACGGCGGCGTTGATCCGCTCGGCGACGGCGCGCGCGTCCGCGTCGCCGGCGCCGACGAGCATGAACGCGAACTCGTCGCCGCCCAGGCGAAACGCCGCATCCTCGCCACGCACCTCGGTGAAGTGGCGCGCCATGGCGCGCAGCACGTCGTCGCCGGCGGCGTGGCCGAGCGCGTCGTTGATCTCCTTGAAGCCGTCGAGGTCGAGCAGGCACAGCGCGAGGTCGTCTCCATGCCGGCGGACGCGGGCGGCCTCGGTCGCGAGCCGATCGTCAAAGCCGCGCCGGTTACTCAGCCCCGTCAGCGCGTCGTGGCCGCTGGCGTGCTGCTCGTCCTGGTAGGCGCTCGCGTGCGCCATGTGGGCGGCGATCACGCCCGACAGCAGCTCGAGCGTGTGCAGGTCGGCCGCGTCGAACGCGCGCGGGCACGGGTCGTAGACCTTCAGCACCCCCACGGTGTGAGCGTCGTGACGCAGCGGTACGCAGACCATCGAGACCGCGCCCGCCCTGCGGCACGCGTCGCGGTCGACGCGATCGCCGTCGCCGGTGTCCTCGCAGTAGAGGATCTCATTGCGACTCACGCACAGCCCCGAGAAGCTCGCGTCGGCGCGCAGGCGCAGCCCGACGTGCGCGCTGGCCGTGCCGCTGGCCACGTGGTAGACCATCTCCTCGCCCTCGAGCAGCTCGACGACGCCGGCGGTCGCGTCCACGATCTCCTGCGCGCGCCGCACGACGATCGCCATCACGGCGTCGAGGTCGAGCGCGGTGGCGGCGATCTCGTTCTGGGTCTCGATGACCGCGAGCAGTCGCTCGGGAGGCAGGTCATGTTCCACGCCAAGATGATCGGCACCCGCAAGCCCCGGCCTTAGGTGCGCTCGGACGGGTGTATGAGCTGCTTGGCCGTCCGTCGGCCGGCGGCCGTGGCCTGGAGGTGCTCGTGACTCCGCTCTCCGTTGCACCCGCTAGCGTCTGCAGGCCGTGGCGGCGAGCGAACGGCTCGAGGTCAAGCAGCTGGCACGTGGGCGCCTGCGCCTCCGGGCGCTCGGCGGCGTGCTCGCGGCGGCGCTGCTCGTGGCGCTCGTCTGGCGCGTTGCGACCGAGCCGGCGCCGGCGCTCGTCGTGCAGCGCACGCTCGCCCCGTACGTTCGCTTCCCCGGCACCGAGCCCGCGCTCGCGTGGCCGCGAGAAGGACAGGCGGCGGTCGAGGTGGGGGGGCTTGGCAGCTTCGGCACAGCTGGAGCCCAGACGCCGGCACCGATCGCCAGCGTGGCCAAGGTCATGACCGCCTACCTCACGCTCAGGGCCCACCCGCTGGCGGCGGGGACGGAAGGGTTTCAGATGACGGTCACGCCGGGGGCCGTGGCCGAAGAGCGGCGCCGCGCCGCGCTGGGGCAGTCGACGGTTGTCGTGCGCGCCGGGGAGCGCCTCAGTGAGCTGCAGGCGCTGCGGGCCCTACTGCTGCCGTCGGCCAACAACGTCGCGATCATGCTCGCCGAGCACGACCCCGGCGGGGTGGCGGGCTTCGTCGCGCGCATGAACGCGACCGCGCGGATGCTCGGGATGGACTCCACGACCTACACCGATCCCAGCGGCTACCGCGAGAGCACCGTGTCGACCGCGGCCGACCAGCTCAGGCTCGCGCGCGCTGCGATGCACAACCGCGTGTTTGCAGCGATCGTCGCCGAGCCCACGGCGCAGCTTCCCGTCGCAGGAACGGTGACCAACTACAACGGGCTTCTCGGCGGGGACGGATACGTGGGCGTGAAGACCGGCTCTGACCGTGCGGCCGGCGGGTGCCTGATGTTCGCCAAGCGCATCGCGGTCGCCGGCCGCCGGCTGACCGTGCTGGGCGTCGTGCTCGGCCAGCGCGAAGGCTCGCCGGTCGAAGCCGCGCTGGCCAGCGGCGCGCGACTCGGCGACTCGGCCGCCGCCGCGGTGCGTGTCGCGACCGTGCTGCCGGCGGGCACCAACGCGCTCGCGGTCGCATCGGCCGACGGCCAGCGCGTGACCGGCGTGACCGCCGGCCCGTTGCGTGCGGTTGGCTGGTCCGGGCTCAGCCTGGCTGTGCGCACCGGCGCGGGTATGCCTTCTGGACGGCTGCGCGCGGGCGACCGGGTGGGGACGGTCGGGATAGCCGACGCCGGCCCGACGCCGGTGCTCGCCAGCGGGTCGCTCCGCGCTGCGTCGCTGGGCTGGCGCCTGGCCCACCTGCTCTGACGCCAGGCGCGAAGGTTCTAGCCGCGAGACCGCACCGGGGTCGCGCGCTGTGGCCGCGAGTTACGACGATCAGGCGCTCTCGCGGTAGGTCCAGGATGCGCCGCAGCGCTTCAGCTTGGTGGGTATCCGATCGATTATGGGCTCGAGCCAAAACGCTATCGCGCTCTTCCCAGGGTTGCGGACAAACGTCTAAAAACCAGATGGCCAACGTCCAGTCATTTCCACCCGCGAGCTCACCCGAGGAGGAGCGCGCGGACGCGCCGTCGGGCCTCCCCGAGCACCTCCTTCGGCCCGAGGACGAGGTGTTCGACGTAGAGCACGACCAGCACCTGGGCGCCGAGCGGATGGAGGCCGAGCTGACGCTGCTGCTCGACCGCTTTCCCGATGCCGCGGTCGCCGCGTTCATGGAGTCGGGCCTGTTTGCCGAGATGCCCGACTCGATCAAGCTGAAAAACCACGCCGTGCTCGGCGGCAGATGGGCGATCGGCCGGGAGGGGGGCGAGGACCGCGAGGCGGTGTTCTCGATGTGGGATCGCGTGCGCAAGCAGGGAGCGGGGCGGTGCCTGCTACATCCGGTCGAGTACCCCGCCGAGCTCGTCTTCTACACGCTGGACATGCGCGAGCGCCACGGAGTGATCTTCGGCCTGTTCGTGCCGACCGGGGTGATCTCGCCGACGGCGCCCCCGCCGGAAGTCGAGGCCGCCCCGGTGCCGCGCTTTGCGACGGTGCGCAAGGACGAGAAAAGCACGATCGTCGCCATCGACGAGGCGATCACGCAGATCCTCGGCTGGAGCGCCGAGGAGATAGAGGGGCGGCGCACGCTCGACTTCATCCATCCCGAGGACCATCCGCTGGCGATCGACAACTGGATGCAGATGCTCGCCCTGCCCGGACCCGGCCGGCGCGTGCGCTTGCGCCACCGCACCAAGGACGGCGGCTGGGTGTGGTTCGAGCTCACCAACCACAACCTCCTCAACGACCCCGAGCACAGCTGCGTGATCAGCGAGATGGTCGACATCTCCGACGAGATGGCCACCCAGGAGGAGCTGCGAGCTCGCGAGCAGCTGCTCGACAGGCTGGCCAAGACGGTGCCGGTGGGGCTGTTCCAGATCGACACAGACCGCCAGATCGTGTACGTGAACGAGCGCCTGCGCGAGATTCTCGGGATCGAGTCTGCGACCACTGTCGACGAGCAGCTGGCCACGGTCGTGCCGTCCGACCGCGCGGCGCTCGAGCAAGCGTTCGACAGCGTGCTCGACGACGGGCTCGACACCGACACCGAGGTCAAGCTGCGTCTGCCGCCCGGCGATGAGCTGCACTTCTGCACGATCAGCCTGCGCCCGCTGAGCCACGAGGACGGCACGATCAGCGGAGCGATCGCATGCGTGGCCGACGTGACAGACGGCGCGCGCATGCGCGAGGAGCTCAAGCAGCGCGCGACGTTCGACGAACTCACCGGCTGCTACAACCGCGCCTCGATACTCAGGGCGCTCGAGGCCAACGTCGGCAGCGGTCGCCGCCACGCCGACCGCGCGGTCATGTTCCTCGACCTCGACAACTTCAAGCGCGTCAACGACCGCTACGGGCACGCCGCCGGCGACGAGCTGCTGCGGACGGTCGCCGTGCGACTGCGCGGCGCGCTGCGCGACGAGGATCTCGTCGGGCGCATCGGCGGCGATGAGTTCCTCGTCGTCTGCCCGGACATCGGCGGACCCCAGCCGGCGATGCGGCTCGCCGAGCGCCTCGCCGGCGCCCTCCGCGAGGGGGTCGCGCCGGCGAGCGACAGCATCGGCTGCCAGGTGAGCGTCGGAGTCGTGTGGTCGAGCGGTCCGGAGATCGATGCCGACACGCTCGTCGCCCGGGCCGACCGTGCCATGTACGAATCAAAGCGCGAGCGCACCGGCAGTCCCAAGCTCGCCAAGGCCCACCCCCGCGTCCAGGCTCCCGAGGCGCGAGCCCCGAGCCTGCGCTCGCGCGACTTGCCCGCCGACTGAGAGCTTGCGACGCCGCGCCGTGGCCAGGCCGCGCGCGCCGACATTGCAGGCGGCGGCCCCCACACCGCCGCGTTCATATCCTCGGGGCGATGTGCGGGCGCTACACGAACACGGCCGGGGTGCAGGAACTGAACGATCGCTTCAAAGTCCCGATCACCGAGTCCGCGGGCACGCGCCGCTACAACATCGCCCCCACCGAGGACGTGCTCGCGATCGTCTCGCGCGAGGGCGAGCCGCAGGCGAGGGTCCTGCGCTGGGGGCTGGTCCCCCCTTGGGCACGTGACCTCAAGGGGGCGTCGAAGATGATCAACGCGCGCCTGGAGACGGTCGCGCGAACCCCGGCGTACCGCCGGCTGATCCCCGACGCCTCACGCAGGGCCCTGCAGCTGGCCGACGGCTACTTCGAGTGGCTGAAGCCCGAGCGGCGCTCGCAGCCGCGCCAGCCGTTCTTCTTTCAGGTCGACGGCGGCGTGCCGTTCGCGTTCGCCTCACTGTGGACGCCGGCCAAGATCGAGGGTCGCTGGATCGCGAGCGTCGCGCTGCTCACCTGCGACGCCCGCTCCAACGGCGTGGCACGAGCCGTGCACGACCGCATGCCCGTGATCCTCGCCGACCCCGAGGCCCAGCGGGCGTGGCTGGACCCCGCGCTCGACGTTGAGGAGGCGCTCGCGCTGTGTGGTGCGTTGCCGGTGGAGCGCTTGTCCGCCCGGGCAGCCAACCCGGCGCTGAACCGCCCCGACCCCGAGCACGAGGGACCTGAGCTGCTGCGCGCTCCCGACGACGTCGCGGCGGCCCCAAAAGTTGCCTGACCATACAGCGCACGCCGAGCCGCGGCACCGATCCGCGTCAAGAGAGGGGCCTGGGTGTCCCGTCGGGGTGCCTGCGGGAGAATGAGCCGGTGCCGGCGTTCATCCCGAGTCCCTCGAGCAACGGTTTCTACATCGGCCCGCTGTTCTTCCACTACTACGGCCTCGGCTACGTCGTCGGGATCATCGCCGCGATCCTGCTCACCCGGCGGCTGTGGCGCGCTCGCGGCGGAGACCCCGACCTCGTGCAGGAAGTGGCGCTCGTCGCCGTCCCGGCGGGCATCCTCGGGGGCCGGCTCTATCACGACATCACGAGCTGGAACACGGTTCCCCACAACTGGTGGGGATGGCTCGCAGTCTGGGAAGGCGGCCTCGGGATCTGGGGCGGGATCGCGCTGGGCGCGCTCGCCGGTATCCTCATGCTGCGCCATCGCGGGGCGAATGTGCCGGTGTTCCTTGACGCGGCGGCGCCGGGGCTGCTCGTCGCGCAGGCGATCGGGCGGATCGGCAACTACTTCAACCAGGAGCTGTTCGGCGGGCCGACGACGCTCCCGTGGGCGCTCGAGATCAGCCCCGCGCACCGCCCCCCTGGCTACCTGCAATACGCCACCTTTCACCCCACGTTCCTGTATGAGCTGATCTGGGACCTGGCGCTCGCGGGCGCGCTCGTGTGGCTGGCGAGCCGGCGCACGATCCGCCCCCCGGGACTGTTCGCCCTCTATGTCACCGGCTACTCGGCCTTTCGCATCTTCGAGGAGCTGCTGCGCGTGGACCCGGCCAACCACATCCTCGGGATGCGCGTCAACTTCTGGGTCGCGAGCCTGCTGACGATCGTCGGGTTGGTTTGGTTCATCCGCACGCAGCGCCCGGCGCGCGCACCCGCCACGCAGGAGCTGAGCTCCTCGTCGGCGGGGGCCGGGCCCTGAGCGTGCGCTACTGGGGCGAGGCTTCCGCGCGGCGCAGTCCCGTGAGCACCCAGATCGTCGCGAGCGCGATCAAGCCCGCGGCGCACGCGTACGCGAGCCCGGTGTGGTCGGGCACGCCGGCGATCAGCCCGCGCCCGGCGTCGAGGAAGGCGGTCGCCGGGTTGACGCTCGCGACCTCGTGGATCCAGCCCTTGAGCAGGGCCAGGGGGACGTAGACGGGCGCGAGGAAGATGATGAGGAACAGGGGGGTCTGCATCAGCGGCCCCGCCTGGATCGAGCGGAAGCGAAACGCCACGCCGGCCGCCCAGCCATAGCCGACGAGCACGAGCAGGGACGCCAGCCCGCATAGCCCGAGCACGTCGACGCCGTCGCCGGTCACGTGCATACCGCCGATGAGGGCGACGACCGTGACGATCGTGAGCGTGATCGCGGCGCGCGTGAGCCCGACGAGCGCATATCCGAGGGCGATCCCGCGCCGATCACCCGCCGCGAGCATCAGCCGCCGCGCGAAGCCAGTTTCGAAGTCCAGCGCGAGGCTGAAGCCGGTGAACAGGCCCGCGAAGATCGCCGTCTGGCAGACGACGAACACGAACTGAAAGGCGGTGTACCCGGCCGGGAAGTGAAACCCGGGCACGTCGCCGAGCGCCGACAGCCCACCGGCGAAGCTCGCGAGGAAGATGAGCGGGAAGATGAGCGAGGGCACGAACAGGTCGGGACGGCGCACATAGGTGTGCAGGTTGCGCCTGGCGATCGTGATCGCCACGGTCCACAAACCGCCACCCTCAGCGTGCGCGCTCATGTGCGCTGAAGGCGCGTGCGCAGCGCGAGCGAGACCAGGACCAGGCAGATCACGAGCAGGCCGCCGGCGACGACGAAGCCGCGCCACAGCGCCGTCGGATCCCAGCCGAAGATGAACAGGCTGCGGAAGGCCTCGATCAGGTAGGAGATCGGATTCCACGTGGCGACCGTGTGAAACCAGCCGGTCTTCAGCAGGTTGCGCGGCAGGTTGCTCGAGGACAGGAAGATGAACACGAAGAAGAGCGGGAACAGGCCCTGAACGGCCTCGCCCGAGCCGGTGCGCAGGGCGGCCGCGCAGCCCAGGGCGCCGAAAGCGACCGCGGCCAGCGAGCCGAGCGCGATCGCAACGAGCGCGCCGCCGAAGCCGGCGAGCACATGCGCCCCGGCGGCCAGCCCCATGACGATGTAGACGCCCGACTGCAGGGCGCCCAGCCCGGCGACGCCGACGAGCAGGCCGCCGATCAGCGAGATGCGGTGCATGGGGGTGAGCGCGAGCCGGTTGAAGAAGCCGCTCTCGATGTCCTCGGCGAGGTTGGTGCCAGTGTTGATCAGCGAGAACAGCGCTCCCTGGACGAACGCAACGGCGATCGCGAATGAAACGTAAGAGTGGGTGGGAAAGCCGGGGAGGCGGGTGGCGGCTTTGAGGCCGCTCGCGTTGACGGCCAGCAGGATCGCCGGGAAGAAGACGATCGGAAACAGCTGAAAGGGCTGGCGCAGCGTCTTTCGCATCGACCGCCGCGCGAGCACGCCGACCTGGTTTGCGAGCGTGCGGTTCACGACACGGCCGGCTCCGCCGCGGGCCGCTGCTCGTCCTTTGCCTGCTCCTGCTCGTCGTCGCTGGCGCCCTCCAGCGAGCGACCGGTCTTGGCGAGGAACACATCGTCGAGCGTCGGCGAGTGCAGGCGCAGATCGGCGATCTGGACGCCCTCGCCGTCGAGCGCGCGCACGATCTCGGCGAGGTCCCCGGCGCCCTCGGGCAGTGTGACGGCGACCGCCCCCGGCGCCGCCGCGGCCTCGGTGCCGAAGCGCGCGAGCACCGAGGCCAGGCGCTCGCAGTCGCCCGGATCGTGAGGGACAGCCTCGACGCTGCGCCGGCCGATCGAGGCCTTGAGCTCGGTCGGCGTGCCCTCGGCCACGATCTTGCCGCGATCGATGATGCCCACGCGATCGGCCAGTGCGTCGGCCTCCTCCAGGTACTGCGTGGTCAAGAACACGGTCACGCCGTCGCCGGCCAGCCGGCGCACCTCGTCCCACAGGGCGGCGCGGCTCTGGGGATCCAGGCCGGTCGTGGGCTCGTCCAGGAACAGCAGGCGAGGCTGGTGCACGAGCGCCAGGCCGAGGTCCAGCCGGCGCTTCATGCCGCCCGAGTAGGTGCCGACCTTGCGCTCGGCCGCCTCGCTCAGACCGACGCGCGCCAGCAGCTCACGCCCGCGCCGCTCACGCTCCTCCCTGCCGATCCCGTGCAGCGCGCTCTGCAGGCGCATGTGCTCGCTCCCCGTCAGGAACGGGTCGAGCGCCGACTCCTGCAGCGACGCGCCGATGGCGCGCCTGACCTGGGCGCCCTGGTGGGCGACGTCCAGGCCGGCCACGCGCGCCCTCCCTGCGGTGGGCGGCAGCAGCGTCGTGAGCATCATCACGGTCGTCGACTTGCCCGCTCCGTTGGGTCCCAGAAAGCCGTAGATCTCGCCCGGCGCCACCTCGAGGTCGATCCCGTCCACCGCCCGCACGCCGCCCTTGAAGTCGCGCACCAGGCCTTCGACCTCGATGCCGTTGCTCGCCTCGCGCACGGGCGCGAGGATAGACGCTCGGGATCGATCTGCCGGGGGGTGCCCGGGTCCCGGGCGTGGCCGTGATTGATGGAGCTCGACACCGCGCTATTGTTAACAAGATGGCTAACAGTGACGTGCTCGATCGCTCCTTCGCCGCCTGCTCGCATCCCATCCGCCGCGCGATCCTCGAACGCCTGGGCGACGGCGAGCTGACCGTGGGCGACGCGACAGGCGACTTCGGTGTCTCCAAGCCCGCGATCAGCAGGCATCTGAAGGTGCTCGAGGAGGCAGGCACGATCGTCCGCGTGATCGACGGGCGAACCCACCGCCTGCGAATCCGCGAGGGGTCCCTGCGAGACGCGTCCGCCTGGATTGACCGACAGCGCGAGCTGTGGGAGCGAAAGCTCGACACGATCGAGCAGTACCTGCGTGAGCAGCGCGACAACAGACCTGGAAAGGAGCCACAGTGAGCCCGACCGAGACGACGAGCCTGCGCTTGGAGCGCACGTTCGATGCACCGCCCGAGCAGGTCTTCAATGCGTGGACCAACCCGGAGGTCCTGAGGCGCTGGTGGCGGGCGAGCCCGGCAATGCGAAACGTCGCTCGCCGAGATCGACCTGCGCGTGGGGGGCTCCTACAGGCTCTCGATGGAAGACACGGATTCGGGCGCCGTCTACACCGTCGCCGGCGAGTACAGCGAGGTTGTCCGGCCCGAGCGCCTGGTCTACAGCTGGTGCTGGGAGCAGGGCGGCCCGCTGGCCGGCCACGTGAGCACCGTGAGCGTGCGCTTTCTAGGCGACGGCGAGCACACGACGGTCGTGCTCGAGCACACCGGCCTGGAGTCCGAGGAGTCCGCCGAGCGACACCGCCGGGGCTGGATCGGCTGCATCGAGAGCCTGGAGAGCGACTACTTCGCCGGCGCGGTCAAGAGCGCCTAGCGGCGCTCCCGCGGGCGTCGGGCCTGAGCGGCTACTCGGTGCTGCGCGCCGACAGCCTCGACGCTGCCGCCGAGCTCGCGAAGGGCTGTCCGATCATCGCCGACGCGGCAGCGTCGACGTGTACGAGACGATCGAGGTCATGTAGCGCGGACGGGCGATGCGCGGTGGAGTTGGTGTAGGCTCGCGGTCGATGGCTGAGCGCAGCGAGTACGCGCCGGGAACGTTCTCCTGGGCCGACCTTGCAACGACCGACCAACCCGCGGCCAAGGCCTTCTACAGCGCGCTGTTCGGCTGGGAGGCCGAGGACATGCCGGTCGGCGACGGCGTCTCCTACTCGATGATGCGCATCGACGGCAAGAGCGTGGCCGCCATCGCCCCCCAACCCCAACCTCAGCGCGACGCGGGCGCGCCGCCGGCGTGGCAGTCCTATGTGACCGTCGCTGACGCCGATGCCACGGTTGCGCGCGCGAAGGAGCTTGGCGGGACGGCGCACACCGAAGCCTTCGACGTGATGGAGGCCGGGCGCATGGCGGTGCTGCAAGACCCCCACGGCGCCTACTTCATGGTCTGGCAGCCCAGGCAGCACATCGGCGCCAGCCTCGTGGCCTCGCCGGGAACGCTCACCTGGAACGAGCTCGCCAGCCCCGACCTCGACGAGTCCCAGGCCTTCTACGGGGGGCTGTTCGGGTGGACGTTCTCACCGCTGCAGGGCAGCCCGGAACCGTACCTGGTGATCGAAAACGCGGAGCGGGGAAACGGCGGCATCCGACCGCTCGCCCCACCCGGCATGCCGCCGCACTGGCTCGTGTACTTCGGCGTCGAGGACCTCGACGCGTCGCTGGCCAAGCTCGCCGAGCTCGGCGGCGCCAAGGTCAGCGACCCGATCGACATCCAGGTCGGCAAGATCGCGGTCGTGCGCGATCCCCAGGGCGCTCACTTCGCCTTCTACTGTGGCGAATTCACCCCTTAGCCGGCCGCTTCTCGCCAGCGTGCTCCTGCGCGTCGGCCCCGGTGGTCGTCGTCATCACGGCGGCCGCTCCGCTGCCCATCGCGCGGCGCACGAGCCCCGGCGCGAGCGCGCGCAGCGCCGCGGCGACGGCGTAGGGACGCGGCACGTAGCGCTCGGGGCGCCGTCCCAGCCCGGCCTGAAGGATCGCCTCGGCGCCGCGCTCGGGCGTCGACACGGCCCAGCGCGTGCGCGCCGTCGCCATCAGCTCGGACTGGGGGAAGCCCTCGGTCGAGATGAACCCCGGCAGGACGACCCCGACGTGGACGCGATGCGGTCGCTCCTCGGCCCATAGTGCATCCGACCAGGCGGCGAGCGCGGCCTTCGAGGCGCTGTAGGCGCCGGTCTTGCGACGGGCGATACGCCCCGCGGTCGAGGCGACGTTGACGATCGCGCTCGGCGCCGACTCGCGCAAGAGCGGTAGCAGCGCCTCGGTCAGGCGCACCTGCGCGTCGAAGTTGATGGCCATCGTGCGCTGGACGTTCGCGTAGCCGCCCTCGGCGAACGATCTGCGCCAGGACGCCCCGGCGTTGTTGACGAGCAGGTCGAGGCGACCATGGCGTTCGGCGACGTGATCGCGCACCTGGGCGGGCGCCTCGGGGGCGACCAGGTCCGCGGCCACCCAGCTGACCCGCTCCTCCCCGAGTGATTTCGCCAGCGCGCGAAGACGCTCCTCGCGGCGGGCGACGAGCACGAGCGCGGCGTTTGGATCGCGCGCGAGCAGGCGGGCGGTGGCCTCGCCGATGCCGCTCGATGCGCCGGTGATGATCGCGACGAGCGGCTGGCCGTTGAGGTTGGATGATGTGCTCATGGTGCGGTCGGTCGGCGCGCGACAACTCCAGGGAGCGACGCCCGCCGGCCGGGTGCGGAATAGGGTTACAGCCAGGAGCCTGGCAGATCGGCCGACGGCATGAGCGCCAACATACCCAGCGATCTCGAGGATCGCCCCCGCGCTGACGGGCGCTCGCCCATGCACCGAGCGCCGGGGCGCTTCCAGAGCGAGCGCAAGCGCCACGCCGTCGAGCTGTTTGCGGGGCTGCCGCGCCGCTACGACCTGCTCTCCGCCGCGCTCAGCCTTGGCCAGGACCCGCGCTGGCGTCGCGCTCTCGTCGATGCGCTCGCCCCGGCACCGGGAGCGCGCGTGCTCGACGTGGCGACGGGCACAGGGATGGTCGCCGCCGAGCTGCTCGCGCGCGGATGCGCGGTCGTGGGCATCGACCAGAGCCGCGAGATGCTGTCGGCGGCGCGCGCGCGCTTTGCGTACGATGCGCGCTTTGCGGACGATGCGCGGGGGGGCGGGGTGGAGCTGATCGAGGGGGAGGCCGAGCGCCTGCCGTTCCCCGGCGCGAGCTTCGACGCGGTCACGTTCACCTATCTGCTGCGCTATGTCGACGATCCCGCAGCGACGATCAGCGAGCTGGCTCGTGTCGTACGGCCCGGCGGACACGTCGGCTCGCTGGAGTTCGGGGTCCCGCCGTGGGCGCCGGTGCGCGCGGCATGGCGTCTATACACATCCGTCGGCCTGCCGCTGGCCGGCGCGGTCGTGTCGCGCGAGTGGCGCGAGGTGGGACGCTTTCTGGGACCGAGCATCAGGGGCTTCTACGAGCGCCATCCGCTCGGCCAGATCGTCACGTACTGGCGTCGGGCCGGGCTCGAGCAGGTGCGCGTACGGCGGATGAGCTTCGGCGGGGGCCTGCTCATGTGGGGACGGAGAACGGCGGGCTGATGTCGGCTAGCAAGGTCGCCGGCGAGGTGGCGCGCGAGCGCGGCTCGCGGCTGATCGCCGCCAGCGAGCGCCCCGCCTTCTACGCGCTCGGCCGCGGGCGCGCGCAGGAGATCGTGACGCTGCTGCACCCCCCGTACACGGCATGGCACCTGAGCTACTTCGCGCTCGGCGCCGCGATCGCGCCGCATCTGTACGTCAATCGGCTGCTCTGGGGGCTGCTCGCCTTCGGTCTGGCCGTGGGGCTGGCCGCGCACGCGCTCGACGAGCTCCACGACCGCCCGCTCGGGACGAGCTTCTCGGACCGCACGCTGGTCGTGCTCGCCGCTGTGAGCCTGCTCGCGGCGCTCGCGATCGGTGTAGGCGGCGTGATCACCGTGTCGGCGCTGCTCGCCCCGTTCGTCGTCGCCGGTGGCGTGTTCCTGCCCGCCTACAACCTCGAGCTGGCCCATGGGCGATTTCACAACGATCTCTGGTTCGCCCTCGGCTGGGGAGCCTTCCCCGCGCTCACCGGCTACGTCGCCGAGGCCGAGAGCGTTACGGTCGCGGGCCTGCTGATCGCTGCGGGCTGCATGGCGATCAGCGTCGCCCAGCGCCGGCTCAGCAGCGCGGCGCGCGAGCTGCGCCGGCGCACCCGCTCGGTGCAAGGCGTGCACACCCGCTCGGACGGCGCCGAGGAGCCTCTATCGGTGGAACGTCTGCTCGCGCCGCTCGACGCCGCGCTGGCGGCGCTGTCGCTGGCGATGGTCATCACGGCGTGCGCCCTCGTGGTCGCTCGCCTCTGATAATCACCCCGCTCACAGCGGCGGGACAGGGCTGCAGTGCCGTGTCGCCTGTCGCCGAGGCGCGAGCGGGAGCGCCTGAGGGCGCGAGGTGTCAGGGCTCCAGCGAGCGCCCGCGGTGCGCATCTTCCTTGTTCTGGAGGTGCTCGCCGCGCACCTGAAATAGTGCGTAGACGATCAGGACGTTGACGACGATCCCGATCCCGATAAACGTGACGATCAGGCCGACGTCCTTGCTGACCGCCTCGCTGGCTAGCACAAGCACGGCCCAAGCCTAGCAACGGCGTGCGCGCCGGTGTCGTAGCCTGCTGGGCACCGGGAGAGGTGCCGGAGCGGTTGAACGGGCGCGACTGGAAATCGCGTAACGGGGGTCAACCTCGTTCGAGGGTTCGAATCCCTCCCTCTCCGTCGCGCTCCATCGTCCTAACGTGGCGGATGCGCGGTACGAAAGTAGACTCCGCGACGGCGGCAGGCAGAGGACAACTCGGAAGGGGTCGACATGAGACGCGCAGTGATTTTCAACCGGGGGCTGTTGGCAGCAGGTGCAGTCGCCGTCACGGCCACGATCACGCTGGCCGCCGTCGCGCTCGCCTCCAACGCGACGCCCGGCGCGACATATGTCGGCCATTACACCGGACGCCCCACGGACGAGATCACGTTCGAGGTCTCTGGGAACGGGAAGAAGGTCATCGACCTCTCGGTCGACACGCCGTTCAAATGTAACGGCGGCTGTGGCGGGGTGGGAAGCCCCCGCGAGGGGTCGGCGACGATCTCCAAATCTGGGAAGTTCAAGGCCGTGCTGAAGATCCTCGAGCCGGACTCGACAACGAAATCGGAGGGCACCGACACTGTCACAGGCACGTTCTACACGCACGGGGAAGCCAAGGGCACCGTCACGTCGCACTTCAACAAAGGCAGCGCGGGTGAGACCGTGAGCTGGACCGCGGTCAGCTAGCCGAACCCTCGCACGCCTGCGGGCACGGGAGGAGGACGAGCATGATCGAGCCGATCGAGCGCATGCCGACCGGAGTCATCGGGCTGCGGGCCTCGGGCAGGCTGACGGTCGGCGACTATCGCGACGTGCTCGAGCCCGTCCTGCGTCGAGAGTTCGAGTCGGGCGAGCTGCGGCTGCTGTTCGAGCTCAGCGACTGGGACGGCCTTGAGCCGGGCGCCTGGATCGAGGACATGAAGACCGGGCTCGGTACGTGGGTTCGCGACTACATGGCGTGGAGGCGGTTTGCGTTGGTCACCGACGTCGACTGGGTGGCAAACGCGACGCGCATGTTCGCCTGGGTCGCGCCCGGCGAGGTCATGGTCTACGGCCTCGATGAGCTCCAAGACGCCGAGCGCTGGGTGGCCGGCTGACGTTGCAATCCGGCTCATCGTGACGCGGTCGCGGTGGCTGAATCAGGTGGGCTCGGGCGGCGGATCGTTCCCCGCGATGAGAAAGCGCTGCGCCCAGGCCACGTCGTGCCATCTGCCGTGCTTGAAGCCGATGCGCCTGTATGTGCCAATGGACTCGAATCCCATTGCGCGATGCAACCCGACGCTCGCCTCGTTCGGCAGCGTCATCCCGGCCACCGCCACCCGGAACCCGCGCTCGGCCAGACGCGCGAGCAGCGCCTCATAGAGCGCGCGGCCGCCCCCGGTGCGGCGACGGCCGCGCTCCAGGTAGACGCTCACTTCACATGCCCATCGGTACGCGGCGCGCGAGTTAAAGCGACCGCCGTATGCATAGCCCACGACTCTCGCGTCATCTTCGAACACCATCCAGGCGTGGGTGTGCGTCGCAGCCGCGATCCGACGCTCCATCTCCTGGGCCGAGGGCGGATCGGCCTCGAACGTGATCGCGGTATCTGTTACATAGGGCGCGTAGATAGCCGCGCACACGGCGGCGTCGGCGGGGGAGGCGGGGCGCACCGTCCCATGCTCGTGCTGGGACTCGGTCACGCGGAGAATCGTATGGCCGGCCCCAGCGCGAGCCCCGACGACCGGCGCGCTAGCCCTCAGAGCGCGGTGCGAGCACCACGCGCGATATCTGCCGGTACGTCGCGCGGTAACCGCGCAGGCGCGCGATCGGGCCGAGCAGACCGAAGATCGCGCGCTGCAGAGTGCGCGGTGGCCTGCGAAACACGATCACGTCGTCGAACTCCTGGGCGAACAGCGCCAGCTGGAGGGGGTTGGGCATGCCCTTGGCGTTCGTGTGCCCGAGGCGGGCGAGCCCGAACAGCGTCTCGATCATGAACGCGAAGCGCTCGCCGGGAGTGACCTCGACCTGAACGATGGCGTCGCGGTCGCTCGCGTTCCACCAGTCGTGCCAGACGCCCGGCTCGATCGTCGCCGTTTCACCCTGGCGCAGGACGCTGACCTCGCCTTCGCGCTTGACGGTCAGCTCGCCCTCTACGGCGCTGAAGCGCTCGAGCATCGCGGGATGGAGGTGTTCGCCGGCGACGCGCGCGCCCGCGAGCGCGGTCAGCTCGGCGCGCGCGCGTCCCTCGGGGTTGGCGAAGGGTAGCTCCAGCAGCGTGGCGCGCTCGCGCGTTGCGGGATTCTCGAAGACCTCGCCGACCTCGATCGGCGTGAGGTCGGGTGGCCCGTTGGGGTCTGGATGAGACATGCCAGGATCATCTTGGGTTGCTGCCCTCGCGTCAAGCTCGCCCGCGAGCTGCAGGCAGCGAAACGTCTCCGCCGTCTACATTCGTCCCTTCCACCCTGGAAGCTCCCCTGGATCCCTGGCATGACCACACATCCGACGCCCGCGCAGATCCGCGACACGATGCCCTTCGCGACGCTAGTTGGCATCGAGCTGCTCGAGGCCGTCCCGAGGCTGGTCCGGGGCCGGCTCGATTGGGCGCCCGAGCGCTGCACCGCCGGCGGCCTCATGCACGGTGGCGCGCTCATGACGCTTGCCGACACCTGCGGGGGCGTGTGCGCCTTCCTAAACCTGCCCGAGGGAGCGCTGGCCACAGCCACGATCGAGTCGAAGACCAACTTCATGCGCGCCGTGCGCGAGGGGGCTGTTACGGCGACCACGCGCCCACTCCACCTCGGACGCACGCTCGTCGTGCTCGAGACAGAGCTTGCCGATGACCGCGAGACCCTCCTGGCGAAGGTGACACAGACCCAGGCCTTCCACTACCCGCGTGGGTCCTAGGGGAGGATGACGTGCCGACCCGCGCCCCGGGATGCGGTCACTGGGCGGCGCGCACTCCCAGCGCGATCGCCTGTGCCACGACGTCGGCGGCGAGCACCTCGACCGCGTCGTATGGAGCGGTCCTCACTGCGGTCGCGAGGCAGAAGATCGTGTCGCCGTCGTACATCGTGTGCGCCGGACGCACGGCGCGCGCGAAGCCGTCGTGCGCCACGGTCGCAAGGCGGTTGGCCTGTTCCTTGCTCAGCGCGGCATCGGTCACGACCACCCCGATCGTCGTGTTCGTCCCGGGGATGAGGGCCGACGCGCGATCCCAGGCGACGGGCGGGGTCACCCACTCGCCGTGCTCGTCGTCCCAGATGGCGCCGACGCTGTTGGCCACGACGACAGCGGCGACCGTCGCGTCGCCCACCGTGGCGCTCGCGATCCCGACCCCGCCGCGGCGCGCCTGGCTGCCGTCGCCGCCCTTGGACACCGTCGCTCCCGTGCCGGCTCCGACGGCTCCAGTGGCTGGCGCGCGCGTCGCCGCCGCACAGGCCGCGTAGCCCGCGGCGGCATCGGGCCTGGCCTTCGGATCGCCGGCCAGCAGGTCGAAGATGACCGCGGCCGAGACGCCGGGGATGCTGATCGAGCCGAAAGCCGACCCCACGCCCCGCTCCTCGAGGTAGTTGAGCACGCCGCCCGCCGCAGCCAGCCCGAAGATGCTGCCGCCGGTGAGCAGCACCGCATGCCCCGTTTCGATCACCGTGCCCGCACGCAGCGCGTCGGTGCCGAACGTCCCCGGCGCCGCGCCGCGCACGTCGACGCCCGCGACCGCGCCTCCGGGGGTCAGGACCGCCGTGCATCCCGTCTGCCCGGCCGCGTCGGTGTGGTGGCCGATCGACACTCCCTCGGGAAGGTCGGCGCTTGCCGTGTCACTCATGCTCGCTCCTTGGCCGATGGTTGACGGCGCACGATACGCGGCAGGACGCCGGCGGGATGTTTGCCGGCGGGATGTTTGGGCTAATTTATATATAGGTAATATATGGCCGTGCTGAGTGAGACTGCGACAAGGCGAGCCGCGGGGCGACGGCGCCTCTCGCGCGGGGAGCGCGAGCGCCAGATCCTCGATCGCGCGTATGAGCTGTTCGCGCAGCGCGGCTATCGGGCGGTGACGATGGATGACGTGGCCGAGCGCGTGGGCGTGACCAAGCCGCTGCTCTATGCCTACCTCGGCAACAAGGAGCGCCTCTACATCGCCTGCATGGAACCGGCGGGCGATGCGATGCTCGCCACGATCGGACGGGCCGTGCGCGAGGCGACCGACCCTGCCGGCGCGCTGCGCGAGGGGCTGCGCGCCTTCTTCACGTTCGTCGAGGCCGATCGCGACGCCTGGCGCGTGCTGTTCGACGAGACGTTGCCCGCGGGGGGCGCGATCGCGGCGCGCGTGGGCGAATACCGCGAGCGCCTGCTCAGCCTCGTCGCCGAGTCCCAGCTTGCTCTGCTCGGCGCCGAGCGTCGAGCGCGCGCAGCCGTGGAGACCGAAGCGCGCGCGACGGCGCTGCTCGGTGCCTCCGAGGCGCTCGCGCGCTGGTGGCTGCGCACGGGCGCACTGAGCGCCTCGGCCACGGCCGAGTTGTTGATCGCGACGGTCGAGCCGGGGCTGCGCTCGCTGACCAAACGCACGCCCGGGCCAAAGCGCAGGGCAAAGGCTTCGAGGTGAGCACGACCGTGCCCAGGGCGGCCGTGCTCGGAGGCAACCGCATCCCGTTCGCGCGCTCCGACGGCGCGTATGCGACCGCGTCCAACCAGGAGATGCTCACGGCGACGCTGGATGGCTTGTGTGAGCGCTTCGACCTCGCCGGCGAGCGCCTCGGCGAGGTGGCCGCAGGCGCCGTGCTCAAGCACAGCCGCGACTTCAATCTCGCGCGCGAGTCCGTGCTCGGGAGCCGCCTCGCGCCCGCGACGCCCGCCTATGACGTGCAGCAGGCGTGCGGGACAGGCCTGGAGGCCGCCATCCTCCTGGCCAACAAGATCTCGCTCGGGCAGGTCGAGGTGGGAGTCGCGGGTGGCGTCGACACGGCCTCGGAAGCTCCGCTGGCGCTCAACGAGGGCCTGCGCAGGGTTCTCCTGCAGGCAAACCGCGCGCGTTCCGCGCCGGGCAAGGCGCGCGCGCTCGCGGGGTTGCGCCCCCGGCACGTCGTTCCGGCGATCCCGCGCAACGAGGAGCCGCGCACGGGCATGTCGATGGGCGAGCATCAGGCGCGCACCGCGGCCGAGTGGAGCATCGGGCGCGAGGCGCAGGACGAGCTCGCGCTGCGCAGCCATCGCAACCTCGCGGCCGCCTACGAGAGTGGCTTTCAGGACGATCTCGTGACACCGTTTCGCGGGCTGCGGCGCGACCAGAACCTGCGCGCCGACTCCACGCCGGAGAAGCTCGCCCGGCTGGAGCCCGTGTTCGGAGGGCCGCAGGGAACGATGACCGCCGGCAACTCCACGCCGCTGTCCGATGGCGCGGCGGTCGTGCTGCTCGCAAGCGACGCGTGGGCGAGGGCGCGTGGGCTGACGGTGCTCGCCCACATCGTCGACGCCGAGACGGCGGCAGTCGATCACGTCAACGGCCACGAAGGCCTGCTGATGGCCCCGGTTCACGCCGTGCCGCGCATGCTTGCTCGTGTGGGGCTGAAGCTCCAGGACTTCGACCTCTACGAGATCCACGAGGCGTTCGCCTCGCAGGTTCTGTGCACGCTCGCCGCCTGGGAAGACGAGCGCTTCTGCCGCGAGCGCCTCGGGCTGGCCGAGCCCCTCGGGGCGATCGATCGCGACAGGCTCAACGTCAACGGCGGCTCGCTGGCGGCGGGCCACCCGTTCGCCGCCACGGGCGGGCGCATTCTCGCCGGGCTCGCCAAGGCCCTTCACGAGCGCGGC
>DASPVR010000195.1:0-11951 GCA_035622255.1 Solirubrobacteraceae bacterium | reverse complement strand
AAGCCTTCTTCCCCCACGCGGCGTTGCTGCGTCACGCTTTCGCGCATTGCGCAAGATTCCCCACTGCTGCCTCCCGTAGGAGTCTGGGCCGTGTCTCAGTCCCAGTGTGGCTGATCGTCCTCTCAGACCAGCTACCCATCGGGGCCTTGGTGAGCCTTTACCTCACCAACAAGCTAATGGGCCGCGGGCCCATCTCGATGCGGAGGCCGAAGCTTCCTTTCCCCTTGCGGGCACATCCGGTATTAGCCCGAGTTTCCTCGGGTTGTCCCGGTCATCGAGGCAGGTGACCCACGTGTTACTCACCCGTTCGCGGCTCTGCCCCAGGGCAAGCCCTGGTTCGTCGCTCCACTTGCATGTGTTAGGCACGCCGCCAGCGTTCGTCCTGAGCCAGGATCAAACTCTCCGTGAAGTGGGCCAGAGGCCCTCACGAAAAGCTGCCATGGGTTGCCGGGCTCGTCGCTGATGCGAGGGCTCGGCGGCCGGAGCCGATACACATGGCTCCGCCATGACGGGGTACTTCCCTACTTGACTCTCATCCGTCCGCGAGAGCACGCAAGGCGCTCCCGCCGACGGGTCGAACCTGGACGCACACCACGATCAGACGTCGATCGCAGATGCGCATGCTGTTGAGTTTTCAAAGACCGCCAAGCCTCTTTCGGAAGGGTTTCCCTTGAGGAGACCGAGTCGCGGCCCGGCGTCCACAGACGCGTTCAGGGCCAACCGATGAGTATAGCGCTCCAGGCCAGCCCGGGCGCACGCGGCGAGCGCCCCGGGGTCCGGGCCCGGCCGCCGCGCGCGCCAGCCTAGCGCGACCACCCGCGTCCTGGCGCACGTAGTCGCCTCATCGGCTCTGGAGACGGCGAAACCGTCGCTTACCCACCTTGAGGACCTGGCCATCGGCAAGCTCGCTGGCGACGTCGTGCTCGCCCGCCCGCAGCTGACGCTCACCGAGCATGACGCCACCCTGGTCGATCAGACGCCGCGCCTCCGAGCGCGAGAGTCCGAACTCGCTCGCGATCAGCCCGGGCAGGTGGACGACGCCGTCCTCGCTCGCAAAGCTCGCCGGCTCGATCTCCTCCGGTCGCTCGTGCTGGACGATCACGCGCTCGAAGTGGCGTTCGGCCGACGCCGCCTCCTCGGGCGAGTACAGCCAGCTCACGATGTCGCGAGCCAGCTCACGCTTGGCGTCGCGTGCCGACACCCCGCTCGCGCCTTCCCCCGCGCCCTGCGCCGCCGCGCCACCGACGACAGCCCCGCCGCCACGCCGGTCACCGCCCGTCGGGCTCGCCCCGCCGTCCGGTGGTGAGAGCAGCAGCCACCGGTACTCGGCGATCGCCTCGTCGGGGATGCGCATCGTCCTGCCGTAGATCTCCTCAGGCGTATCGGTCACGCCGATCTGGTTGCCCAGTGACTTGGACATCTTGCGCTCGCCGTCGATCCCAACGAGGATCGGCATTGTCATGATCGCCTGTTCGGGCTGGCCGTAGGCGCGCTGCACGTCGCGCCCGAGCAGCAGGTTGAACTTCTGGTCGGTGCCCCCTATCTCCACGTCCGAGCGCACGGCCACGGAGTCATAGCCCTGGAGGATCGGGTAGAGCAGCTCGAGCATCGAGATCGGCTCCCTCGCTGCCCAGCGTTTGGCAAAGTCGTCGCGCTCGAGCAGCTGCGCCGCGGTCGTCGTGCGCACGAGCTCCAGCAGCTGCTCCATCGGCATGTCCAGCCACTCGCTGTTGCGCCGTACCTCCAGGCGCCCGGGATCGTCATCGAGGATCTTCAGCGCCTGCGCCTGGAACGTCGCGGCGTTGCGCTCGATCTCCTCACCCGAGAGGATCGGCCGCAGGCTCGAGCGTCCGGACGGGTCACCCACGCGCGCGGTGTAGTCGCCGATGATGAGCACGATCAGGTGGCCTGCATCCTGGAACTCGCGCAGCTTGCGCAACACGACCGCGTGGCCGAGGTGGATGTCGGGCGCGGTCGGGTCGATGCCGAGCTTGACGCGCAGCTGACGCCCTTCACGCGCTGCCGTTGCGAACCTGTCGGCCAGCGCCCCCTCGGGCAGGCTGTCGACCGCGTTTCGCGCCAGCGCGCCAGCCAGCTCGACGGGATCCCCTGGCCCCGT
Organism: Solirubrobacteraceae bacterium; assembly: GCA_035622255.1. Taxonomy (GTDB): domain Bacteria; phylum Actinomycetota; class Thermoleophilia; order Solirubrobacterales; family Solirubrobacteraceae; genus Palsa-744. The sequence continues at coordinate 9,832 of DASPVR010000195.1, read as the reverse complement.
GGCGGTGGCGTTCGACATGGTGGCCAATGCTAGACTCTCGCCCCCGGTGGGCCCTGCCGCGCCACGGTTTTCCGCGCGCGAGAGTCAACCGAACGTCGCGCCTCTGGCGCGCGCTCAGGTCCACCCGCCGATGAGCGACGACGATCGCCCCGACATCAAGCTCGCGCCCATCGAGCCCGCCCTGCCCGGGCTCGTATCCCCAGAGCTCGCGACCCCCGAGCTCGCGGCCCGCGAGGTTGCACCATCCGCGCCTCCCGCGCCTCCCGCGCCTCCCGCACCGCCCGCCGAGCCCCAGCCAGTCCCCTCCGGTGACGAGCCCTCATCGCAGCGCACGCGCCTGAAGTGGCTTCGGCTCGTGGCGATCACCTTCTTCGTCCTCGTGCTCGGGCTCGTGTCGTTCGTGTTCGGCATGTTCGTCGCCGTCGCCTCGGACCTGCCCTCGCTGACGAGGTTCTCCCAGATCAAGAACGCCCAGAGCTCGATCCTGCTCGACGACCTCGGGCATCCGCTCGGCATCGTCAGCCAGCAGGCGCGCGTGATCGTCACGCCGAACGAGATCCCGGCGATCGTCAAGCAGGCGGTCATCTCGATCGAGGACAAGCGCTTCGAGACCAACAGCGGCGTCGACATCAGAGCGGTCGCGCGCGCCTTCATCCAGGACATACGCCACGAAGGCACCGTGCAGGGCGCCTCGACGATCGAGGAGCAGTTCATCAAGAACGCGCTCCAGGCCCAGTCGCACCGCACGATCTTCGAGAAGCTCCGCGAGGCCGCGCTCGCCTACCAGCTCTCGCACAAGTGGTCCAAGGAAAAGATCATCACCGCCTACCTCAACACGATCTACTTCGGCAACGGCGCCTATGGGATCGAGGCGGCCGCGCAGACCTACTTCGGCCACGAACCGGGGCACATCGGCTGCGGCACCCCGGGCAACCAGCTCTGCGTGCAGCAGCTACAGCCCTGGGAGGCCGCGCTGCTCGCCGGCCTGATCCAGTCGCCCACCGGCTACGACCCGGTCTATCACCCCGCGGCGGCGCTCGCGCGGCGCAACCTCGTGCTCGCCGAGATGCACGGTCAGGGTTATCTGACCACGAGCGTCTACCACCAGAGCCTGGCCAAGCCGCTCCCGGCGGCTCAGAGCATCCAGGCGCCCGAGGAGCCGACCGTGGAAGGCGTGGACGTCGGCTACTTCGCAAGCTGGGTGCAGCAGGAGCTCGTCGAACGCTATGGCGCGCCGCGCACGTTCGACGGCGGGCTGCGGATCAAGACGACCCTCGACCTCGAACTGCAGCGCGCCGCCGAACAGGCGATCAACGGCTACCTCGCCTACTCCGGTGACCCGTCGGCCTCGCTCGTCGCGATCGAAGACTCCACCGGCGAGGTGCGCGCTATGGTCGGTGGGCGCGACTACGACGAAACCCCCTTCAACCTCGCCACCGAGGGGGAGCGCCAGCCGGGATCCTCGTTCAAGGCCTTCGACCTCGCCGCCGCGCTCGAGGAGGGCATCTCCCCCTACTCGGAGTGGACGTCCAAGGTCAAGGAATTCATCGTCCCCGACACCGACGGTCACGAACGCTTCGTGGTGCACAACGACGAAGGCGCCTACACCGGCGAAAACAGCCTGATCAACGCGACCGCCTACTCCGACAACTCGATCTTCGCCGAAGTCGGGCTGAAGGTCGGGACCCATCGCATCGCGCACGTCGCCCACCGCATGGGGATCACGACCCCGATCTCGACGAACCCCGCGATGACGATCGGCGGGCTGACCGTCGGCGTGACGCCGCTCGACATGGCTCACGCCTACGAGACGATCGCCCACAACGGACAGCGGGTCAGCGGGACCCTCGCCGAAGCGAGCGGACCGGTCGCCATTCAGGAAGTCGACGCCGGCTCACACACCCTTCCGGACGGCGCCCATCGCGATGTGAACCGCGTTCTGACCACGCAGGTCCTCCCGCCGAGCGTCGCGCAGACGGAGACGATGATGCTCGAAACCGTCCTCCAGTACGGGACCGCGAAGGCTGCGGCGCTCGGTCAGTTCGCGGCGGGCAAGACCGGCACCACATCCAACTACGGCGACGCCTGGTTCATCGGCTGGGACGACAAGTACACGGTCGCGGTCTGGGTCGGCTATCCCAACCGGCTCATCCCGATGACCACTCAATTCGACGGCACGCCCGTGCTCGGCGGCACCTACCCGGCACTCATCTGGCACGACTTCATGGTCTCGGCGACGGAGATCGACAAGCAACGCGCCGAAGAAGCGGCCGCGCGCACGGCCGAAAAGACGCACTCCGGCTCGACGGGCACGCACACCACCGAAGAAACGCCACCCCCGGCGCACGAAGGCGCCACCGCCCCACCGCGCCCCGAGGTCCAGCACCACAGTGAAGAACATCGCGCCGGTCATGGCGCGCCCACACTGGGCGGCGAAAAGGCCAAGCCCAGCGAACCGGCGGCCGCACCCTCGCCCCCCGCAACGCCATCGCCGAGTGCCACGCCCGCTCCCACGACGCCCTCGCCTTCCGAAAGCCAGTCGCCTGCTCCCACACCCGCCGCGCCGACTCCCAAGAGCGGCGGGGCGAGTCCCGAAACGGGCGGGGCGAGCGCCTCGCCCTAGCTGCTCAGCCAGGCCGCCGAGCCGCTCGCCTGAGCCGCGGCCACGCCACGGCTAGCGAGCTCGCGCCAGGACACGCTGCCGTCACCGATGCGCGGGCGCGGCCGCGACACGTTCGGGTTGCCCGCCACGCAGAAGCGCCACGGCAGCTCGGCCGCGTGCGTGATCCCCACGCGCGGGCCGGTCACGACAGGCGCCGCGCGCCACGCGGCGCTCGCCGCACCGATCACCACCGGCCCGCGCGCCAGCGAGCAGCCGTTCTCAGACAGCTCGATTCCGAGCGCCTGCGTGAGCTTGCCCGGTCCCGAACAGAGGTCCTCGTCGCGCAGCGCGTCGCCCAGCCCGTCGCCCGGCGCGAGGCCGTGACGCTCGGGCAGACCGCTTGTGCGCAGCGGCCGCGCGCCGCGCCGAGAGCGCATCGCCTCCAAGCCGGCGATCGGCTGCAGCGCACGGATGAGGACGGCCGCGCCGCTTCCCGTCGCTTCGGAGACGGCGTTCAGCATCGCGTGCACGCCGTATGAGCGATAGACGTAGGCGCGTCCGGGCGGGCCGAAGAGTGTCTGCGTGCGCGGCGTCAGCCCGGCGAACGCGTGGCAGGCCGGCTCGCTGTCGTGGTAGGCCTCCGTCTCGACGATCACCCCGGCTGCCCCGGCGTGCTCGACCACGCAGCCGATCAGCTCGCGCGCGACCTCGACCACCGGGCGCGCGTAGAAGCCCTCACGGAGCACACGCACCGGCTAGGCCCCCTCGCCGAGCGCCGCCGCTGCGGCGTCGAGCTGCTCGCGCACGCGTGCGAGCGACGTCCCGCCCTCGGACACCTTGGACTCCAGCCACGAGCTCTGGGCGAGCACCTCGGCGAGCTCGCCCGCGTGCTCGGCGAGCGCCTCGCTGTGCTCGGCGAGCTCCTGGGTGCTCAGCTGCGAGAGCGCCCGGTCGCTGTCGAGCGCGGTGCGCACCAGGCCGGCCACGATCCCGTGCGCTTCGCGGAAGGGCACACCGCGGCGCACGAGCAGGTCGGCCACGTCGGTGGCGGCGATCAGCTCATCCGAGGCAGCGTCGCGCATGCGCTCGCGGTCGAAGCGCGCGCCGGTCACCATCCCTGTCGCCGCCGCGAGCGTGAGCGTGAGCGTGTCGACCGCGTCGAACAGGTGCTCCTTGTCCTCCTGCAGATCCTTGTTGTAGGTGAGCGCGAGCCCATGCAGCACGCCGTGGAACGCCGCCAGGTGACCCACCACGCGCGGCGCCTTGGCGCGCAGCAGCTCGGCCGCGTCGGGGTTCTTCTTCTGGGGCATGATCGACGAGCCCGAGGTCCACGCGTCGGGCAGCTCGCAGAAGCCGAACTCGCTGCTGCACCAGAGCACGAGCTCGGCGCCCAGGCGCGAGAGGTGGGTGGCGCAAGTCGCCGCGGCACTCAGGTAGTCGAGCACGAAATCGCGCCCCGAGACGGCGTCGATCGAGTTGGGCGCGACCTCGGAGAAGCCGAGCTCGCGCGCGAGCAGGGCGCGGTCAGTGTCGAAGTTCACGCCGGCGAGCGCGCCGGCTCCGAGCGGGATCCGCCCCGCCTGCTGGGCGGCGAAGGCGAAGCGCTCGCGATCACGCTCGAACATCCAGAAGTAGGCGAGCAGGTGGTGGCTGAGGTACACCGGCTGGGCGCGCTGCAGGTGGGTGTAGCCGGGCATAGGCCAGTCGACGTGCTCGCGCGCGCGCGCAAGCAACGCTCCCATCACGCCGCTGATCGCCGTGTGCGCGTCGAGCGAGCGCTCACGCACGTACAGGGCCAGATCGGTCGCGACCTGGTCGTTGCGCGAGCGCGCCGTGTGCAGACGCCCGGCCACCGGGCCGGCGATCTCGGTCAGCCGCCGCTCGATCGCCATGTGGATGTCCTCGTCCTCGGGCGCGAACGCGAAGCTGTCCTCGGCTAGCTCGCGCGCCACCGCGTCGAGCCCTGCCAGCAGGGCGTCGCGGTCCTCGGCGCCGACGATCCCGCGCTCGGCGAGCATGTTCGCGTGCGCGCGCGAGACAGCGATGTCCTGCGGCCACAGGCGCCGGTCGAAGGAGATCGAGGAGTTCAGGTGCCGGAAGTCGAAGTGCTGGGGCTCGTGGAAGCGGGACACGCGCGCGCCAGTCTACGACCGCCCCGCGCCGACCCCAGCGAGCGCTCCGATCAGCTGGTCGGCCACGCGCAGCACCTGCGCCTCGCTCATCTGCGGGAAGAAGGGGAGCGCCAGCGAACGCGCCGCCACGTCCTCGCACACCGGGAACTGCCCCTCCCGATATCCGAAGCGCTCGCGGTAGAAGCTCATCAGGTGGATCGCCGGCAGGTAGGGCTTGCTCTGGATGCCCGCGCGCGCGAGCGTGGCGACCATCGCGTCGCGATCGACCCCGCGCGGAAGCTGCACGACGAACACGAACCAACCGCGCTCGTCCCCGCCGCGGTCGGCGCACGGCAGCTGTAGCTCCTCGACGCCGGCGAGCGCCTGGCGGTAGAGCCCGGCGACGCGCGCACGGCCGGCGAGCAGCTCGTCCAGGCGCTGCAGCTGGGCCAGCCCCAGCGCGCACGCCACGTCCGAGAGGCGGTAGTTGAAGCCCAACCGATCATGGTCAAGCCAGCCCATGTCGGGCGCGCGTCCCTGATTTCGCTCGGAGTCGATCCGCTCCTTGATCGCGCCGTCGCCGAGCGCGACCATCCCGCCCTCGCCGGTCGTGAGCTGCTTGTTGGCATAGAAGCCGAAGACCGCGGGATGACCGCGGCCTCCGACCGCGCTGCCGTCGGCGTGGCGGGCGCCGAGCGCCTCGCACGCGTCCTCGACGATACGCAGGCCCTGGCGCCGGGCGAGCCCCTCGAAAGCCGGCATGTCCGCCGGGTAGCCGAACACGTGCACGGGCAGCAGCGCGCTCGTGCGCGGCGTGACGGCGGCGGCGGCGGCGTCGGGGTCGAGGTTGAGCGTGACCGGGTCGATGTCGGCGAAGACCGGGCGCGCACGCTCGTAAAGCGCCACGTTGGCCGACGCCACGAATGAGAACGGGCTCGTGACGACCTCCTCGCCCTCCCCCACGCCCACCGCACGCAGCGCGAGATGCAGGCCGGCGGTGCCGCTGGAGACCGCACTCGCCTGAGCCGCGCCCAGGTGCGCGGCGAACGCGCGCTCGAACGCCGCCACGCGCGGCCCGAGCGAGAGCTCACCGGAGCGCAGAACCTCGACGACCGACCGCTCCTCGGCCTCGCCGAGCAGCGGTCGCGCGAGCGGGATCGGCTCCACGCCGCCGGGCGCGCCCCCGCGCCGCTGCCCGGCCGCTCGCCTCCCCTGGCGCCCGGCCGCCTGCGCCTGCGAGCGGGCCACTAGGCGCCGCCGCTCGAGCGCACGGTCTCGGTCGCGGCGGGGCGTTCGCGCGCCTGCATGCCGTATTCGAGCGAATCCACGAGCGCGTCCCAGGAGGCGGCGATCAAATTCTCCGAGACCCCGATCGAGCCCCACACGTCGGTGCCGTCGGAGGCGTCGATGAGCACCCGCGTGACCGCCCCAGTGCCCTTTGTCTCGTCGAGGATGCGCACCTTGAAGTTGACCAGCTCGATGTCGCGCAGGTGCGGGTGGATCTCGCCGATCGCCTTGCGCAGGGCACCGTCGAGCGCGTGCACTGGACCGTTGCCCTCGGCCGTGCTCACGTAGCGCTCACCGCCGACCCAGATCTTGATCGTGGCCTCGGTCGTGGCGTGGCCGTCGGAGTGCTTCTCGACGATCACACGCCAGGACTCCAGGCGGAACAGCGGCTCGTACGTCCCCGCCTCCCTGCGCACGAGCAGATCGAACGACGCGTCGGCCGCCTCGAACTGAAAGCCCCGGTGCTCGAGCTCCTTGACGCGCTCGGTGATGCGGCGCGTCAGCTCCTCGCCGGTCGCGATCTCGGCGCCGTCGAAGCTGACCGACGCCTTGGCCGCGATTGCCGCGCCCCCTGACAGCTCTGAGATCAGGATGTCGCGCTCGTTGCCCACGACGGCCGGGTCGACGTGCTCGAACGTCTGCGGGTCGGCCTGCACGCCCGCGGCGTGCATGCCGGCCTTGTGCGCGAAGGCGTGCTTGCCGACGTAGGGCTGAGCCGGGTTGGGCGTGCGGTTGAGCAGCTCGTCGAGCAGGTGCGCGGTCTCGGTCAGGCGCGCGAGGCGCTCGGAGGGGAGCACGTCGACGCCCAGCTTCAGCTGCAGGTCGGCGATGATCGTGACGAGGTTGGCGTTGCCGGTGCGCTCGCCGATGCCGTTGATCGTGCCCTGCACCTGCATGGCCCCGGCTTCGACCGCCGTGAGCGTGTTCGCGACCGCACAGCCGGAGTCGTCGTGGGTGTGGATCCCGAGCGGGGCCTCGGGCAGCGCTTCGCGCACGACCACGAGCGCAGTGCGCACGTGCGCGGGCAGCGAGCCGCCGTTGGTGTCGCACAGCACGAGGCGCTCCGCTCCGGCGGCGGCTGCGACGCGTAGGCACTGCAGCGAGTAGCCGGGGTCGAGCGCGAAGCCGTCGAAGAAGTGCTCGGCGTCGAGCAGCACGCGCTTGCCCGCGGCCACCAGGAACGCGACCGAGTCGGCGATCATCGCGAGGTTCTCCTCGCGCGCGACGCGCAGCACCTTCTCGACGTGCAGCACCGAGGCCTTGCCGACGAGCGTGCACACGGGCGCGAAGCAGTCGGCGAGCACGCGCAGCCCCTCGTCCTCGCCGGCGGCCACGCCGCGCCGGCGCGTCATGCCGAACGCTGCGATCTCCGAGACCTCCAGGCGCTCGTCGACCAGGCGCGAGAACAGCTCCTGCTCCTTGGGGTTGGACGCCGGGAAGCCGGCCTCGATCAGATGCACGCCGAGGGCATCGAGCGCGTGCACGACGCGCACCTTCTCCTCGACCGTGAGGCTCATGCCGCCACCACCCATCCCGTCGCGCAGGGTGGCGTCGTAGAGCTCGATGGGGTTTGCGCTGGTGCTCATGCGGGTCTTCCTTTGGCGTCGAGGAGTGCGGGGCGGCTGGCAAAGCGATCGGCCGCGGCACACCGCCTCTAGCCGGTCGCCCCGGTAATTCGCCCCGCCGTCGCGGCGTCGCCGCTGGGCGTCTCGAGCGCGGCGGGCGTGACGACGTCCAGCCACTCGCGGTAGCGCTCCGAGCGTCCGTGGATGACGTCGTCGAAGGCGGCCTGGAGCACGCGCGTGATCTCGCCGGGCTTGCCGCTGCCGATCACGTGGTCGTCGACTTCGCGCACGGGCACGAGCTCGGCGGCGGTACCGGACATGAACATCTCGTCGGCGAGGTACATCTCGGCGCGCGCGATGTTGCGCTCGGACACGGTGTAGCCGAGGTCGCTGGCGAGCTGGATGACCGCGCTGCGCGTGATACCCTCGAGGATCGAGTTGTGCTGCCCGGGCGTCGTGATCTCGCCGTCGCGCACGATGTAGACGTTCTCGCCCGTCCCCTCGCACACGTGGCCGTGGTCGTCGAGCAGGATCGCCTCCTCGTAGCCGGCCCTCAGCGACTCGACCTTGGCGAGCACGCTGTTGAGGTACTGGCCCGAGGCCTTGGCGTGCGGGATCAGCGAGTCGGGGCTGATGCGCCGCCACGAGGACACCTTCGCGCGCACGCCCTCGCGCTTGCCCTGCTCGCCGAGGTAGGAGCCCCACTCCCAGCACGCGATCGTCACGTCGACGGGCGCGTCGAGCGGGTTCAGGCCCATCTGGCCATAGCCGCGGTTGACGATCGGGCGGATATAGCAGGAGGTCAGGCCGTTACGCGCCACGAGCTCGAGCACGGCAGCGCGCAGCTGCGCGGCGGTGTAGGGCACGGGCATGTAGTAGAGCTCGGCCGAGCGCAGCAGGCGCTCGATGTGCTCGGCGTTGCGGAACACCGCCGGGCCGAGCTCGGTCTCATAGCAGCGCATCGAGTCGAACACGCCCGTGCCGTAGTGCAGCCCGTGTGTGAGCACGTGGATCTTGGCGTCCTCCCACGCGACGAACTCGCCGTTCATCCAGATCAGGTCTGTGGGTTCCACGCCTACTGAGCTCATCTCATCGGTCCTTGCAACTGCTCGAGCACCGCCCGCGTGGCCTGCGCCGTGGTCGCCGTGCCACCGAGGTCGGAGGTGCGCAGTCCTCCGTCGAGCGCGCCCTGCACAGCCGATTCTACAGCCGCCGCCTCGCTTGCCAAGCCCAGCCCGTGGCGCAGCATGAGCGCCGCCGAGAGGAACATCGCGAGTGGATTGGCCCGCCCGGAGCCCGCGATGTCAGGCGCCGAGCCGTGAACCGGCTCGAACAGGCCCGGGCCGTCCCCGCCCAGCGAGGCGCTCGGGAGCATGCCGATCGAGCCCGTGAGCATCGCAGCCTCGTCAGAGAGGATGTCGCCGAACATGTTCTCGGTGAGGATCACATCGAAGTGGCGCGGCGAGGAGACGAGCTGCATCGCGGCGTTGTCCACGAGCACGTGCTCTAGCTGCACATGCGGGTACTCGCGCGAGTGAAGCTCCGAGACGACCTCGCGCCACAGCCGCGAGGTCTCCAGCACGTTGGCCTTGTCGACGCTCGACACCTTCGCCCGCGCAGCGGTGAAGGCGCTGCGGGCGATGCGCTCGATCTCGGGGCGCGTGTAAACGCATGCATCCGAGGCCGCGTCGCTGCTGCGCGTCTTCTCCCCGAAGTAGATCCCGCCGGTCAGCTCGCGAACGACGAGCAGGTCCGTGCCTTCGATGCGCTCGCGCCGCAGTGGCGAGGCGTCGTAGAGCGCGGGCAGCGGTTTGACGGGGCGCAGGTTCGCGTACAGCCCGAGGCCCTTGCGCAGGCCGAGCAGCCCCTGCTCGGGGCGCGGCCTGCCGGGGTCGGTCGTGTCCCACTTCGGTCCACCGACGGCCGCCAGTAGGACCGCGTCGGCGCCTTTGCACGCGGCCAGCGCCTCGTCGGTGAGGGCGCTCCCGTGGGCGTCGATCGAGGCCCCGCCGAAGGGGTGCTCCTCGAACTCGAACTCACCCACCGCGCGCAGGAGCTGGAGCGTCGGCGCCATGATCTCCGGGCCGATCCCGTCGCCGGGGAGGGTGACTACCTTCGGCGCCATGCGCCGGTGAACGCTATCCATTGCACAGCTCGCAGCGGGCACGCCGCTCAGCGCAGCCCGGGCGCGCCGCCCGGTCCCCGACCCCACGAGAGGGCAGCTAGCGCTCGCGCACGGCCGCGGCGGCGCTCGCCGAACAGGTCTG
>DASPVR010000194.1:0-18994 GCA_035622255.1 Solirubrobacteraceae bacterium | reverse complement strand
CGGCCGAGTCCTTCCCGCAGGTGTACGCCGCGGTCGGCCGCCATCCGAACGCCGCGCGTGGCTTCGACGACGCCGACGTCGCGGAGCTGCGCGCGCTGGCTGCGCATGAGCGCTGCGTGGCGATCGGCGAGACCGGTCTGGACTTCTACCGCGACGGGGCTCCCCGTGAGGACCAGCGCCGGGCCTTCGCGGCGCAGATCGCGCTCGCGCGCGAGACCGGCAAGCCGCTGGTCATCCACACGCGCGAGGCCGCCAGCGAGACGCTCGAGATGCTCGCCGCCGGGGCGCAGGGCGTGAGCGTCGTGATGCACTGCTTCTCGATGCCCGAGCGCCTGGACGAGTGCCTGGCGCGCGGCTATGCGATCTCCTTCGCCGGCAACGTCACCTACAACAGCGCCCAGGACCTGGCGCGGGCGGCCGCGCGCGTCCCGGAGGACACCCTGCTGGTCGAGACCGACGCCCCCTACCTCACGCCCCAGGCCGTGCGCAAGCAGCGAAACCAGCCCGCGTTCGTCGCCCACACCGTGGCCTTCATCGCCCAGCTGCGCGGCTGCTCGGCGCAGGAGCTCGGCGCGATCGTTCAACGCAACGCGGCGCGCGTGCTCGGCTGGGAATGAGCGAGCCGCGCGCGCGCGAGTCCGTCCAGCCGACGCTGCGCCGCCTGCGCCGGTTTCAGATCGAGCCCGATCGCGACCTCGGGCAGAGCTTCCTGGTCGACTCGAACATCCTCGGCGTGATCGAGCGAACGGCCGCCCTCTCGGCGCGCGACGTCGTGCTCGAGATCGGCGGCGGTCTCGGCGTGCTGTCCGAGCACCTCGCCGCGACCGCGGCGCACGTGCACGTGATCGAGGTCGACGAGCGACTGCGCCCGGCGCTGGGCGACGCCACCGATCCGCACGCCAACGTGTCGGTGCACTGGGGCGACGCGATGCGGATCGATCTGCACGCGCTCTCGCCGGCGCCCGACAAGCTCGTCGCCAACCTGCCCTACGGGATCGCCGCCGCCGTGCTGCTGCGCACGATCGAGCAGCTCGCCGGCGTGCGGCGCTGGGTGGCGATGGTTCAGCGCGAGGTCGGCGAGCGCCTCGCGGCGGCCCCCGGCAGCGGCGTCTACGGCGTGCCGTCGGTGCTCGCGCAGCTGGAGTGCGAGGTCGAGGTCGTCAGGGCGATCCCGCGCACCGTGTTCTATCCCGTGCCCAACGTCGACTCGGTGCTCGTGCTCATGCGCCGTCGCACAGCCCCGCCTGGGGACGATCGCGCTCGGTCGCCCATCCCGGCCGCGGCACTGCGCGCGCTCGTGGCAGCCGCCTTTGCGCACCGGCGAAAGACGCTCGCCGGCTCGCTTGCTCTGGCCGGCAGCTTTGGAGACCGGGCGCGCGTGCGCGCGGCGCTGGCCGAGCTCGGACACCCGCCCGATGCGCGCGCCGAGCGCCTGACCCCCCAGGACTTTCGCGCCCTGGCGGGCATGCTGAACACGTAAGGACACAGAACGAGTCCGTGAGACGCGAAAGCTCCTCCTCCTCCTCCTCCTCCTCCTCCTCCTCGCGGGAGACGCGGCTGCCCCTGCGCGCAAGCGCGCCGGCGAAGGTCAACCTCGGCCTGTTCGTGGGCCCGCTGCGCGAGGATGGCCGGCACGAGCTGGCGACCGTGATGCAGTCGATCTCCCTCGCCGACGAGCTCACGCTCGAGCTGGCGGGCTCAGACCGCGGCGAGGACGAGCTTGTCTGCCCGGGCGTGCCCGGTCCGCCCGCCGAGAACCTCGCCTGGCGCGCGCTGCAGGCGTTTCGCGCCCGCACCGGCTGGGGGGCACCGCCGCTGCGGCTCACGGTCGACAAGACGATCCCCCTCGCCGCCGGGCTCGCGGGGGGCTCGGCCGACGCCGCGGCCGCGCTGCGCCTGGCCGGCCACGCGTCGGGCCTCGGCGACGAGCAACTGTTGCTGTCGCTGGCCGCCGGGCTCGGCGCAGACGTACCGGCACAGGTGCGCCCGGGACGCTGGCTGGCGGGCGGCGCGGGCGAGCGCCTGCAGGAGCTGGCGGGAGCGGAGGGCTCGCTGGCGCTGCTCGTGCTTCCGCTCGACGCCGGGCTGGCGACCGCGGACGTCTACGCCGAGGCCGACCGCCTCGGGCTCGCCCGCCGCGCCGAGGAGCTGGCCCGGCGATCGGCCGAGCTGTCGGCGCTGTGGGGCGCGCCGGCCCCGGGGCGATCGGTCGTGGAGAGGAGCGAGCTGCTGCACAACGACCTCGAGCGGGCCGCCGTGTCGTTGTGTCCAGCGATCGCCGGCGCGCTCGAGCAGGCACGCGCGGCCGGGGGCGATCGCGCGTTCGTGAGCGGCTCAGGGCCGACCGTCGTGGGCCTGTTCGCCGGGGACGACGCGGTTGGCCACCGCACGAGCGGGCGGTCGGGCGCGCTCGCACGCGCGCGCGGCGCGGCCGCCAAGCTGTCGGGGCGCACGCCGGGCGTCATCTGTGCGCTCCCCGTCGGCCACGAGACAGCAGCGCCGCACGAGTCCGCGTGAGGCGCGGCGAGCGCCCGAGACGCCGGGGCGACCCCGCCGTGCGTCACAATCAGCGGCGGAGAGCCCGGTGAGCCGCACAGACATCAACTACCTCGTGGCCGTGTGCGCGGCCGTCTTCGGGCTGGCGCTCTACGCGGGCCTGATCCTCGTGCCGGCGTGGACGTCCTACTCGCGCCTGTGGGAGCGCGTGGCAGCGACGCTGCTGTCGCTGTACGTGCTCGCCGTGCTCGTCGGCGTGGGAGCCGCGGGAGCGCTCGCCATCGTCTACTTCTGGGGCTGAGCCGCGATGTCGGAACTCGCGGCGATGGACGCGATCACCGAGGCGGTCGAGTCGGGAGCCGGCCTGCCCGAAGTCGTGCGCGCGGCGGCCAGAGCGCTCGAGGCGAGCCTCGCGGTGACCGACGCCTGGGGAGCGACGCTCGCCGTCGCCGCCGGCTCGCCGGCCGAGGAGCGCGCCCTTCTGTCCGGGGGAAAGGGCGTCACGAGCCTGCCGCTGCGCGTCGCCGACACGGTCGTCGGCACGCTCCACATGCGCGCGCGCGCGAAGCCGAGCGCATCCATGCAGCGCCTGCTCGTGACGATGATCGCCTCCGAGGTCGAGCGCGTGAGGGCGCCCGAGCGCGTGTCCGAATCGGTCGCCGCCGACTTCCTGCGCGCGGTGCTCGCGCGCGAGCTCAGCGGCCGCGAGCAGGTGCTCGCGCGTGCTGGCGAGCTGTCACTCGAGCTCGACGGCGGAGCGAGCATGATCGTCGCGCGGGCCCGCCCCCAGGCGCCGACGGAGGAGGGCTGGCGCGGACGCGTGCGCGCGGTCGCCGAGCGCGGGGCGCGCGCGCTCGCGAGCCGCTCGATCGCGGCGCTGTCCGAGCGCGAGGGGGTGCTCGGCGCAGAGGTGCTCGTGCTCGTTCCCGGCAGCGACGAGGCGCTTGCCGCTCGTACCGCCGACGCGGTCATGCGCGAGATGGAGGTGTCGCTCGCCGGCTACGCCTTCGCGGTCGGGCGCAGCCGCATCGCCGCGGACCCCGCCGACCTGTCACGTGCCGCCAGCGAGGCGCTGCTCGCCGCCAACGTCGCCGAGGGCGGCTCCGACCATCAGGCGCTCGCCTTCGACCAGACCGGCGCCTACCGCCTGCTGCTCTCGACGATGAGCGAGAACCCGTCGGAGCTCCAGCGCTTCTACTCGGAGACGGTCGAGCCGCTGGTCGACTACGACGTGCAGTACGAGACCGAGCTCGTGCGCACGCTCGAGGCCTTCCTCGAGGCCGACGGCAACGTCGCCGGCACCGCCCAGCGGCTTTTCACCCACCGTCACACGATCTACTACCGGCTGGAGCGGGTGCGCGAGCTCTCCGGCCTAGACGTGAGCTCCAGCGACGGGCGCGAGAAGCTCAGCCTCGGTCTGAAGGCGATGCGCGTGCTCGGCATTCCCTCGGCCGCCGGGCCCGCGACCGAGGCCGGAGCCGAAGGTGGGCGCGTGCCGCGGCGCCCGGGCAGGGGATCATAGCTGCGGCTGGCGCGCGCCGAACTCGATCGCGTAGGTCGCACCCGGCGGGCTGACCTCGAGCACCGACGGCACGGCCGCGGTGACGTCGACACCGGCTTCGGCGAATTCACCGGTCAGGATGATCGCCCGGTGGGCGGGCGAGTTCATCCACGCGAGCACCATCTGGGCGGGCGAGGCGAGCGAGCCGGTGCCCCAGCCGATGTCCTCGCCGATCGTCAGCGTGGTCGCGTGGGCGGCGTAGCCGGTCGCGCCCGCGAGCCCTTTTGGCGTCTGTCCGCTCGGGCTCACGTCGGCGAAGTAGTCGGCACGCACCATCGAGTGGACCTGCTTTGAGGCCACCCGCTCCAGGTCGCCGTTGGAGCGCAGTGCCCGCAGCCGGTGCGCCGCGCGCACGCGGTTGACCAGGCAGAGCGTGGCGGCGTTGACGGCCGTCGTGTTGGACGTGCTCGGGTGCAGCGCGGAGCCCGAGCACGTGCTCGCCAGGGGCAGCGGCGTGCCGGCGGCGGCGGTGCCGCGCGCGCCCAGGCCGACCAAGGGCGCCGCTACCAAGAGCAGCGCGACGCCACGCCTCCGTGCGATCTGTCGGGCGAGCCCAGGCAGAGTGCAGGCATGGTTGCAAAAGACCAGCCTGCAAGCTTTGTTTCAGATGCAGCTTGGACAGGAGCGCCCAGACGCGGGCCGGCGTGCGACCATGTGGGCTGCCCTGGGGGGTCGTCCAATGGCAGGACATCAGGTTTTGGTCCTGAGAATCGGGGTTCGAGTCCCTGCCCCCCAGCTGCCAGGCTCTGGCCCGCGCGCAGGCCGTGCGATCTCGGCTAGGCCGCCCGGCGCGGTGGAGCTAGCATCGGGCGGATGACGGCGCTGGCGACGGTTGTGATCCTGGCTGCGGGCAAGGGCACCCGCATGCGCTCGCGCACGCCCAAGGTGCTCCACGACCTCTGCGGGATCCCGATGATCCTCTGGCCGGTGCGGGCGGCTCTGGGCGCCGGCGCGGACCAGCTCGTGGTGGTTGACACGCCCGAGCGCGCGCTCGCGCCGGTTCTCCCCGACGGCGTGGCGCTGGCGCTCCAGCCCAGGGCCGACGGTACCGGTGGCGCGCTGCTGGCGGCCATGGACCAGCTCGACGCCGATGGCCGCGGCGGCGACGGGCCGGTCGTCGTGCTCAGCGGCGACGTGCCGCTCGTCAGCTCACACACGATCACCGAGCTGCTGCAGGCCCACAGCGACAGCGGCGCCCAGGCCACGATGGCAAGTGCGCTGCTCGACGATCCCAGCGGCTACGGGCGCGTCGTGCGCGACTCGAGCGGCGCCGTACAGCGCGTGGTCGAGACGAAGGCCGATGGCGACGCGACCGCCCAGGAGCTCGAGATCGGCGAGGTCAACACGGGTGTGTACGTCTTCTCGGCCCCGGCCCTGCGCGCCGCGCTGGGAAGGCTGAGCGCCGACAACGCCCAGGGCGAGCTCTACCTGCCCCAGGCGCTCGAGGAGATCCGCGCCGACGGCGGCACGGTCACGGCACACGTCGTCGCCGACCAGCACCTCGTGCTCGGCGTCAACGACCGCGCCGCGCTGGCACGCGTGCGGACGCTCGCGCAGCGGGCCATCCACGAGCGCCACATGCTCGCGGGCGTCACCATCGTCGATCCATCGACCACGGTGATCGACGTCGAGGTCAGGATCGGCCAGGACACGACGATCGAGCCGTTCACGACGATCCGTGGCGCGACGAGCATCGGCGAGGGCTGCACGGTGCGCCACTCCTACCTCGTCGACTGCCTGCTCGAGGACGGCGTGAGCGTGGGGCCGTTCGCCTACCTGCGTCCCGGCACGGTGCTGCGCGCGCACGCCAAGGCGGGCACGTTCGTCGAGATCAAGAACTCCGACGTCGGCGTGGGGGCGAAGATCCCGCACCTCTCCTACATCGGCGACGCCGACGTGGGCGAGGACACGAACCTCGGCGCGAGCACGGTCACCGCCAACTACGACGGCCAGGCCAAGCACCGCACCCACATCGGACCGGGGGTGCGCACGGGCGTCGACACCACGTTCGTGGCGCCGGTCACGGTCGGTGAGGGCGCCTACACGGCCGCCGGCTCGGTCGTCACGAAGGACGTCCCGCCCGGCGCGCTGGCGGTCGCGCGCGCGCGCCAGGAGAACCTCGAGGACTACGTGCGCCGGCGTGCAAACCCTTCGCGCGAGGGCGACGGGCCGCCTGCGTGACGGCCATCCTTGGGCCTCGCCTGACGCGGGTTTACACTTCAGCCAGGATGAGCAGCGTGATCGACACGCGCACTCAGCAGGCCGCCCACACGAGCCTCCCGATCGACTACAACAAGCGGCTCATGCTGTTCAGCGGGCGCGCCAACCAGCAGCTGGCGCTCGACATCGCCGACAAGCTCGGCGTCGACCTCGGCCCGGTCACGCTGAAGACGTTCTCCAACGGCGAGGTCTACTGCCGCTACGAGGAGTCGATCCGCGGCGCCGACGTGTTCATCGTGCAGCCCACTTGCGGCAACGCCCAGACGGGCGTCACGGCCAACGACTCGCTGATGGAGCTGATGTTCATGATCGACGCCGCCGTCGGGGCGTCGGCGCACCGCGTGATCGCCGTCACGCCGTGGTTCGGCTACTCGCGCCAGGACAAGAAGAGCGCGCCCCGGGAGCCGATCTCCGCGCGCCTGGTTGCGCGCATGCTCGAGGGCGCCGGTGCCGACCGGGTGCTCACGATGGACCTCCACGCCGGCCAGATCCAGGGCTTCTTCCAGAAGCCGGTCGACCACATGACCGGGCTGTTCATGCTCACGCAGTACTTCGCCGACCTCGGGCTGTCAGACCTCGTCGTCGTCGCGCCGGACGCCGGGCGCGTAAAGCTCAACAAGAAGTTCGCCTCCAAGATCGGCGCCGAGCTCGCGATCCTCGACAAGGAGCGCCCCGCCCAGCAGGTGGCCGAGATCGGCTATGTCATCGGTGACGTGAAGGGCAAGACCGCCGTGATCGTCGACGACATGATCGATACCGCCGGCACGCTCAAGGCGGCTGCCAAGACGGTGCTCGAGGAGGGGGCCGCGCGCGTGTACGCCGCGGCCACGCACGCCGTCTTCTCGGGCGACGCGTTCGAGAACCTGCGCACCTCGGGCCTCGAGGAGATCGTCGTCACCGACACGATCCCCGTGAGCCCCGACCGCCCGCCCAACATCCGCGTGCTGCCGTGCGCCGAGCTGCTCACCGACTCGATCCGGCGCATCTTCATCGATGACTCGGTGAGCGAGGTGTTCGGCGGCGAGAACCAGCTGTTCTAGCCTGCGCCGTCGTGGGGACAAGAAAATGGCCCTCCAGCGGTGCGGAGGCCGCCTCAAGCTCGCGCGGCGGGCGGGGTCGATCGAGCAGGCATCCATGCCCTGGGGGCTTCTGCTCCGGTCGGGGTGCTGGAGCGCCCCAGCAGGGCAAGCATCACCACGGGAAAGAACCAGGGGATGTAGAGATAGAACCAGTAGTTGAGCCCCAGCTGCGTAGCGACGATCACCGCCGCGCACGCCGCCGCCAGTCCGACGAGATCCGGACGCCGGGGAACGACCGCGAGCGTCAGCGCGAGCACGACAGCCGCGATCTGGACGGTGAGCTGCAACCCGCCGAGCCCGCCGTACAGCCCCCACACCGAGAACGGCGTTTCGCGGTTGGCCTGGAAGGCGACCGTCTGCTCGTAGATCGTGTGCAGTGAGTCGTGGCTCAGCGCCGGGATGAACACCAGCGCGCCTGCCCCCAGGAAGCCGGCCAGGAACAGCGCAAGCGCGTAGGGGCGTCGCGCGGGCGGAAGTTCGCGCAGGCCGTGGGTGGCCAGGACAGGCGCGAGTGCCAGCGGGGCGAACTTGGTTAGGCCCGCCAGTGCAGCGAGCGCGCCGCGGGCGGTCTGGGCGACCTTCGATCGGTAGGTCGCGGCGAGCAGCGCTGCGAGCACTAGCAGCGCGACGAGCGCGTCGTTGGAGTTCGTCTCTAGAACGAACAGGGTGAATGGGTACGAGACCCAGGCATAGGCCATAGCGACTCCCAGCGCCGGCCCGCGCAGACGTCGCCCGAGCAGGAATAGCAGCGCCACCGCGAGCAGGTCGAACGCGATCGCGGCGGCACGGGCCGCGGATTGGTCGTCCGAGGTTTCATTCCCGAAGGTCTGCTCGAACGGGATGTAGGACTCGTAGATGACCGGGCCGTAGGTGTCTTGGTGTTCGTGACTGTGAGGATAAGAACCATAGAGAGGCTCGCCGGCGGTGATCCGGTGCGCTCCGAACACGCCGGCGGCGCCAACGTCGATCACGTTCGAGTCGGTGACGTTCAGCGCGATCCGAAAGCCGATCAGGAGCACCACCGCGACCGCCAGCCACGGCACGGGAACGAGCAGGCGCAGCGGCCGGGCCCCCTCGCGAACGGTGTCGCGACGCATGAGCGCGAGCATCCGCGCCAAGAGGTAGATCAGCGGCGGGTAGACGAGTGGGACCGATGCGTAGATGTGCGCATGATTGAAGAATGCGAATGAGACCGAGAACGACAGCAGCACGAGCAGGTCGAGGTGCAAGAGCGAGAAGGGCCGGCGGAAGTTGAAGAACGGGAGCATGAACAGCAGACACATGGGCAGCCACACGTAGAGCGCGCTCACATGCCTGCCAAACTGGCCGGGGATGCCGCGCGCCGCCTGCCAGAACAGCTGGATACCGGTCAACGCCTCGAGCACCCGCCCGGAGCGGCCGTCAATCGTGACCTGGCCGATCTCCTTCGGGGGGAGTGTCCCGTTGGGAATTACGTACAACACCGCGCGATCGCCGTCGGGGAGGTCTGTTATGAATTCCGCGGGGTGGGGGTTTTCCGCGCGAAGGGCGCGCACCCTCGGGAGTGCGTTTGCGATCGCCAGAACCCTCGCCGGGGATAGCTGGGGGGCGGCCGAGTCGCTGTTCGGGGCCGATGCGGGGACTGGCGCTGTCGGGTTGCTCTGAGCGGTCTCGACGGGAGACGGGCGCAGCACGCTCGAGCTTCCGCCGGAGGCGGCCGAGGCCGCGGCCGGGAACGCGCACGCGGCGGCAAACGCGATGAGGGCCGAGAAGCGACGCACGAACGGGCAGGGTAAGGGCTAAGGGCGTGCTTGGCGACCGAGACAGCGCCTGGGTTGTAGGGGATGGCGTCGGGAATGCGAGTCGCTCAACCGCAGAGCTGTTCCCCGCTCTCGCGGGGCTCGCTTTCAACGATGTCACGAACGTAGCCGAACCGGCCAGCGCGAGCTAGCATCGGTGACTATCGGACCATCCGACCCGCTATCGCCACTTCACGCCACCGTCCAACGTGGCCCGAGACGGCGGGCAGACAACCAGCTGTTCTAGCCTAGCCGCGTGCCTGCAACTTCACCAGGGCAGGCTGAGGACGAGGCGGCCGCCCGCGAGATCTCGGCGCTCGCGCGGTCGCTGGCCGACGAGACCGAGCGCAGGCGCCAGCTGGCGGACGAGCTGGTGGCCCGGCTGCGCTCATCGAGGCTGATGACCGCCGGCGCGCCGCGCGAGCTCGGCGCACTCGAGCTGAGCCCTGCGCTGGCCATGAGCTGCGCCGAGGAGGTGGCCCGCGGTGACGCATCTGCAGGCTGGTGCGTTTCGATCGCCGTCACGAGCAGCCTGCTGGCCGCCTACCTGCCCGCTGAGACTCGCGCCGAGCTGTTCGCCGACCCCGGGCTGATCGCGGCCGGGATCTTCGCGCCGCGCGGTAGGGCGCGGGCGGTCGACGACGGTGTCGTCGTCAGCGGCCGCTGGTCCTACTGCAGCGGGATCATGCACGCGGGAGTGCTGTTCGCAGGCTGCTTTCTCGAGGACGAGGGGGCCGCGGGCGACGCGCCACCGACCCCGATCAGCGTCGCCATGCTCCGCGACGAGCTCGAGATCATCGACACCTGGCACACGCTGGGTCTGCGCGGCACCGGCAGCCACGACGCGGCGGTGACCGAGCTGTTCGTCCCCACCTCGCGCACGCTGTCTCTATTCGCCGGACCGCGCGTGGATCGCCCGCTGTACCGCTTCCCGGTCTTCGGCTACTTCGCTTCGTCGATCGCGGCGGCCGCCCTGGGAAACGCGCGCGGAGCGATCGAGCAGTTCGCCGAGCTGGCGGCGGGCAAGGTGGGGCAGGGGTCGACCCGGACGCTCGCCGAACGCCCGGCGACACATGCCGTCGTCGCGGAGGCCGAGGCGTCGCTGCGCGCAGCGCGGGGGCTCTATTACTCGGCGATCGACACCGCCTGGCAGGCGGCCCAGAAGGATGAGCCGGTGTCGGTGGGATTGCGCAACGACGTGCGGATCGCCGCGACGCACGCCACGCGAACCGCCGCGGACGTGGTGTCGAAGCTGTACGACCTCGCGGGCGGGCCGGCGATCTACGACGACTCCCCGCTGCAGCGGCGCTTTCGCGACGCCCACACCGCGACCGCGCACTTTCAGGTCAACGCGACCTCGCGCGAGCTCCAGGGCAGGATCCTCCTCGGCCAGCCGGCCGAGACGCTCATGATCTGAGCAGGGGCGAGCGCGCCGCCGCTCGCGGGTAGCCTGAGGCAATCTCCTCCCCGGCCCCCGAGCAGAGTCAGCAGAGCGTCGCGCCAGCGCCCAGCCCGCGTGCCTGGTGGAAGGCGATCCCGCGCCAGCGGCGCGTCGCGATCGTGGCGCTGTGTGCGGTCCTGTTCCTGGCCATCGGCGTCGTGCTCGCGCGCTTCCTCTCGGCCGAAAACGTCGAACGCGAAGACATCCTCGCCGTGCTCCAGGCCCAGGCGCGCGGCGACGCACCCGCCGAGCTGGTGCTGCTTGGCGAATGCGCGCCGGCGAGCAGGTGCGCCGCGGCCGTGCGCGCGAGCGCCGCGTCGCTGAAGCGCTCGGGGGCGGTGAAGATAATCTCGCTCAAATCGAGCACGAACTCGTCGCTGACGAGCTCGACGGGAACCACGCGCGTCGCCTGGACGGTGATCGGCCGCCTGCCGGTCGTCCAGTGCGTGCGTGTGCGCCGCACGGGCAACCTGCTCAGCGGCGTGTCGGTGCGGCTGCTCACGCTCAGCGCCCCGATTGGGAACGAAGCCGATTGCTAGAGTCTTGAGCCGCCGCGATGGCCGACGAGACCACGAAGCTAGATGTCGAGAGCCGCGCCGCCGGCGGCTCGCGCGCGGCACGCCGCCTGCGCCGCCGCGGGCGCGTGCCCGGTGTCGTGTACGGCGGCGGCGGCGAGTCGGTCGGCTTTCAGGCCGACGCGCGCGAGCTGCGCCTGGCGCTCGCCTCCTCGGGCGCCGTGCTCGACCTCAGCGTCGACGGCGAGAAGGCGACGCCGGTGGTGCTGAAGGAGGCCCAGCGGGACCACGTGCGCGGCGGCGTGACGCATGTCGACTTCCTGCGCGTACGTCTCGATCAGGCAATCCACGCGGTCGTGCCGTTCGAGCTGGCCGGCGTGGACGACGCGCCGGGAGTCAAGGAAGGGGGTGTGCTCGAGCAGATCACACGCGAGCTGAACGTCGAAGCGCTGCCGACCGCGATTCCCGAGTCGGTCGTGCACGAGATCGGAGAGATGCAGATCGGCGAGACGATTCCGCTCGCCGCGATCGTCATGCCCGCGGGCGTGACGCTGCTCGACGACGTCGAGGACACTGTCGTGGCGACGCTCTCCCCGCCCCGCCTGCAGGCCGAAGTCGAGGAAGA
This sequence comes from Solirubrobacteraceae bacterium, assembly GCA_035622255.1. Lineage (GTDB taxonomy): Bacteria > Actinomycetota > Thermoleophilia > Solirubrobacterales > Solirubrobacteraceae > Palsa-744. The sequence continues at coordinate 7,279 of DASPVR010000194.1, read as the reverse complement.
AATCGAGGCCGAGACCGAGGTCGTCGGCGAGGGCGAGGGCGAGCCCGCCGGTGAGGAGGAGGGCGCCAAGCCCGAGGAGGACGCCGAGAGGTCCTCCGAGGAGGCGTAGCAGCTGCTGCGACGCCTCGGCGGCGGCGGCGGAGCGATCGACTGGCTGATCGTCGGGCTCGGCAACCCGGGCACCGAGTACGCGGGCACGCCGCACAACATAGGGTTCGCCGTCGCCGAGGCCCTCGTCGCGCGCTGGGGTCTGGGCAGGGCCAAGGACCGCTTCCGCGGTCGCATCTCAGAGGGGCGCATCGGCGGTCCGGGCATCGACGGCGACGCGCCGCGCGCGCCCCGAGTGGCGGTGCTGTGCCCGCAGACATACATGAACGAGGCCGGGCGCTCGGTCGGCCCCGCACGCGGGGCGCTGAAGCTCGCGCTCGATCGCGTCCTCGTCGTGCACGACGAGATCGACCTGCCATTTGGCGACGTGCGGGCGCGCGTGGGCGGCGGCCTGGCCGGCCACAACGGGCTCCGGTCGCTGCGACGCGAGCTCGGCAGCCCCGACTTCACGCGCGTGCGTGTGGGCGTGGGGCGCCCTGACTCGACCGACCCCGAGATCGTCTCGGCGTACGTGCTCGGGCGATTTCGTCAGGACTCCGAGCAGGTCTCAGAGCTCGTTCAGCGCGCCTGCGACGAGGTCGAGCGCGTGGTGCTCGCGGGAGGCGTCGCTGGCGTCCCCGGCGAGACCGGAGAGAGCCGATGACAGCGGAGCGCGGCGCGCTGCGCACGCTGCTCGGCCTCATCGAGGAGGATCGCCAGGCGATGACGCTCGCGCGCGAGGGCGGCCGTGCGTTCGTTTCGAGCGCCCTGCGCCCGTATCTGATCGCGGCGCTGCTCGATCGCGACGCCCCGGCCCGCGCGCGACCGACGCTCGTCGTCGTCGGCGACGACCGGGCGGCGCGGGACCTCGCCGCTGACCTGCGCGCCTGGCTTGCGCCGCGCACGGTGCGCTACTACCCCTCGCGCGGGGTCGCCTACGAGTCGCATCTGGCACCACCTCCTCACCTCGTCGGCCTGCGCGTGGCGGCCCTGGACTCGTTGCTGGCGCAGGAGGAGCGCGCCGGGGGCGCCGCGGCTGGGGGAGCTGGGGGGGAGGTCGCAGGCGCGAGGGGCGAGCCGGCCGCGGGCGAGAACGCCGCGGGCGGCCAGGCGGTGGTCGTCGTCAGCGCCGTCGCGCTGTCGGAGAAGGTGCCCGATCCAACGCTGCGGCCGCGCTCGTTTCAGCTACGCGTCGGCGAGCTGCTCGATCTCGAAGAGTGCGCAGCGCAGCTCGTGGGCGCGGGCTATGAGCACGTCGAGCAGGTCGAGGAGCGCGGGCAGTTCGCGCTGCGCGGCGGCCTGCTGGACGTGTTCGGAGCGACCGAGGAGCGCGCCGTGCGCGTCGACATGTTCGACGTGCAGATCGAGTCGCTGCGCTGGTTCTCGACGTTCACCCAGCGCTCGCTGGGCGAGGCCGAGCACGTGGAGATCGCGCCGGCGGCCGAGCTCGCCGTCGAGCACCGGGAGCTGGCCGAGATCGCCGCCGCCACAGGCGCCTTCGACGCGGGCGAGGACACCGGCGGTGACCGTCCCGATATCGCAGAGCTGCTTCCGCTCGAGCGCTTCGGCGCGCTGCTGGACCTAGTGGGAGAGCGGGCCGAGGTCCTCGTCGCGGCCGAGGAGGAGCTCGAGCCTGCGCTCGCGGATCTCTGGAGCGATGTCGGCGCGGCGCTCGGCGAGCGCGACGCCGCGCGCCTGTACGTCAGCCCCGAGGGCATCCAGGCGGCGCTGGGGAAGCGCACGCGCGTGTGGCTGTCGGCGCTCGCCTCCGGACAGCAGCTCGAGCTGCGCGCGCAGTCGTCCGACACGGCCGCGCGCTCGCTGGCGCAGGCCGAGGCCGAGCTCGAGCGGCTCGTGCGCTCGGGTTACCGCACGGTCGTCGCCTTCCCGCGTCGCGGTGAGGGCGAGCGCGCCGCATACAACCTCGCGCGTCTGAAAGCGAGCTGGCTTGGGGAGGATGTCGATGCCGGGCGCCAGGCGATCGAGCCCTCGCTGCGCTTCACGGCGGCGTCGCTGCGCGAGGGCTTCGTGGCACCGCAGCTGAAGCTCGCGGTGTTCCCCGAGCATCGCCTGCTGCGTCGCCGGCGCCCGGAGCGCGCCGGCGACGGCCCAGCACGTGGGCGCGCGAGGCGTGGCGCCCTGCGCTCCTTCGGCGAGCTGCGGACGGGCGACATCGTCGTGCACGAGGACCACGGCGTGGCGCGCTTTGCCGGCTTTGAGACGCGCACCGTCGCCGAGGTCACGCGCGACTACCTCTACCTGGAATACCAGGGCAACGACCGCGTGTTCGTGCCCACCGATCAGCTGGCGAAGATCTCGCGCTACGTCGGCGGGGTACCGCGCCGTAACGGCGGGGTCGGAGAGCATCCGCCGCTGAGCAAGCTGGGCGGCACGCGCTGGGAGACGATGAAGGCGCGCGCGCGGCGCGCGGCGCAGGAGCTGGCGGGCGAGCTGCTCACGCTGTATGCCGAGCGCGCGCGGCGCAGCGGTCACGCCTTCGAGCCCGACTCGGACTGGCAGCGCGAGTTCGAGGAGCGCTTCCCCTTCACCGAGACGCCCGACCAGATGCAGGCGATCGAGCTCGTCAAGTCCGACATGGAAGCGCCACGGCCGATGGATCGCTTGATCTGCGGCGACGTCGGCTACGGCAAGACCGAGGTCGCTCTGCGCGCCGCGTTCAAGGCGGCCGTCGAGGGCAAGCAGGTGCTCATGCTCGTGCCGACGACGATCCTCGCCCAGCAGCACTACGGAACCTTCGCCGAGCGCCTGGCCGACTATCCGCTCACGCTCGAGCACGTGTCTCGGTTTCGTTCGACCGCCGAGCAGCGCGCGGCGATCGAGGGCTTCGCCGAGGGTCGCGTCGACATCCTCATCGGCACCCACCGCGTGCTCTCGCGCGACGTCCGCGCGAAGGAGCTGGGCCTGTTGATCGTCGACGAGGAGCAGCGCTTCGGCGTCAAGCAGAAGGAGCTGCTGCGCCAGCTGAAGCTTCGCGTCGACGTGATCTCGATGTCGGCCACGCCGATCCCGCGCACGCTGCAGATGTCGCTCGCGGGGCTGCGCGACATCTCTGTGATCGAGACCCCGCCCGAGGGCCGCCGCCCGGTGCGGACGTACGTGGGCGAGTACGAGGAGGAGCTCGTCCGCCGCGCGCTCGTGCGCGAGCGCGAGCGCGGGGGACAGGCCTTCTTCCTGCACAACCGCGTCGAGACGATCGAGGAGACCGCGGAGCGCCTGCGCGCGCTGTGCCCGGGCGTTCGCTTCGCGGTCGCCCACGGCCAGATGGCCGAGGGTGAGCTCGAGGCGACGATGATCGACTACCTGCGCGGCGGCACAGACGTGCTCGTGTGCACGTCGATCATCGAGTCGGGCATCGACATACCTCAGGCCAACACGCTCGTCGTCGAGCGCGCGGACGCCTTCGGGCTGGCCCAGCTCTACCAGATACGCGGACGCGTGGGTCGCAGCCGCGAGCGCGCCTACGCGTACCTGCTCTACGACTCGGCCGCCACGCTCACCGTCGAGGCAGCCCAGCGGCTGGCTGCGCTGTCGGACTACACCGAGCTGGGGGCCGGCTTTCAGATCGCGATGCGCGATCTCGAGATCCGCGGCGCCGGCAACCTGCTGGGCGACGAGCAGTCCGGCCACGTCGCCGCGCTGGGCTTCGAGCTGTACATGCAGATGCTCGACGAAGCCGTGGGTACGCTCGAGGCACAGGGCGAGCCCGCCGAGCCGTCGCCCGAGCCGGTGCGCTTGGACGTGAACGTCGACGCCTACGTGCCCGCCGACTACGTCCCGTACGAGCAAGCCAAGATCGAGGTGCATCGCCGCGTGGCCAGCGCCCTGGAGGTGGCAGACCTCGAGCAGCTGCGCGAGGAGCTCGAGGATCGCTTCGGCCCCCTTCCCGCACCGCTGCAGAACCTGCTCTCGCTGCAGCGGGCTCGCATCAAGTTCGGGCAGGCCGGGGCGCGCGCGGTCAGCTTTCGCGGTGACCGCCTGGCCGTGGCGCCGATTGAGCTCGACTCGGCGCGCGCGCGCCAACTGCGCGAGCAGCTGCCCGGTGCGATCTACGAATCGGGCCGCTCGCAGGTGTCTGTACGCCTTCCAGCGGACGGCGCGGAGCGCTTCCCGAGCGTCGTAAGGGCGGCCGATGTGCTGCTTGCGGCGACGCGCGAGGCCGCAGCCGACGTGGCTACAACGGGCGCCTCGACCCTTTGAGAAGTTTTTAGGACTTTCCGCTAGAGTCTCCGCCTCGTGGCCAGAGTGACACGCTGCACCTCGGCGCTGGGCGCCGTTTTATTTGCCCTCGTCGGGCTCTCCGCCTGTGGTGGCGTGCCGGGCAACGCCGTCGTCCAGGTGGGCGGAACCCCGATCACCAAGGACACCTTCGCCCACTGGATGGAAGTCGCCGCTGCGTCCACGGCGGCGACGCCGGGAAGCAAGCCGGTGATCCCCGATCCGCCGACGTACACGAACTGCATCGCCCACCTGAAAGCCACGCAGCCGCCGCCGGCAAAGGGTCAGTCGGGTCCGACGGAAGCGTCGCTGAAGGCGCAGTGCGAACAGCAGTACAAGTCGATGCAGACGGAGGTGCTGAGCTTCCTCATCTCATCTTCGTGGGTCCTCAAAGAAGCCGAAGCTATGGGCGTCCACGTCAGCGACAAGGAAGTGCACAAGAAGTTCGAAGAACTGAAGAACCAGGAGTTTCCCAAGTCGGCGGAATTTCAGAAATTCCTGAGCGCCTCCGGCCAGACGGTGTCAGATCTGCTGTTGAGGGTGAAGCTCAACCTCGTTTCATCGAAGCTGCAGCAGAAGATCACCAAGAGCAAGAGCAACCCAACCCAGGCGCAGATCGAAAAGTACTACAAGGAACACAGCTCGCAGTTCGGAACACCCGAAAGGCGCAACGTCGACGTGATTCTCACGAAGAGCGAAGAACAGGCCAAGAAGGCCAAGAAGGAAATCGAATCCGGCAAGAGCTTTGCAACGCTCGCCAAGACGGTGTCGATCGATCCGGTGAGCAAGGCGAGCGGTGGAATGCTGACGGGGGTCATCAAAGGGGAGGAGCAGCCAGCGCTCGACTCCGCCATCTTCTCGGCCAAGGCAAACGCTCTCGGCGGGCCGGTGAAGACGCCGTTTGGGTACTACATCTACGAAGTCAAGTCCATCACGCCCGGCACCGAGCAGACCCTCGCGGAGGCCAAGCCCACGGTCAAAGCCCAGCTGGCAGCGACAAACCAGCAGGCGGCGCTGAGCAAGTTCGTGGAAAGCTTCAAAAAGCGCTGGACCGAAAAAACTGAATGCAGCGCGGGCTATGAGGTAATGGATTGCAAGGGCTACAAAGCACCCAAGGGCGCGTCGGGCTCGACTGGCGCGACCTAGCGGCGTGTAGACGCACCGGCGCCCCGGCGGCACGGCCGGGCGTGCCTGAGCGATGAGCCGAATCGAGCGCGCTCACGCCAGGCAGATCCTCGACAGCCGCGGCAATCCAACCGTCGAGGTCGAGGTGGGGCTGCGCTCGGGCGCGCACGGACACGCGGCCGTGCCCTCGGGCGCCTCGACCGGCGAGTTCGAGGCCACCGAGCTGCGCGACGGCGGCGAGCGCTGGCAGGGAAAGGGCGTGAGCCGTGCCGTGGACAACGTCAACGGCGAGATCGCGCAGGCCGTGCGGGGCATCGAGGCCTCCGACCAGGCCGCGCTCGATCGCGCCCTGATCGAACTCGACGGCACCCCCGGCAAGTCGCGGCTCGGCGCCAACGCGATCCTCGGCGTCTCGCTTGCCAGCGCGCACGCCCAGGCCGCCGAGGAGGGAATGGCGCTGTGGAGATATCTCGGCGGCGAGGCCGCGCGCCTGCTCCCGGTCCCGCTGATGAACGTGCTCAACGGCGGCGCGCACGCTGACAACCGGGTGGACTTCCAGGAGTTCATGATCGTGCCCTGCGGGGCGCACACCTTCGGCGAGGCCCTGCGCATGGGCGCCGAGGTCTTCCACGTGCTCAAACGCGCGCTGCACGAGCGCGGGCTGAGCACGGCGATGGGCGACGAGGGCGGCTTCGCGCCCGACCTCGGCTCCAACGAGCAGGCGCTCGAGATGCTGATCACCGGCATCGAGGCCGCCGGCTACCGCCCCGGCGAGGACGTCGCGGTCGCGCTCGACCCGGCGACGAGCGAGCTGTTTTCAGGGGGGGGCTACGTGCTCGAGCACGAGGGGCGCACGCTGAGCGCGGCGCAGCTCGTCGACTACTGGGCACAGCTGGCCGGGCGCTACCCGATCGTGTCGATCGAGGATGGCATGGCCGAGGAGGATTGGGATGGCTGGCTGGCGCTCACCCAGCGCCTGGGCGACTCGCTCCAGCTCGTCGGCGACGACCTCTTCGTGACCAACACCGAGCGCCTGCGGCGCGGCATCGAGCAAGGGGTCGCCAACTCGATCCTGATCAAGCTCAACCAGATCGGCACGCTGACCGAGACGCTGGAGGCGATCGCACTTGCGCGGGATGCCGGCTACACGGCGATCATGAGCCATCGCTCGGGCGAGACCGAGGACGTCACGATCGCAGACCTGGCGGTCGCGACCGGCTGCGGGCAGATCAAGACCGGCGCGCCGGCGCGCTCAGACCGCGTGGCCAAGTACAACCAGCTACTGCGAATCGAGGAGCAACTCGGCGCCGACGCCCGCTTCCCCGGGCGCACGGTCTTTTCGCGCGCGTAGATGATTGATTCCGCGGTCGTGTGCCCTGCTCTGGGGCTGCGGAGAATCGAGCGGACCAAGGACGCACGGCGAAGCCCTTGCTGGTGGCCAGGGCGAGCCCAGGACGCCGGCCCGCGAGGTCTATAGGTGCCATCCAGGGGCGCAGGAACGTGGAATCATCTAGATCGGTCGTCGAGCAGGAGGTTCGCCGGCGGGCGCGAATGCGTCGAGCATGCCGGCCCGCCCAGCCCAGACCTTCGGCGCGCTGGCGCGCGTACGCTGGGATCGACTGGGACGCGTGGCGATGGCGCTCGTGGCCGTCGCGCTGCTCTACCTGTACGTGAGCGCCGGCGTGCGCGTGCTCTCGACGATCGGCCAGGCTCGCTCCGACAGCGCCGCGGTGGCGGCGCTCGAGCGCGAAAACGCACAGCTCACACGCGAGCACGCCGCGCTCGGACGCCGCAACACGCTCGAAGAGGAGGCGCGCCGGCTGGGGATGCG
>DASPVR010000193.1:0-8670 GCA_035622255.1 Solirubrobacteraceae bacterium | reverse complement strand
GGCGCTCATGGGCATCGGCACCTCCGGCGGCGAGGGGCGCTGTGGCGACGCGGCCAAGGCCGCGATCTCCTCGCCGCTGCTCGAGGAATCGGTGGACGGCGCGACCGGCATCCTGCTCAACATCACCGGCGGCAAGGACCTCGGCCTGTTCGAGGTCAACGACGCCGCCGAGATCATCCAGAACGCGGCCGACCCCAACGCGAACATCATCTTCGGCGCGGTGATCGACGAGAGCATGGGCGACGAGGTGCGCGTGACCGTGATCGGCACCGGCTTCGACCACCGCCCGGGACGTAGCGCGCGCCGCGACTCGCGCTCGCGGCGCGATCGCAAACCGCGCATCGACGACCGCCAGCGCTCCTCGCTGGAGATCTCAGACGACGACATCGACGTGCCGCCGTTCCTGCGCTAGGAAGGGTTCGGCGAAACTTGCTCGCGCGGGTGGCGGCCTGGAGCAGAGGAGGATTGTGATGACGGATCGCTGGAGTCGTTTTGCGCCGCTGATCGGGGTGCTGTTCGTGGCGCTGACCGTGGTCGGCATCTTCGGTAGCGGCGAATCGCCGGAAGGAAACGCGAGCAGCGCAAAGGTGATCGCCTACTACCACTTGCACGAATCGAACGTGAAAACGTTCGACATCGTCTTCATCTTCGCGTTCCTGGCGCTGGTCGTCTTCGCCGCCGTGCTGCGCTCGTTTCTGCGGCGCGCGCCCCGCGCCGAGGGTGCGGCCGCGGTGGTGCTGGCGGGTGCCCTGCTGATGGCCGCGGCCGCCCTGATCGGAACCAGCATCGAACTGGGCCTCGCCGAAAACATCACCCATCTCGAACGGTCCACGGCGCAGGCGCTGAATTTGATCAGCGACGAAATCTTCCTGCCCGCGCTTTGCGGCGCCTTTCTGTTCAGCGTCGGCAGCGGCGTGGCGATCCTGCGCGGAGCAAACCTGCCGAAGTGGCTGGGGTGGGTGGCGATCGTGATCGGCGTCCTCACGCTGGTGCCGCCGACGTCGATGCCGGCGCTGTTCGCGCTGCTGATCTGGTCGCTCTTGGTCAGCATCCTGATGTTCCTTCGCACGGGCGCAGATAGCGCAGTCGACGCTGCGCCGCTCGCCGCAGGCGGCGCCTGAGCGCTCGCCCGGGGCGGTTCTGGGCGAACGGATAGGCGCGCTCGCGTTACCGTCAGCGCAGCGCTCTCAGCCGATAGATCTACATGGGAAGCCAGCGCCGCATGCGGCGCTGGCCGGGCCCGCGCATGCGCGGGCCCGCGGCGGGCGCATGCGCCCGCCGAACGGCAGACATCGAGGATGGGGCCCGCACCGTCCCGGCCGGTGCGCGCCGGTCGGAGTGAGGCCACCTGGGTCCCGTCTCGCAGCAGCTGCAGTCCCCGCCGGCGAGCGGCGCCGGCGCTCCGGCCGCGGCGACGACCGCGGCGCTGCTGGCCTGCGCGGCCGTGCTGGCGGCCACGGCGATCGCAGCGCTGGGCGGTGCGCAGCCGTCGGTGTCGCAGGAGCCGGCCGGCGAGGGGGACGATGCGTCTGCGCTCGCGCTGCGTGAAATCCCGGCCGCCTACCTGCGCCTGTACGAGCAGGCGGGTGCGCGCTACGGCGTGAGCTGGGCGATCCTCGCGGGCATCGGCCGGGTCGAGTGCGACCACGGGCGCGACCCCGACCCCTCGTGCACACGCGAGGGCGCCGTGAACGCGGCCGGCGCCGGTGGCCCGATGCAGTTCCTCGCCTCGACCTGGGCGCGCTACGGGGTCGACGCCACCGGGAACGGCACGAGCGACCGCTGGAACCCGGCCGACGCGATCTACTCGGCGGCCAACTACCTGCGCGCGGCGGGTGCCCCGCATGACTACGCGGCGGCGATCTTCGCCTACAACCACGCCGCCTGGTACGTGGCCGAGGTGGAGAGCTGGGCGCGCCGCTACTCCGACGGGCCCGTGCTGTCCGCGAGCGTCGCGCCCGGCACCGAAGAAGCGGCCGGCGCGGGCGCCGACGCGGGCCTGGCCGCCGAGACCACGACGCCGGTGCGCTTCGTCGCCGGCGGGCGGGCTGTGCTCGCGCCCGGCGACGGCCACCTCGCGCTCGTCCCGGCGGCCGCGCCGGCGGCCGTGCAGGCGATGGTGGTCGCGGGCAACGAGCTCCAGGAACTCGCCTACGGCCCGGCCGGCCATCCCGATCCGCGCGGCGCGGCGCAGGAGGACTGCTCGAGCACGGTCAACTACGTGCTCTACCGGGCCGGCGTGCGCCCGATCTCAGAAATCGTGCGCGACAACCCGCTGGCCCAGGACTACGTCGGCTGGGGGGCACCCGGGCCGGGGCGCTGGGTGACGATCTATACGACCACCCGGCCGGTCGCCCACGTGTTCATCGTGATCGCGGGGCTGCGCCTCGACACGAGCCACGCGGGCACCGACGTCGGCCCCAACCGCGACGAAGACGGCCCGCGCTGGCGCATCCTCGACCACATCCCCACGTGGGCGAGCTGGTCGGTGAGGCACCCACCGGGGCTCTAGACGATTGATCCCGCGGTCAGCGGCGCACCGGGTCCGCCGGGCGCCGGGGCGTGCGCCGGGAGGGCTCGCGCCCGGCTGCCGAGGCTCAGCGCACGTGCGCGCGGGCGACCCCGGTCGCCAGCGCCCGGCCGCGGGCGCTCGCGAGCAGGACCGTGATCCGGTAGCGGCCGGGACGCCGCCAGCGATGCGCGCCGAGGACGGTCAGCTCGGGCGGGTGCCCGCGCACGACGCCGCGCGTGACCGACCCGTCGCCCCAGCGAATGAGCGCGCGCAGATCCGATGCCGGCGCGCTCGCGCGCACGACGGCAACAGCTCCCCGCCAGCGCCGTCCCGCCCGCGCGGAGAAGCTCACGGCGCGCACGCCCGCCGCTTCGCCCGACGCGCCCGGAGGAGCGCCGGCGCCGTCGGCGCGCGAGGCCGGCGGGGGCGGCGAGCCGGAGGAGCCGGCGGGGGTCGGCACCGGCCCCGGCGCGGACCCGGGCGTGGCCGAGCCCGGCCCGACGACCTCGACCGTGGTGTGCCAGCCGCGCGTGAGCACCTCGCCGGTGGTGACGTCGGTGACGTGCACGGAGATCTGGAAGCCCCCCGCGCTCGCGTAGGTGTGCTGGGCGCTCACGCCCTCATCGCCGCCGGCGCCCCGCGAGGGCACGACGGTGCCCGGACTCGTCGTCCCATCCCCCCAGAGCACGGTCGGCTGCGAGAGCCGGTCTTCGGCGGGCAGGCATTCGAGCGCTTCAGAGAAGGCGAACGGCTGCCCGGCGACCGTGCTCACGAGCTCGATGTACTGAGGTTCCAGGCACGCGGACGCGAGCATGGGCGCGGCGAGCGGGGCGGCGAGCCGCACGGGCGCGGCCTGGGAGCCCCGGGGGGAGCCGCCGGGAGCCGCCGGGCTCGCGCCCGCGGGCGCGCCCGCGGCGGCGGTGGCCGCAGCGAGCCCCAATGCGAGCGCGCAGCTCGCCGTCAGGCCGAGGCGCCCTCCTTTGCGCCGGTACGACATTGGGGGAATGTACCGGTGGGTGCGACCGGGCGCCAGGCCTGGCAGGCGACTGGCGCGACCCGATCCCGACCGGCTCCGGCGGGTCTGCTCGCGCGCGCTGGCAGCGGGGATACTTGGGCGCATGTCGGCACACGCACGGCCCGAGCACGCGCCCGGGCGCGCGCGCGCCGCGGTTCTCGGCGGGAGTTTCGGTGGCGTCGCACGTGGGCGATCGGGCCGCCCGAGCCCCGGGCGGCGCGCCGCCGCGGCAGCGCTCACGGTCGCGGTGGCGGTCGCGGTGGCGGCCTGCACGAGCGCCAACACGAAGCCCGGCCTCACGCGTGCCCAGTTCATCGCACGGGCGGACACGATCTGCCGGGCCGAACAGGCGAGGCTGCGCCGCGTCGCCGCCGCCGAGCACGCCACGCTCGGCGAGCTGGCGAGCGACGCGCGTCTGATCCGCCACGCGGTCGCGATCCACGAAGCGGCCAACGCCAGGCTCGAAGCGCTCCCGGAGCCGCCCGCCGACGTGACTCCGATCGCGCGCTGGCTCGCCGCGCGCACCGTTGCCACCACGCTCGAGTTCGATGCCGAGCAGGCGCTCGTCAAACGCCTGCCCGGTGCCGCGCGCGTGCAGGCCGAGCGCGTGCGCCGCAGCGCGCTCGCGCAGGGCCTGGCGCGTGGCTACGGGCTGAGCGTGTGCGGCAGGGTGCAGTGACGCGGCGATCGTGGAGCTCTAAGCTGCTGCGCTTGGTCGGCTGGGGCATCCGCGACGCCAGGCACGACGACCTCGAGCGCCTGCTCGAGCTGTGGTCCGCATCGGGCGCGAGCCCGAGTGTGACCGACAGCCGCGTGCCGCTGGTCGCCCTGCTCGAGCTCGATCCGCGCGCGCTGCTCGTCGCCGACGGCTCGGGCGGGGCGGTGGTCGGCTCGCTGATCGCGGCCTGGAACGGCTGGCGGGGGAGCTTCTACCGGCTCGCCGTGCATCCCGACGAGCGCCGGCGAGGGCTCGCCACGCGGCTCGTGCGCGAGGGGGAGCGGCGGTTGCGCCAGCGCGGTGCGCTGCGCATCGACGCGATCGTCGCCAGCGACGAGGCGCCGGCGCTGTGCTTCTGGCGCGCGGTCGGCTATGAGCGCCAGCGCGAGCGCGCCCGCTTCGTGCGCAACTTCCCGCCCACGTGATGGCGCGCCGGCCGGGCGCGTGGATCGTTCCACCGTCCGCGGGCGGAGCCCCTCCGATCTCCGCCCGCGCGATGTGGGCCGCCTCCTAGGGTTGGGGTCCCGTCACTTCCCGGCGGCCGGGGCTCTTGGCGAGCTCGTAGAGAATGACCACGGACAGCGCAAAGACGCACAGCTCCCACCAAGGGCTCGAGCTCGAGGAGATGTTCAGCAGTGCGTCGATCGCGACGAGCCCGGCGATGACCACCCCGAACCAGCGGCCGAATTCACCGCCCGAGAACAGCGAGAAGCCGGCGAACAGCTCGAGCACGCCGAGGATCAGCGTGATCCAGCCCCATGTGTTCAGGCTGCTCACGATGTAGTGCGTTTCCGCGACGTAGAAATGCGATTCGGAGATCGCAGCGATCCCGTAGATGATGTTCAGGATCCCGCTGATCGTCAGCAGGATCCCCGCAAACAACCACCAGCCGGTGACCCGGTCGATGTTATTCATGGTGCCTCCTTTGCTTGCTCTCAAGCGCTCTCGGGGCGCCCGTGCCGCCCGCCCACAGTGCGCACGCTCTCGGTTCGCCGCTTAAGGCACAACCCCTGAGAGAATTGTTGCGCTAATGGGCCCGATCCGCCCCTGATCGGCCTGGGCTGGACGATTGGCGTAGATTGCTCGCCATGGCCAGCCGCGAGGTCGATTACCTGCTGATCGGCGGCGGGCTGGCGTGCGCCAACTGCGCGCGCTGGCTGCGCGAGGAAGGCGCCGAGGGCAAGGTGCTGCTCGTCGGTCGCGAGCCCGACCCCCCCTACAACAGACCCGAGTGCTCGAAGGGCTACCTCCAGGGCAAAGAGGAGCGCGAGGATGCCTACTTCCGCCCCGATCCCTGGTGGTCTGAACAGGACATCGAGCTGCTCACGCGCACGAGCGCGACCGCGCTCGACGCGGACTCGCGCATCGCCACGCTGGCCGGCGGCGAGCAGGTGCGCTTCGACAAGGCGATGCTCGCGACCGGCGCCAACGTGCGCCGCCTGGACGTGCCGGGATGCGAGCTGCAGCAGATCCACTACCTGCGTACGCTCGGCAACTCGCAGGCGATCCGCGAGGCCGCCGCCGACGCCGAGGAGGTGGTGATGATCGGCGGCTCCTACATCGCCTGCGAGGCGGCCGCGTCGCTCACGCTCGTGGGGCGGCGCTGCACGCTCGTGATGCAGGAGGAGCACACGCTCGAACGCGGCTTCGGCAAGCGCATCGGCCGCTACATCGAAGGGCTGCTGCGCTCACACGGCATCACGATCCATGGGCGCGACGGGCTCGCGGGCTTTCAGGGCGACGGCCGCGTGCGGCGCGTGCTGACCGACACCGGCCTGCAGTTGGACGCCCAGGCCGTGGTGATCGGCGTGGGCGTCACCCCGGACATAGCGCTCGCGCGGTCGGCGGGCCTTCAGATCGGCGAGCGAGGGGGCGTGCGCTGCAGCTCGCGCCTGCAGAGCTCAGCCGCGCCGATCTACTGCGGCGGGGACATCTGCGAGTACGACTCGGTCGTCCACGGTGGCCGCCCGGTGCGCATCGAGCACTGGGACGTGGCCTTCAACCACGGCAAGACGGCGGCGCTCAACATGCTCGGGCGCGATGTTCCCCACGAGGTGGTCCCCTACTTCTACTCGGTGCTCGCCGACTGGGGCGAGCTCGAATACGTGGGCCCCGCCTACGCGTGGGACGAGGAGATCATGCGCGGCTCCACCGACGACGGCGAGTTCACGAACTGGTACCTGCAGGACGGCGTCGTCAAGGCCGCGCTCACGTTCGGCCGCCCCGATGACCTCGATGCGGCGCGCCGATTGATCAAGGCCGCGAGCGTGCTCGACGAGCGCGAGCGCGCCGAGCTCGCCGACCTCGACAGCGACCTCGCGACGGTCGCGGCCTGAGCCGCGCGGGCGCGCCGCCTCGAGTACGATCCCCGGCTATCGATAAACGGTCGGTGGTCAAGGGAAGCCGGTGTGAATCCGGCGCGGACCCGCCACTGTGACCGGGGGTAGCCCGCCGTTGCGCGACTGCAGCCACCGAACCGCCGTGCCGGCGGCCCGGGAAGGCGCGGAGGGGTAGGCCCGGGAGCCAGGAGACCTGCCACAGGCCGAAGCCCACGAAGCCCTCGAGGAAAGGGGTATGGCTGCCGCTCTCAAGCTCCATCGCTCGCCGGCTCGGCGCCGCCACGGCGGTGCTGCTCGCGGCCGGGGTGGGCGGCTGCGGCCTCGGCGCCGGGCCGGCGCCGAGCGGCGTGCAGCTCGTCGTCACGCGTGACTTCGGCGCTCAGCTCGTGCGCTCCTGGAGCGCCCCGCGCGTCAGCGGCCAGGAGACGGTCATGAGCCTGTTGATGCGAAACGCGAGCGTGACGACACGCTACGGCGGCGGCTTCGTGCAGAGCATCGACGGCAGCGCGAGCGCACAGCAGGCGGGCCAGCCGGTCGACTGGTTCTACTACGTCAACGGCGTCGAGGGGCCGAGGGGTGCCGCCGAGACGAACGTCAGGCCCGGCGATCACATCTGGTGGGACCGTCACGACTGGAGCCAGACGGACAGCGTGCCCGCCGTCGTGGGCTCCTTCCCCGAGCCGTTTCTCAACGGCCTGGGAGGAAAGCGACTGCCGGTGCGCGTCGAATGCGCCCGGCCGTCGAGCGCGCCGTGCCTCACCGTGAGCGCGCGCCTGCAGGCGCTCGGCGTGCTCGCCGCGCGCGCGGCGATCGGGCCCGCGCAGGAGACCGAAACGCTGCGCGTCGTCGTCGGCCCCTGGAGCGCGGCGGGGCGCGCGCCGGAAACGGCCACGGTCGGTCAGGGCCCGAGCGCGAGCGGCGTGTACGTGCGCTTCGCCCCCGGCGGCGGCACGCTGCAGGTGCTAGACGAACGCGGCGCGGTCGCCCGCACGCTCACCTCCGGCGCCGGCCTGGTCGCGGCCACGCGCACGGGCGAGAACGCGCCGGTGTGGCTGGTCACGGGCACCGACGAAGCGGGGGTGGAGGAGGCGGCGAGGGCGTTCGGCGCGAGCAATCTGCGCGACCGCTTCGCGCTCGCGCTCGCGCCCGGAGGCGTCGAGCTGGCGGCGCCGGTGGCGGGTTGAGCATGTTCGCCGGCTCGACGTCGTTCTTCTACCGCCGCCTGGCCAGCCCGCTGCACGTGACGCGCGCGGGCTTGGGGGCGCTGTGGGCGCTCGCGCTCACAGGGGCGGTGCTCGTCCTGTTTCACCCACTGGCGCTGCTCGCGCTGCTGGTCGCCGTTCTGATCGCCGGAGCCGCGGCGGGCGTGCGCGAGCCGATGGCGCGCTCGCTGCGCACCGCCGCGATCGTGTCCGTGCCGATCGTGGCGATCAACGTGCTCGTCTCGCGCGACGGCCTGACCGTGTTCGCGCGCCTGGGTGACCTCGGGCCGTTCGGCCAGGGCGATCTCACCGTCGAGGCGCTCGTGTACGGTGCGGTGATCGCGCTGAAGGTCGTGCTGCTGATCCTCGTCACCACGCTCGCGAGCCTCACGGTCGACCCCGACGAGCTGCTGCGCGGGGTGCGCCGGCTGTCGTTTCGCTCGGCGCTGACGGCGTCGCTGGCGGTGCGGATGATCCCGCTGCTGGCTGCGGACGCCCAGCGCGTCGCCGAGGCGCAGCGAACGCGCCCGGGCGGCGCGCCGGCGGGACCGAGGGGGCGTGTGGCCCTGCTCGGCGCCGTGGTCGGCGGGTCGCTCGACCGGGCGATGGACGTGGCGGCCACGCTCGAGCTGCGCGGCTTTGCGATGGCGGGGCGTCCTGCAGGCGACGCGCGGCGTCCTGCGGACGCCGCGGGGGGGTCGGGGCGGAGCGTCCGACACGCCGCGCAGGGAGGGCTCGGCGGTCGGCTGGCGGGCTGGCGCGCGCGGGCCCCGGCTTCAGGGCGGCGCCCGTGGTCGCGCCACGACATCGCGTTCGCGTGCTCGGCCGCTGCGGTGCTCGCGCTGGCGCTGCTCGGCGCGCTCACCGGCGTGGCGTCCTTCGCT
>DASPVR010000192.1:0-2237 GCA_035622255.1 Solirubrobacteraceae bacterium | reverse complement strand
GACCGGCGGACGCGTGGTCGTGCTGGGGCCCACCGGGCGAAACTTCGCGGCGGGGATGAGCGGCGGGGTGGCATACGTGCTCGACGAGCAGGGCACGTTCCCCGCGCGGTGCAACATGGGCATGGTCGGCTTCGAAGAGCTCGCCGAGGCGGACGCGATCGAGCTGCGCGAGATGGTCGCCGAGCACCAGCAGCGCACCGGCTCGCCCGTGGCCGGGGGTGTGCTCGCTCGCTTCCAGCAGCTGCTCGAGGGCCGGGCGTTCGTGAAGGTGATGCCCCACGACTACAAGCGCGTGCTCGCAGAAAGGGCCGCCGAAGCCGAGGAGGTGGCGGGCAAGGCCGCGCCCGCGTCGCCCGACGGCGCCGTCGCGCGAGCGGGGACGCTCGACGCCGACACGCTGGCGGCCGAGCAGGAGCCGGCCTGATGGGCAAGCTGGGGGGCTTTCTCAACATCGAGCGTCACGGGGTGCCCCAGCGCCGGCCCGCCGAGCGCGCGCACGACTACCGCGAGTTCCTGCTCACGCGCCCCGAGGCCGAGCTGCGCCAGCAGGGCGCCCGCTGCATGGACTGCGGTGTTCCCTTCTGCCACAACGGCTGCCCGCTGGGCAACCTGATCCCGGATTGGAACGACCTCGTCTATCGCGATCGCTGGCGCGAGGCCAGCGAGCAGCTGCACGCGACCAACAACTTCCCCGACTTCACCGGCCGGCTGTGTCCGGCTCCGTGCGAGGCCGCTTGCGTGCTGGAGATCCGCGAGGGCGACTCGGTGACGATCAAACAGATCGAGCGCGCGATCGTCGAGCGCGCATACGACGAGGGCTGGATCGTGCCCGAACCGCCCTCGCCGCGCCGCGAGACCGGCCAGGCGGTCGCCGTCGTCGGCTCCGGGCCGGCGGGCATGGCCGCCGCCCAGCAGCTGCGCCGCGCGGGACACGCGGTCACGCTGTTCGAGCGCGACGAGGCCGCCGGCGGGCTCGTGCGCTTCGGGGTGCCCGACTTCAAGATCGAAAAGACGGTCGTGCAGCGCCGTGTCGAGCAGCTCGTCGCCGAGGGCGTGCAGCTGCGCTGCGGCGTGGACGTGGGCGTGGACGTCAGCGTGGCCCAGCTGCGTGACGGCTTTGACGCGGTCGTGCTCGCCACCGGCGCACGCGTACCGCGTGACCTCCCGGTGCCCGGGCGCGAGCTCGACGGCGTGCACTTCGCGATGGACTACCTGTACGGGCGAAACCGCTGGTTCGCGCGCGAGCGCGGCCCCGAGACGACAGTGCCCCAGCCCGTCCAGGCGCAGGCGATCTCGGCCAAGGACCGCGCCGTCGTCGTGATCGGGGGCGGCGACACGGGTGCCGACTGCGTCGGCAACGTGCTGCGCGAGGGCGCGAGCTCGATCGTGCAGCTCGAGCTGCTGCCCGAGCCGCCCGAGCACCGCCCCGACGATCGCACGCCGTGGCCGCTGTGGCCGCTGAAGTACCGCCTCTCCTATGCGATGGAGGAGACGCGCACGGTCGGCCTCGGCGAGCAGGACTACTCGATCACGACCACCCGCTTCTCCGCCGACTCCGACGGTCGCGTGGCCGCGCTGCACATCGCACAGGCCGAGTCCGAGCCGCCGTTTGCCCCCGTGCCCGGGACCGAGCGCGAGCTGCCCGCTCAGCTCGTGCTGCTCGCGACGGGCTTTCTCGGGCCCGAGCAGGAGCTGCTCGAGCAGCTCGGCGTGGAGCGCGACGAGCGCTCCAACGTCAGGGCGGTGGAGCCCTACACGAGCACGGTGCCCGGCGTGTTCGCAGCCGGTGACGCGCGCCGCGGGCAGTCGCTGATCGTGTGGGCGATCAACGAGGGACGCGAGTGTGCCCGCGTCGTGGACCGCTACCTCGTGGCCCGGCGCAACGGGGCGCCGGCCGATGCGCTGCCCGCCGACGCGGGCCTGGCCGGCCACGCCGACGCGGACGAAGGCCCGGAGGGGCCGCCGAACCACGTCTCACCGGGGATCGAAGCGGCCCAGCCCTAGCCTTCTCCGGGGCCAGTCCAGGCCTTCTCGTGGTCGCGGCCGGGGTCAAAGAAGCCGTCCACCCCGGCGCCTACAGTCTCTCGCGTCAGCCGTTTCCCAACCCAAGGGGAGTCGCCGATGCCACTCTGCTTCATCGAGCCCCAGGATGCCATTCGGGTCATAGCCGAGTCGGTCGGTCGCGAGGCGCGCCGCCAGCTGGTGGGCGAGGTCGTGCGCGCGTGGGTGGATGACAT
>DASPVR010000191.1:0-17157 GCA_035622255.1 Solirubrobacteraceae bacterium | reverse complement strand
GCGCGAGGTGCGCGCGCCGTACGAGGTGTACCTCAATGGCGTCCCGCAGCAGCTCGGGGTCGACTTCTCGGTGCGCGAAGGCGCGCTCGAGTTCGAGCGCGAGCTGCGCAAGGACCGGATCAGCGGCTGGCGCGACGTGGCGGGCGGCTGCAGACCTGAGCCCCGCAGCGGACCGGGCGCGCGCCGCCCGCCCGCGCGGGCATAATCGAGCGCGGAGATGGCGAGGTCCAGGGTCCGTCTACCGCGCGAGGTGCGCGCGCCGTACGAGGTGTACCTCAACGGCGTGCCGCAGCAGCTCGGGGTCGACTTCTCGGTGCGCGAAGGCGCGCTCGTGTTCGAGCGCGAGCTGCGCAAGGACCGGATCAGCGGCTGGCGCTGGCTGCTGGGCGCCTGGGGCATCGGCACCTACCGCCAGAACGACTCCGTCGATGTCCGCTACGAGGCAGCCGACGGTTCGCCGCGTGTGGCCGAGGGGCTCGAGATCGAGGCCGGGTAGACCGCCCGCTCCCACGGCTTTGCGAGCTTTAGCGCGCTCAAGATCGCGCGCGTCGCAGGCGAGCGGTTGAGCGTGTAGAAGTGGATCCCAGGCGCGCCGGCGGCGAGCAGCTCGGCGCACTGCAGGGTGGCGTAGGCGACGCCGAAGTCGCGCACCGCCTCCTCGCTGTCCTCGCGCGCGGCGAGCTCGCGCTGCAGGGCGCCGGGGATCGAGGCGCCGCACATCTTGGCCATCCGCTGGACCTGGCCGGCGTGGGTGATCGGCATCACGCCAGGGATGATCGGCACCTCGATGCCGGCGCCGCGCGCGCGCGCGACGAAATCGAAGTACAGCTGGTTGTCGAAGAACAGCTGAGTGATCAGGAAGTCGACCCCGGCGCCGACCTTGTCGGCGAGGTAGGCGAGGTCGGCCTCGGGGCTCGTGGCGTGGATGTGGGTCTCGGGGAAGCAGGCGGCGCCGACCGCGAACGGGTAGTCGGCGCGTATTAGCACGACCAGGTCGCGCGAGTACTCCAAGCCGCCCTCGGTCTTGACCCACTGCTCCTGCCCGGCCGGCGGGTCGCCGCGCAGCGCGAGCACGTTGTCGATGCCCGCGGCGTGCATCTCATCCAGCGTCGCGCGCAGCTGCTCCACGGTCGCACCGACGCAGGTGAAGTGGGCCATCGCCTCCAGGCCGTAGTCCTCGCGGATGCGCTTGACGATCTCGATCGTGCGATCGCGCGTGGACCCGCCGGCGCCGTAGGTGACGGACACGAAGGCGGGCTCGAGCGCGCGCAGCTCCGACAGC
The DNA here is from genome assembly GCA_035622255.1 of Solirubrobacteraceae bacterium. Lineage (GTDB taxonomy): Bacteria > Actinomycetota > Thermoleophilia > Solirubrobacterales > Solirubrobacteraceae > Palsa-744. The sequence continues at coordinate 15,875 of DASPVR010000191.1, read as the reverse complement.
GCCGCGAACAGGTTGCGCTCGCCCGTCTCTGTCTTGGGCGGGAAGAACTCGAACGAGAACACTGGCCCGCCGCGTGCCAGGATCTGGTCGATGCGCATCTTTTGATTATGCAGCCCAGCGCTCGGGCTCACCCGGGACGCGCCGTGCGCGACCCGTGCGCTGCAGATGGGTGAGCATGGCGAGCGTTTCATGCAGCAGCCACGGCCCCCCGGCAGAGAACGCGACGTCCTCGTGCACGCGTGGCACGACCTGGAAGCCCGTCAGCGGCCGTCCCTCGGCGAGCGCGGCGACGATCTTCTGCAGGCGCTCGGCGACGAGCGCGCGATTGGCATCTATGTGCGCACGCACGTCAGCGAACGTGCGGCCGTGCCCGGCCAGGCAAAGGCGCGCGCCCAGCCCCCCGACGACTTCCAGCGAGCTGAGGAATTCGCCCACGGGGTCAGGCGAGTAGCCGTAGTCGAAGAACAGCGAGATGCGCCCGAGCAGGTGGTCACCGGAGATCAGCAGACGCCGCTGGGGCTGGAACATGCACACGTGCGAGGGCGAGTGCCCGGGCGTCTCGTACACGATCCACTCACCGAGGGCGGTGTCGATCCTCACCCCGTCCAGCAGCTCGCGATCTGGCTCGATCGGCCCCGCGAACCCGCTCCCACGCTCGCGCCGCTGCTCGGTCGCGCGGCGCAGGGGCTCCTCGGGCACGCCGCTCTGGCGGGCGATCTCCACGCGCTGGGCGAGCACGGCGTCGGGGTCCTCGGTCATGCGCCGCATCAACTCGTGGCGCGGGTGCATCCACAGCTCACAGCCGGTCAGGCGCTTGATCTCGCCGGCCTGGCCACAGTGGTCTGAGTGCGCGTGCGTGCACGCGACCACGCGCACGTCTTCGATGCGCTGGCCGCACATCGCAAGCGCGCGCTCGAGATCGGCGAGCGAGCCCGGCTGGTGCATGCCGGTGTCGAACAGCACGATCCCGTCCTCGCGCGCCACCGCCCAGGCGTTGCAGTGCGGCACGCCTGGCCAGCTCAGCGGCAGGCGTAGGCGAAAGACGCCCGGCAGCACGCGCTCGCCACGCCCCAGCTCGCGCCTGCGCCCCACCTTGGCCACGTGCGCAGGGTAGAGTAAGCGCCATCGGCGTCGCCAAAGGAGATCTCATGGGCGAGGAGCGCGCGAGCACGGTAGCTTCGAAGGTCCAGGAGGCCGCTGCCAGTCTCCAGCAGGCCACCACGCAGCGCCAACGCATCACCGGTCCGGGCAGCGCGGAGATCGTGCGCGCCTACTTCCAGGCGCTCGGCGAGCGCGACCTGGAGACCGCCGTCTCGCTGTGGGAGCCCGGCGGGCGCGAGCACGTGCGCGGGCTCACCGACATCGCCGCCCCCGAGGGCATTCGCGACTTCTTCGGCGAGCTGCTGCAGGCGCTGCCCGATCTGCGCGTGGAGGTTCTCTCGACGACCAGCGAGGGGGACCGCTGTGTGGCGCACTGGCGTTTTGTGGGCACGTTCGCCGGCCCCGGGCAGCTCGGCGGCCTGGCGCCGACGGACGATCCGATCGTGCTCGAGGGGCTGGACCTGTTCACCGTGCGCGATGGGCTGATCCGGTCAAACGACGCCTTCACGGACACGCTGAGCCTGCCGCGCCAGGTCGGGATGATGCCGGCCGCGGGGTCGGCCGCACAACAGCGCATGACCGGTGCGTTCAACGCCAAGACGCGGCTGACGAGCGGGCTGGCGGCGGCCGAGCCCGGTCTCGTGGCCGAGGGCGTGTGGCTGATCCAGGGCCAGCCTGGACGCTGCAACGTGTTCCTGATCGAGGACGACGGCGCCCTGACGCTGTTCGACGCCGGTGCGCGCACGATGACGCGCGCCGTCGCCCACGCCGGCGCCACGCGCGGGGGGATTCGCCGCGTGGTGCTCAGCCACGGTCACACCGACCATCGCGGGGTGGCAGGTGCGCTCGGGGTCCCGGTGCTGTGCCATCCGGCCGAGGTCCAGGACGCCGAGGGCAGCGGCGGCTTTCGCTACTGGTCGCCCGACCTGGCCGAGCTGCCCACCCCCCAGCGCCAGATCCACCGCCTGCTGCACCGCTATGCCTATGGCGGCCCCGTGGACATCGCCGCCACCGTGGAGGAGGGCGACCGGATCGCCGGCTTTGAGGTCATCCACCTGCCCGGCCACGCGCCCGGGCTGATCGGGCTGTGGCGAGAGTCCGATCGCCTGGCGCTCGTCAGCGACTGCTTTGAAACGATCGATCTGTGGGGACGTGACGCTCCCGCACACGTGCCCGAGCCGGCATACAACCTCAACACAGAGCAGGCCCGCGAGAGCATCTGCAAGCTGGCGGCGCTCCAGCCCGCCGTCGCCTGGCCGGGTCACGGCAGGCCGCTCACCGGTGACGTGCGCGCGCAGCTGCTGCAGGCGGCGCGCGCCGTATAGCTGGGCGTGGCGCGGCGCAGACGCCGGCGGGCCGGCTTGGGCGCGCCGAGCGCGCGGCTGAAGGCCCCGAGCAGCGACTACGCCGACGCCGAGGGCAACGTGCTCACGCTACGCGGCTCGCTCACCGCCGGCGCGCGCGGCGAGTATGCGCGCGCGTTGACGGGAAACCCGCTCTCACGCGAGGACGCCTGGCAGCGGGCGGTCGAGCTGCTGTTCGAGCACCTGGCCGTGCGCTGGGAGATCGCAGGCGCCCCGATCGAGCGCCAGCGCGAGCTGCTTCAGCGCTTCCGCGCCGCCAGTCCGCGCGAGCGCGCGTGGGTGCGCGACGTGCTGCGCGAGCACTGCGCCGAGCACTTCCCCGAGCTCACGGCGCCCTGAGCAGCTCCAGGCGCGGCCCCTGCGCCTGGCCCGCGCACACGAAGCGCCCGGTCGCCTGGCTGAGCACGAACTGAAAGCGCTCGCCGGCGTCGCTGCGCACCTCCAGGCGCCGTCCCTGGTCGCGCACGGCGACGACCGTTCCCTGCTCGCAGTCGCCGCCGAAGTGCGCCAGGCGCGCACGCGCGCCGACATGGGGGAGCGGACGTGTGGGGCCGAGCACGGGGTTGATCGTAGGGGCTCAGTAACAGGAGCCGGCTGACGCGCTGAATACGATCAATCGATGCGCCGCACCAAGATCGTCGCCACGATCGGCCCGGCCTCGCGCGAGGCGGGAACGCTGCTGCGCATGGTGCACGCCGGCATGGACGTGGCACGCCTGAACTACTCCCACGGCACGCTGCAGGAGCACGCCGAGACGGCCAAGCGCGTGCGCGACGCCGCCGGCCAAGTCGGGCGCCCCGTGGCGATCCTCCAAGACCTCCCGGGACCGAAGCTGCGGATCGGTCCGCTGCGCGAGGACGTCGTCGAGCTGACCGCGGGCGAGCGGCTGATGCTCTCCTGCGGCAACGGCAGCAAGGAGCTGGTCGGCGACAGCGAGCACATGAGCGTCTCCTGGAAGGGGCTGGCCGATGCGGTCGAGCCAAACACGGTCCTATACCTGGCCGACGGGTCGGTGCGCCTGCGGGTCATCGACGTGCGCGCCGGCGAGTGCGAGATCGACACCGAGATCGAGGTCGGCGGCGCGGTCGCCTCGCGCCAGGGGTTGAACATCCCCGGCCCGGTGGCCGCCCTGCCGTCGATGCCCGAGGAGGACCTGCACCTGCTCAGCCACGGCGAATCGATCGGCGTCGACATGGTCGCGCTCTCGTTCGTGCAGCGCCCCGAGGACATCGAATCGGTGCGCGAGCACACGCGTCTGCCGCTGATCGCCAAGATGGAGAAGCCGATCGCCGTGGAACGCGCCGCCGAGATCCTCAAGGCCGCCGACTGCGTGATGGTCGCGCGCGGGGACCTCGGGATCGAGCTGCCGATCGCGCGCGTGCCGATCGTGCAGAAGCAGCTGCTCGAGCTGGCCGGCTGGATGGCGCGCCCGTCGATCACCGCCACCCAGATGCTCGACTCGATGGTCAGCTCCTCGCGTCCCACCCGCGCCGAGGTCGCCGACGTCGCCAACGCGATCCTCGATGGCACCGACGCGGTGATGCTCTCCCAGGAGACCGCCGTCGGCGCCCACCCCGTCGAGGCCGTGGCGATGATGGCGGCCGTCGCCGAGCAGACGGAGTCGATCGCACCTTATGAGCGCTGGAACGCCACGCGCGTGCGCCGCACCGAGTCAGACCCCGCCTACACGGTCGCGCACAGCCTGTGTGACGCCGCGCGCGAGCTGCACCTCGACGCGCTCGTCGTCCCCACCCTGTCGGGGCGCTCGGCCCGCCTGGTCTCCGCGCACCGCCCGACCGTGCCGATCTTCGCGCTCTCGCCTGGCAAGGAGACGGTCAGGCGCTGCAGCCTGTTGTGGGGCGTCCAGGCCGCCTCGATGGCGCGTCACGAGACCACGGAGGCGCTGATCGCCGACGCCGCGCGCCGCGTGGTCGAGCTCGGCTGGTGCGAGGCGGGCGAGCGCGTGGGCATCACCGCCGGGCTGCCGTCGGGAAGACCGGGCACGACGAGCCTGATCCAGATCCAGCTCGTGTAGAGCGGCGCGAATCTCCTCGCGTCGCCGCCGGCGCGCGACGACGACGCCGCTCGGCGCTCAGGCGGCGAGCGACGGTGTGAACTCCAGCTGGTCGTGGCGCCCGCCCGGATGGATCACGAGCGCCGTCGACTCGGGGAACTCGATCCAGGCGCCGGGCAGGTCGGCGAGCGGCTCGGAGACGACCAGCCGGTCCTCGTCGCTGAGCATCTGCAGCCGGGGGTTCTCGGGGTGAAGCTGCTTGATCGCATGTGCGTCGGCGGACACGAACAGCGTGCGCGACTGGTGCTCGGTGGAGTAGCGCACGGCCCACAGGCGCTCGCCGTCGCTCACGCCGATGCTCGCCTGGATCGCCCGCTCGACGCCGTGCTCGGCGGCGGTCGTCTCGACGAAGCCGATCGTCTGCGCGAGCGCCGTGATCGGATCCTCTTCCAGCCCGTGGGTGAGGGCGAGGTGAAAGAGAACCTCGGAGTCCGTCGAGCCCTGGATCTCTCCGAACAGCTCGGGCGCGACCGCGAGCATCAGCTCGCGGCGGATCGCCTGGAAGTCGTTGATCAGGCCGTTGTGCACGAACAGCCAACAACCGTGGCGATAGGGATGGCAGTTCGTCTCCTGGATGGGGCTCCCCGACGTGGCCCGCACGTGGGCCAGGAACAGAGGCGACTCGATGTGCGAGGCCAGGTTGCGCAGGTTGACGTCCCCCCACGCCGGCAGCACGCTGCGGAACAGGCCCGGCCCATCGCCCGTCCCGTACCAGCCCAGCCCGAACCCGTCGCCGTTGGTCGTCTCGGCCCCCATCCGCGAATGCAGGCTCTGCTCGATCAGCCCGTTCGGGGGCTTGATGAGCAGCTCCTCGACGAGCACCGGGTGCCCGTGCCATGCCATCCACCGGCACATCGCGAGCGCGCGCCTAGCTGGTCGCCTGTGCCTTCTCGGCCTGCTCGAGCTCACGTCTGAGCTCGTCGGCGTCGGCCTCGTGCTTTTTGACGTGCACCTTGCCGTCGTCGTCCTTGGCGAGCAGCGCGACGTCGTAGGTTCCGAGCAGCTTCGCGGCGTGCAGCTCGAGCAGACTGTCGTAGTCGGAGCGGGCGGTGGTCTCGTCCGCATAGGTGGCGGCGTAGACAAAAACGGGTCTGTTGCTCATCTCGGGGTCCCTGTCGTGTGGCCTGCCGCTCGCGGCGATCCGCACAGCGGCGCAACGCGCCGGGCCGCTCCTTTGGACGCCGTGTCGCGCCCGGACCGGCGTGAGTCTACGCCGCAGCCTGGTCGCGCGACACCGCGGCGGTGCGCGCTCAGCCCGCGCGCACCCCCCTGCGCCCGTAGAACTCGGCCTCCTGGCGCCCGAGCTCGGTCACCGGCTCGCCGCCGTAGATCCACTCGCGCGCGATCCGGTGCCAGTTGGCGCGCGCGCGCAGCTGTGCGAGCACGGCGAGCGTGAGCATCTCCATGCGCCGGCCGAACAGGTGCTCGGGGAGCATGTCCTGGTGGCGCATCTCGCGGAAGTGGCGCGAGCGCGGATCGGAGCTCTCGATCATCACCTGCGTGGCGATCTCGGGCGTGAGCTGCAGCGTTTCATCGGCGGTCGTGTACCACCAGATCGCGTCCTCGACGAACTCGAGCAGGTGCTCGGGCTCGACGCGCTCGGGTTCGGGCAGAAAGCCGTAGCGTGCCAGCAGCTCGTGCAGCCCGATCGCGTCGTGCTCGACGACCGCGCGCTGCGCCGCCAGCTCCATTTCCACGGCGTCGGCGTCCATGCGCTTGAACAGGCCGAAATCCAGAAACGCCACGCGCCCGTCGGCGAGCAGCAGGAAGTTGCCGGGATGCGGGTCGCCGGAGAACTGGCGGTGGCGGTACATGCAGCCCAAGAAGAAACGCATGACGATCTCGCCGACGCGGTCGCGCTGCGCCTGCGGATAGTCCTTCACCTCCTCGAAGCCCGCCCCCTCGACGAACTCGCTCACGAGCACGCGCTCGCGCGAGAGCGAGGTGACGACGTCGGGCACGACGATGAACGGGTGTCCCGCGAAGATGCGGGCGAGCGCGCGCTGGTTCTGGGCCTCGAGCTCGTAGTCGAGCTCCTCGACGATCCGCCCCCTGATCTCGCCCGCAACCGCCTTGACATCCATCGCCGGCGTCATGCGCTTGAGCAGGCGCATGATCATCTCGAGGTTCTGCATGTCCGCGCGCACCGCCGCGGCCACGCCGGGGTACTGGACCTTGACGGCGACGTCGCGTCCGTCGGCGAGCGTCGCGCGGTAGACCTGGCCGATCGAGGCCGCCGCGATCGGCTCGGGCTCGAAACGCTCGAACACCTCCCCAAGCGGCGCTTCGAGGTCCTGCTCGACGACCTTGCGCATCTGCTTGAACGACACGGTCGGCGCGGCGTCCCTGAGCTTTGCCAGCTCGCGCTGGAACTCATCGCGGTGCTCCTCGGGCACGAGGCCGACATCCAGGAACGACATCACCTGACCGAGCTTCATCGCGGCGCCCTTCATCGTTCCCAGCGCCGCCACGATCTGCTTGGCCGTCTGCAGCTGGCGCCTGGCGAGCGCCTCCTCGGAGGCCTCCTCGCCGCGCGTCACGTTCGCGGCGCGGGTGCCGAACTGCTTGACCGCCTCGCTTGCGGCCAGCGTCGCGACCGTCGCCGTGCGCCGCACGCGCGAGGTCGGGATCTTGTCGCTCTCGCGCGGCATGGCGCTTGTGATTTTAAGCGCGCGCCGGTGCCGCCCGGCCATTTTGGCGGCGCCGCGCCGCCGCGCGCTAGGACCGCACCTGCACGCGCGACCCCGGCACGATGTCGTCGGAGCCGTCGGGCCAGCGCACCCAGGCCTTCGTGCCACCGTCGTAGTCGGCGCCGAGCAGCACGAGCGTGGCGGGCTCCCCGAGCGCCGTGCACGCCCGCGATCCCTCCGGATCCAGCCCGCGCCAGATGCGGATGAAGGCGTTTGACTCCCACTCCTGGGCGACCGTGCTCGCCTCGGAATGACCGGGGTAGACGACGGTGTCGGGCGCCAGCTCCATGAGCGTGCCCATAATCGAGTCGCGCAGGTCGCCATATGAGGTGTGGCCGGGGGCGCGGACGCCACCGACCGAGCCCTTGAACAGCGTGTCTCCGGTGAACACCGCCTGCGCCTTGCCGCCACCGCGACCGGCGGGAGGGCCGACGCCGGGGGCAACCAGGAACGAGAGCATCCCGGCGGTATGCCCGGGGGTGTGCAGCGGGCGCACGGTGAGACCGCCGAAGGACAGCGTCTCCCCCGCCTCGACGGTCCCGGTGGCCAGCGACCCCGCGTCGGCGCCGTTGGGCGATGCCGGACTCGCGTCGCTGGCCTGGAGCAGGTCGCGCTCCAGCGAGCTGATCAGCACCCGCATCTCCGGCCAGCGCTCGCGCAGCGCCGGAGCCTCGCACACGTGGTCGAAGTGGTGATGGGTCAACAGCAGGTGAGTGGGCGCGAGGCCGAGACGCTCGGCGGCGTCGATCAGGGGCGCAACCGGGCCGCCGGCGTCGATGAAGAACGCCGGCCCGCCCTCGCCGTCGGCGACCAGGTAGGTGTTCGAGACGAACTGGGGATGGGAGGCATGCTCGACGATCACCGCATGGTCACCGCGTCCATCCTTGCACGAGCCCGCTCAGGCCGACTGGCGCGCCAGGCGCTGGCCGGGCGCGTCGGGGCGCTCTGCGCCGGCGCCCCGGCCGGCGACCAGGCGGCGCAGGCCTTCGAGGTAGGCGGTGTCGCCAACGTCCCGGCGCCACTCGAGCACCGGGACCGTGGCGGCGCCTGCGGCGGCGGCGGCGCGCGCCTGCTCGAGCGTGGGGCGGGTGCATGCGAGCGCGACCGCGCGCGATGTGCCCACGGTGCGATAGGTGCGCTCTGTGACCCGGACGGCGGATGCGAAGTGGACCTCGCAGCCGCCCGCCGCGAGCGCGTCGACGTCGAGCTCGAACTCATACGCCGGACCGGCGCGCAGCGCGTAGTCGGGCGAGACGAGGTAGAGAACGAGCGAGGCCTCGTCGCGCAACGCGACGTCGCCCGCGGTCAGGGTGGCGGAGGCGATGTGCTCCATCGTCTCGGGCCAGCTGCCTGCGAACAGGCTCATGATGTTCATGCACTCGGGGTCGCCGAAGCGCGCGTTGAACTCGATCACCTTCACGCCGTCGGCCGTCGCGAAGAAGCCGCTGTTCATGACCCCGCTGAAGTGGCGCCCTTCGTCAGCCAGGCGCTCGATGACCCGCTCGATGATCGAGCACGCTTGCCGGTAGTGCGCGTCGGTCATGAACGGCAACGTCGGCGCCGCCATCGACAGCGAGCCCATGCCGCCCGTGCCCGGCCCCTCGTCGCCGTCATAGCGGTAGGGGTAGTCGTAGGTGGCGGGCGGAAACACGACCGTGCGCCCGTCGCTCACGGCCTGGATCGTGAACTCCGCGCCGAGCACCTTCTCCTCGATCAGCACGGTCTCCCCGGCGCCGCCGGCCGCGAGCAGGCTCTTGGCGTACTCCCCGGCCTGCGCGTGGTCGGCCAGGTGCGGGCCCATGACCTTCACGCCCTTGCCGCCCGTGAGGCCCGAGGGCTTGACGGCGACGGGCGTGGCGCCGAAGCTCGCGATCGCCTCGTCGAGCTCGCGCGGGCGCGAGACGACGCGCAGCATCGGGGCGGCCTCGGGCGCCACCTCGGCCAGCAGCTCGCGCGCGAAGACCTTGTTCCACTCGATCTCGGCGCCAGCGCGTGTGGGCCCCACGGCGCGCGTGCCCTGCGCGAGCAGCGCGTCGACGACGCCGGCTGCGAGCGGCTCGTCGGCGCTCACCATCGCGATCTCCACCTCGCGCTCGCGCGCGAACGCGGCGACCACCCGCGGGTCGCGTACGTCGCCGGTCGCGTAGCCGCCGCCGGAGGCCTCGGCGGCAGCGACGATCGACGGGTTCTCGTGGCCGATGAGGGCGTGCAGCTCGCTGTGCTCGCCCATGCGACGCGCCAGCGCGCTCTCGCGCCCGCCGTGGCCGACTATCAACGTGCGCACGCCGCCAGCGTACATCGCGCGCCGAGCGTGGACGTGGGCCGGCGGGCCGGCCCGCCGAGGCAGGACGCCGCGGCGCCCCGCCTCGGCGAAGCCAACCGCTAGGGCGCGTGCTCGTCGTCCTGGGCGTCGGCGACGGCCCAGGCGATCCGTTCGATCAGCTGGCGCGCGGCCTGATCCTCGCTGAGATGAATCGGCTCGACACGCTCGTCCAGCAGCACGGAGGCCTCGTTGGTCGACGCGTCGGGGTAGCTGCCCACCGAGCCTGTCGTCACCATGATCCTGGCCATTGCGGTCTCCCTTCAGATCGGGGGGTGTGCGGGGGGGTAGCAACACGGTGGCCCGCGTGCATCAAGGCGGGCTGAACGTGGGCTTAAAGCTCAGCGGTAGCGGACAAAGAACCTGAAGCCGGCGTTCCTGGACGAGTCTTCGGGTCAGCGCATACACTCCGCCCATGGCCCTCATACACACCTGCTACCGCATCGGCGACATCGACCGCTCGGTCGCCTTCTACGAGGCGCTCGGTTTCGAGGAGATCGGCCGCATCCCGATCAAAGACGAGGCCGTGAACGTGTTCATGAACCAGCCGGGCGACGGCAGCATGCCGCGTCTGGAGCTGACGCACAACTTCGGCGTGGACTCCTATGAGCTCGGCAGCGGCTACGGACACATCGCGATCTCGGCCGGGGACCTCGATGCCACGCTGCAGCGACTCGCCGGCCAGGGCATCGAGCCCGAGAGGCCGCCGTACACGGTCAGCGACGGCGGTCCGCGGATCGCGTTCGTGAAAGACCCCGACGGCTACCGGGTCGAGCTGATCGAGATGCGCGCCTAGTCGACAGACCCGGGCCAGCTCAGATTCTCCTGCCGTTGATTCGGCTTCCCTCGTCGCCCCCCGACATGTCGACGCTGCGAGTCGCGAGCTGCTTCAAGGCGGCCACGAGCGCATCGACGTCAGCGCAGGTGTTGTACAAGGCCAGCGACGCGCGCACGTTGCCCTCGTGGCCGAAGCGGCGCACTATCGGCTGGGCGCAGTGGTGGCCCGCCCGCACCGCGATGCCCTCGCGATTGAGCGCCTCGCCGACCTCCTCGGGGGTGAGCCCGTCGAGCACGAACGACAGCACGCCCGCCTTGTCGGGGGCGGTGCCGAACAGGTGCAGGCCGGGGACGCTCGCGAGCGCAGCTGTTGCATATCTGAGCAGCTCGTGCTCGTAGCGACTGATGTTCTCGCGTCCGACACGGTCTACGTAGTCGAGCGCCGCCCCCAGCCCGACGGCGTCTGCGATGCTGCTCGTACCGGCCTCGAAGCGCACCGGCGCGGGCTGGTACAGGGTCTGCTCGAATGTGACATCGCGGATCATGTTGCCGCCGCCCTGCCATGGGGGCATCGAGTCAAGCAGCTCCTTCTTGCCGTGCAGGACTCCCACTCCGAGCGGCCCGAACACCTTGTGACCCGAGAAGGCATACCAGTCGCTGTCGAGCGACCGAACGTCGACCGGCATGTGCGCCACCGCTTGGGCTCCGTCGATCAGCACGCGTGCGCCGTAGCGGTGGGCGAGCTCGGTCATCTCTCGTGCCGGCAGGATCGTGCCGAGCACGTTGGAGACGTGTGAGAACGCGACGAGGCGGGTGCGGTCAGACAGCAGCCGCTCGTACTCGTCGAGCATCACCCGCCCGCTGTCGTCGACCGGGACGACACACAGGCGCGCGCCGGTCGCCTCGCACACCCGCTGCCAGGGCACGATGTTCGCGTGGTGCTCGAGCCAGGTGATCAGGATCTCATCGCCCGGGGAGAGGTTCGCGCTACCCCACGACTGGGCGACTAGGTTGATCGCCTCGGTCGTCCCGCGAACGAACACGACCTCCTCGCGCGCGGGCGCGTGCAGGAAGCGAGTGACCGTGTCGCGCGCCTCCTCATAGGCGTCGGTCGCGCGGGCGGCGAGCTCGTGCGCGCCGCGGTGGATGTTTGAGTTCTCGTGCCGATAGAACTCATCCAGGCGCGCGATCACCGCCTCTGGCTTGTGCGTCGTGGCGCCGTTGTCGAGCCAGACGAGCGGTTGCCCCTGCACCATCTCGCCCAGGATTGGGAACTCGCTGCGCACGCTGTCCACATCGAACCCGGGATGCAGGGATTCTGGCGCGGGAGCGCCGACAAGCGGCCCCGGGGGCTCGGGCACGTGCTCGTCCACCGCGAGCCGCGCGGCCTCCTCGACGAAGTAAGGCCCGGCGGCGAACGGGTCTTCGACCGCACCACGCGGCACACCCGCCAAGCCGAGCTCTGCGAGCGACATCGGATCACCGCTCAGACCAAACAGACCCCCTCCCGTCGACGGCGGCAACGGGTCCGGCGCGGGGGCCGGCACGCCTGGCAGCGCGGGGGCCCCCCGCGGCAGATATATCGGCCCTGGGGGAGCTGCTGCGGGAGCTGCCCCGTTGACCGATGCCCCGTTGACCGAATCAGCGCTCGCCTCGGCGGGCGTCCCCCACCCCGACTCGAGCTCCTCGAGCATCGCGGCGCCGTCCGGGAAGTGACCGTTGGGTGTGAAGTGACCGTTGGGCGAGGGCGGCGCGTCGGCGGGCGGGCGCAGCGACTCGGCCTCCTCGGGGAGTGGTACTGACGTCAGCTGCTCGGGGTCGATGCCGGGCAGGAACGCGCCGGGCAGCGCCCTGAACATCTCGTTGGCCAGGCGCTCCATCTCGCTGAGATTGAACGGCCCGCCTTTCGTCACCGATGCGCCACCGCCGGGTGTCCCTTTACTTGGCGGCTGCGGATTCGCTGGGCGACTTCCGTTGGCCTCATTTCCGGTAGGCATGATTGTACTCGTGGTACTTGTTGACTACCACGCCGTCGAGCACCGCGACGGCGTCATCGGTCAGGATCGCGGCCGAGCAATACAACGAGACGAGGTAGGAGGCGATCGCCTTGCGACTGATGCCCATGAACTTCACCGACAGCCCGAGTCCCTGCTCGCCCGACGGGCCGGGCTGATAGAGACCGACTACCCCTTGCCGGCTCTCACCGGTGCGCATCAGCAGCATCTGAGTCTTGTTTTCTTTGATCGGAAGCTTGTCACTCGGCACGATCGGGATCCCACGCCATGTGATCACGGGCGAGCCGAACAGGCTGACGGTGGCCGGCGGCACGCCGCGTCGCGTCGCCTCACGGCCGAATGCGGCAATCGCCCTCGGGTGGGCGAGGAAGAAAGCCGGCTCCTTCCAGACGCGGGTGATCAGCTCGTCTAGATCATCCGGGGTCGGCGGTCCGCCCGCGGTCTTGACCTTCTGAGCAGCGGCGATGTTGGTCAAAATCCCGTAGTCACTGTTGTGCAGCAGCTCGGACTCCTGGCGCTCCTTGATCGTCTCGATCGCCAGCCGCAACTGCTCCTTGATCTGATCGAACGGATGGCTGTAGAGGTCGGACACGCGTGTGTGAACATCGATCACGGTCGTGACCGAACTGAGGTAATACTCGCGCGGTTGGTCCTCATAGTCGACGAACGTCTCGGGAAGTTCCTGCTGGGTTTCCCGCTCAGAACACGCTGTCAGGACACGACTTTCGTCTCTCACCTTGTTCAACCGATAGATACCGGCCTCTACGCCAACCCATGGCAGTAGGTGAACCAGCCATCGTGGAGTGATCGACAGCATCGTCGGCGCTGTCTTCTGTGCATTGGCAAGCTGACGCGCGGCAACATCACCGAGCGCCAGGTGAGGCTCTGCTGTGGTCGTAGCCATCGCTCCTCTTTCTGGTTGGGGCTGGTGTCAGCCCGGGTGACGATTCAGTTCGCGCCTACCCTCACACCGGCCCAGCACGGTGAAGTCGAGCGGCCCCGGTCAGGCGCGGGGGTGCCGGCATCCTAGCCCAATCAGGACAGCATCGTCGTGCCGAAAAAGCCGGAATCCGGGGCGGCTTTCGCGGCGACATTGTTGATAGTATAAGTGTCAAATGTTGGTACAGGCCGACCGATCCGCGAGCCGTGGCCCGCGACACCGGCGCAGCTCGAGCTGGTTCTCGTTCCCGGACCCCGTCAACGAGGTGTCCGCGCGGCTCGTGGCAGGCGGCGTCGTGGTGCTGGGCGTGCTCGCGATAGCCCTGAACGAGCCTTGGCTGATCGCGGTGATCGCCTACGGCTTCGTCGTGCGCACGCTGGCGGGGCCCAAGCTCAGCCCCCTCGCCCAGCTCGTCACGCGCGTCATCACGCCCCGCCTGGGGCTCGCCCCGCGACCGGTTCCGGGTCCACCGAAGCGGTTTGCGCAGGCGATCGGAGCGACCTTTTCCGTGCTGGCCGCCCTCCTGGCCCTGGTGCTTGGCTTGGACACCGCTGCGTACGTGCTGCTCGGCCTGCTGATCGTCGCCGCGACGCTCGAGTCGGTGTTCGGCTACTGCCTCGGCTGCAAGGCGTTCGCTGGCCTCATGCGCCTCGGCGTGATCCCGCCGCAGATCTGCGAGCGCTGCCGCGACGTCGCCGCCGGGCTGCCAGGCGCAACATGACCCGTGCCAGCCGACTGTTGATCTGATGCTCTTCAGACAGATCATCCAGGACGACCTCGGCTGCGCCTCCTATTTGATCGGCGACGCGCACGCCGGCGTTGCCGCCGTCGTCGACCCGCGGTTTGAGATCGACGAGTACCTGGACCTCGCGCGCTACCACGGTGTGAAGATCGAGCACATCCTTGAGACGCACAACCACGCCGACCACGTCTCCGGTCATGGGCGCCTGATCGCCGCCACTGGCGCGCGCATCCATATACACCGCGCAGCCGAGCCGGACTACGACCACGACCCCTTCGAGGACGGCTGGGAGCTCGCGATCGGATCGCTCTCGATCCGCGCGCTGCACACCCCCGGACACCGTCCCGAGCACACGGCGTTCCTGCTCATCGACAACGACCGCGGCGCCGAGCCGTGGGCGCTGCTCAGCGGCGACAGCCTGTTCGTCGGCGACGTGGCGCGCACGGACCTGGCGATCGACACATCGCTAGGAGCCGCGCAGATCTTCTACTCCCTGCATCGCAAGCTGCTTACGCTCCCCGACGATTGCGAGCTCTGGCCAGCCCACGTCGGGGGATCGATGTGCGGAGGCGCGGGCATGAACCTCAAGGTCTGCTCGACGATCGGCTTTGAGAAGCGCCACAACCCCACCCTGGCGATCGAGGACGAGGCGCAGTTCGTGGAGCAGGCTCTCGCCAAGCTCGGCCCCCAGCCTCCCAATTTCGAGCAGATCGTCGCGCTCAACCGTGGCCCGCTCGTCATGGGCGGGGTCGAAGCGCCGGCGCTGTATCCGCATCAGGTCCTGCTCAAGCGCGACGAGGGAGCGCTGCTGGTCGATGTGCGGACCGACCTGCAGTTCGACGATGTGCACATCCACGGCTCGGTCTGCATACCGTCGTTCGGAGCGGGTTTCGGATCCAAGCTGGCATGGGTGGCCGAGCCCGAGCAAGAGCTCGTGTTCATCGGCCGCGACGACGCCGACGGACGGCGCGCCGCGAGGCTCGCGCTGACTGTTGGCCTCCAGCGCATCGGCGGGCTGCTCGCCGGCGGCATGACCAACTGGCGCCAGGAAGGGCGCCCCTTGGACCACACCGACCGCGTGGCCGCGCGCGACCTCCCGAGCTGGCTGGCCAGAGAGCCTGCCCTGCAGGTCCTCGACGTGCGCGAACGCGGTGAGTGGGAGGCTGGTCACCTGCCCGGGTCGCTGTCGACTCCCTGGCACGACCTCGCCGAGCTGCCTGACGGGCTCGACGCCTCCCGCCCCGTCGCCGTGGTCTGCGCAGGCGGAGCGCGTGCAGCGACGGCGGCGAGCCTGCTCAAGCGCCTCGGCGTACGCGATGTGGTCCATGTCGTCGAAGGCGGGGTGGCGACGCTGGGGCGCGCCGGCATCGAGCTCGAGCGAGCCACGCACGACGGGGCGATCGCGTAGCTTTGCTACGTCCTGCTCGCTAACGCCTGAGCCATCCGTCGAAACGCCGCGCGTCGCGCATCTGCTCGCGCGCGCCAGCCGATGCTTGTACCACACAGCTCCACTGCCGAGGTGCCAGGGCAAGCATTCGTTTGCATAGCAAAGTCGGCCCGGCGCTAGCCGATCCAAAGCTTGTGATCTGCGGATCGGATAACGACGGACGCGTCACCAATACGAGGTGAAGCCCTCGGCTGTGTGGGGCCGACCGGATCCGAGGAGGATCGTGATGTTAGACAGACTGCATCAGTTCGCCGCCGGCGACGCGGGTTTCACCCTGATCGAACTTCTGGTGGTCATCCTGATCATCGGAATCCTCGCGGCGATCGCCATCCCGGCGTTCCTGAGCCAGACCAGCAAGGCCAGCGACTCGGCGGCCAAGACGCAGGTCGGGACTCTGCAGACGAC
>DASPVR010000190.1:0-8460 GCA_035622255.1 Solirubrobacteraceae bacterium | reverse complement strand
CTGCGCGGAGGGCGCTGGAGGAAGGCCGGGTAGATCGCGAGCTTGGGCTGACCGCTGAAGCGGTTACCGGTATTGGACATGATCGAGACCAGCGAGCGCACCCTGTCGGGGTGGCGTGCGGTGAGCGTCTGGGCGATCATTCCCCCCATCGAGGCGCCGATGACGTGCGCCGGCGAGAGCCCCAGACGGTCGATCAAGCCGACTGTGTCCTGCGCCATGTCGCCGAGCCGGTAGCCGGCCGTGAAGCTCGGGCGCACGACCGAGCGCAGCAGCAGCTGGGGAATCGTCGGCGGGCGCGTGCGCATGTGCGTCGAGTGGCCGATGTCGCGATTGTCGAAGCGCACCACGTACAGCCCGCTCGCGGCCAGCGCGTGGCAGAAGTCGTCGGGCCACGCGAGCATCTGCACCGAGAGCCCCATGATCAGCACCGCGGGCGGGTCCGAGGCGTCGCCAAAGGTCTCGTAGCAGAGCGTGATCCCACGCCCAACGTCACAGAACTGCTCGTTCATCTACCCGTGACTCTAGCCGCGGGCGTCCCGAACGGTCGGCATCGCTAGGATCGGGGCGATGGAGGCGAGAGTTCAAGAGCGCGCCTCGCGGGAGCGACACGTCGCCACCGAGGGCGATGTCTGCCGGCTCTCGATCGACACGATCCGCTGCCTGGCGATGGACGCCGTCCAGAAGGCCAACGCCGGGCACCCCGGAACGGCGATGGCGCTCGCGCCGCTCGGCTACACGATCTTCGAGCAGTTCCTGCGGGCCAACCCGGACGACACGCGCTGGCCCGACCGCGATCGCTTCGTGCTCTCGAGCGGCCATGCCTGCATGCTCCAGTACGCGCTGCTGCATCTCAGCGGCTACGACCTCGGCCTCGAGGACCTGCGCCGGTTTCGCCAGTGGGGTTCGCGCACGCCCGGCCACCCCGAGCGCGGGCACACGCCGGGTATCGAGGTCACGACCGGCCCGCTCGGGCAGGGCTTCGCCAACGCGGTCGGCATGGCGATCGCCGAGCGCTTTCTTGGCGACCAGTTCAACCGGCCCGGGCACGCGATCGTCGACCACCACGTCTATGCGGTCTGCTCGGACGGCGACATGATGGAGGGCCTCTCCCAGGAGGCCGCCTCGATCGCCGGCCACTTCGCGCTCGACAAGCTCGTCGTCTGCTACGACGACAACCGCATCACGATCGACGGGACCACTGCGCTGTCCTTCGACGGCGAGGACCACGTGGGCCGGCTGCAGGCCGACGGCTGGCACGTCCAGCGCGTGGCGGACTCCGAGGACCTCGACGCGCTCGCCGCCGCGCTCGCGCGCGCGCGCGACGAACGCGAGCGGCCGTCGTTCATCTCGATCCGCTCGCACATCGCCTACCCGGCCCCGCACGCGATCGACACGGCAAAGGCGCACGGAGCGCCGCTCGGCGAAGACGAGGTGCGCGCGACCAAGGAGGTGCTCGGCTTCGATCCGGACCAGACGTTCGCGATCCCCGAGGGCGTGTACGAGCACATGTCGCTGCGCGAGCGCGGCGGCGCGGCGCAGGCCGAGTGGGAGCGGCGCTACGCCGCGTGGCGCGAGGCCGCGCCCGACGCCGCGCGGGAATGGGACCGCGCGTGGTCGGGGCGCATGCGCGACGGCTGGCGCGGGGCTCTGCCGCAGTTCCAGCCCGGCGAAGAGCTCGCCACGCGCGCCGCCGGGCAGAAGGTCATGGCCGCCTTCTCGCAGTTCGCGCCGACGATGATCGGCGGTGCGGCCGACCTCGTCGAGTCGACGAAGACCGTGTTCCAGGGCGCCGGCGAGTTCTCGCGCGCGCACGCCGGGCGCAACGTACCCTTCGGGATCCGCGAGCACGCGATGGGCGCGATCGTCAACGGCGCCGCCGCGCACGGGGGGATCGTCAAGCCCTATGGCTCCACCTTCCTGACGTTCTCGGACTACATGCGCGGCGCGGTGCGACTGTCGGCGCTCATGCAGCTGCCGGTCGTGTGGGTGTGGACGCACGACTCGATCGGGCTGGGCGAGGACGGGCCCACGCACCAGCCGATCGAGCACTTCGCGTCGCTGCGCGCGATCCCGCAGCTGTGGGTGATCCGCCCGGCCGACGCCGCCGAGACCGTGGTCGCCTGGGAGGTCGCGCTGCAGCGCGACGACGGCCCGGTGGCGCTGCTGCTCTCACGCCAGGGCACGCCGGTGCTCGATCGCGCCGAGGTCGCCCCCGCAGATGAGCTCGCACGGGGCGGCTATGTTCTGTGGGAGTCAGACAGGGCCGCCAGCGCCAACGACGGCTCCCGGTCGCCCGTCCGGCTGATCATGATCGCCACGGGAACCGAGGTTGCGCCCACGCTCCAGGCCGCGCGCGAGCTGGCGGACGAGGGCGTGGGCGTGCGCGTCGTCTCGATGCCCTGCGTGGAGCTGTTCGAAGCCCAGTCGCCGGAGTACCGCGAGCAGGTGCTGCCGCGGGCCGTGAGCGCGCGCCTGGCGATCGAGCCGGGGGCGACGCTCGGCTGGTGGAAGTGGGTGGGGCTCGACGGCGCGGTCCACGGGCTCGACCGTTTCGGAGCGTCGGCACCGGGTGCGACCGTGCTCGAGAAGCTCGGCTTCGATGCGCCCGGCATCGCCGCGGCGGCCAGAGACCTGATCAAAAGGAGATCCGATGTCAACTGAGGGCCAATCGCCGCTGCGGCGGCTGTCAGAGCTCGGCCAAAGCGTGTGGGTTGATTTCCTGTCGCGCGAATCGATCCGCGGCGGGCACCTCCAGAGCCTGATCGACGACGCCGCCGTCGTCGGGGCCACGTCCAACCCCACGATCTTCCAGAAGGCGATGACGGCCTCGGACGCCTACGACGAGCAGATTTCAGAGCTCGGCGCAGGAGACGACGCCGGGGAGATCTTCTGGGCGCTCGCGCAGCGCGACGTGCAGGACGCATGCGACGTGTTCAGGCCGGTGTGGGACGGCGGCGGCGGCCGCGACGGCTACGTCTCGCTGGAGGTCGATCCGAGGCTCGCCTACGACACGCTCGCGTCCTTCCGCGAGGCGATGCGCCTGCACGAGCAGGTCGACCGTCCCAACCTGATGGTCAAGATCCCTGCCACCAAGCCGGGCCTGGCGGCGATCGAGGACGTGATCGCCAAGGGCCGCTCGATCAACGTGACGCTGATCTTCTCGCTCGCGCGCTACGCCGAGGTGGCCGAGTCCTACGTGCGCGGGATCGAGCGGCTCGTGGCCGAGGGCGGCGATCCGAGCAACGTCGCGTCGGTGGCGAGCTTCTTCGTGTCGCGCATTGACACCGAGGCCGACCGGCGCCTGGAGCGGATCGGCGGTCACGACGAGCTCAAGGGGCG
The DNA here is from genome assembly GCA_035622255.1 of Solirubrobacteraceae bacterium. Classification (GTDB taxonomy): domain Bacteria; phylum Actinomycetota; class Thermoleophilia; order Solirubrobacterales; family Solirubrobacteraceae; genus Palsa-744. The sequence continues at coordinate 5,121 of DASPVR010000190.1, read as the reverse complement.
TCTCGCGATCGCCAACGCGCGCCTCGCCTACGCGCACTACAAGGAGGTGTTCGCCGGCGACCGCTGGGGGTTCCTCGCGTCCAAGGGGGCCACGCCCCAGCGGGTGCTGTGGGCCTCGACGTCGACGAAGAACCCCGATTACCCGGACGTGCTCTACGTCGAAGAGCTGATCGGCGCGGAGACGGTCGACACGATGCCCGAGGAGACGATCACCGCCTACCAGGATCACGGGCAGCCCGAGGCGCGCCTGGAGCGCGATCTCGCCGCCGCGCGCGCTCTGCTGGACGAGCTCGCCGAGGCGGGCGTCGACTACGACGACGTCACCGAGACGCTCGAGCGTGAGGGCGTCGAGAAATTCTCAGACTCCTTCGCACAGCTGCTGGGGGCGCTGGCCGAGAAGCTGAAGGCGCCGGCCGCGGCCTGAGCGCCTCGGTCGCCCGAGCGCCGCGGCCTGAGCGCCCTGGTCGCCCGAGCGCCGCTGCCCGATCGGTGCGACCGCCAGGGCGGCCGGTGCGACCGCCAGGGCGGCCGGGGCGCCACCTCACGAGTAGGGGATCGGCACGAGCGCCACGATGCGCAGGGGCCCCGACGGGAAGGCCTCGGCGTGGATCGTGAACGTGCGGAAACGCTCGCCGCGATAGGTGTAGGGGCCTTCTGCGGGCGGTTCTCCGGGCGCGGGGCCGAGGCTGTTCTTGACCAGCTCGGTGCCCATGTACATGAGCACGCGCACGCCCGCGAGCCGCTGCGCCAAGCGCTTGTAGCCCTCGTCGTCCTGGATCGAGAGCACGAAGCTTCCGATCTGGCGGCCGCCCTCGCGCAGCGAGCCGCTGACGGGGGCGAGCACGTAGGGCCCGCCCACGTCTGACAGCAGGCGACCGCCGGCACTCACGCGCAGGCGGACGACGTGCTCGTGCAGCAGGCCTTCGATCGCCTCGCGCGTGGCGAGCGGGTCGCGGCTGGCGACGGCGCTCAGCAGCGCGGGGTCGTACTGCACGCGGCGGACCTGCTGGAGCGCGTGGGCGCCGCTCTCGCTTTCGTAGATCAGCGCGGCGACGCGGCGAAGCGTGTTCACGAGCGTGTCCTGTTCGCTGGCGCCGCACAGCCCGAGCAGCGAGGCGTCCGAGCGCAGCAGGTATACGCGCGCCCGGCCCGAGGGGTAGATGGTTACGGGAAACGACGCGTAGTGGTAGTGGACTGCGCCCAGGCTCAGCATGCCCGAGCTGGGCAGCGGCCCGGGCGCGAGCGCGAGCGATCCCGGCAGGCTGCGGCCCGCCTGGCGCAGCGAGGCGAATCCCTGCGTGATCCCCTCGGTCTCGAGCACGAAGCCGGTGTCGCTCCACACGCTCGTCAGAAAGCTCGCGATCGGCGCGTCGCCGGCGCCCGTGAGCGTGCCTGGGATGGGGGCGAGCGCCGGCGGGCCGACGTCCGCGAGCAGCTGGCCGCCGCCGAGGGGGGCGCTCGGCGCACCGCTGCTGCCCGCGCCCGTGCGGCTGATGCGAAGGTTGGTAATGCGCCCGGCCGCGATCAGCGCGCGGGCGGCGGCACGCACACCAGCCGCGTCGCCGTGTTCGACGGCCTGGCGCAGCGGCAGCGACGTGTCGATGAAGTACTCGGCGGTCGCCGCGCGTTCGCTCTGCACGCCCTCGCGGTAGACGCGCGTGGCCACGTCTGAGAGCACCTGCATCGCCTTGCGGGCGCAGCTGGCGGGGAGTGAGCGCGGTGTGATGGCGGGCGGCCCGGCGGCGCTCGGCGGACGCGCGGGCGCCGGCGAGGGATCGACGTCGGCGCTCACGCTCACGCCGACGTCGCGATGCGCGCCCGATCCGCACCCGCTCAGGCAGGCGAGGATTGCCAGCACAGCTCCAACGCGGGCGGCCGGGCAGGACCTGCTCACGCGCCGAGCCATCGAGGCCATGCTAAGCAACACCACCCGCTGGCGCCACCCGTGGTGGGTCTCGTGCGCGCGACGCTGCGGCCGGCGGACGCGCGTGGCGGGCCCAGCCCGGGGCCCCGTGCGGGCCGCGCTCAGGCCGGTGGCTGATAGACCGCCAGCCAGGCGAACAGGCTCGTCGTGGCGGCCTGTGTCTGGAGCTCGCCCGGCAGCGCGTACTGGGTGGGCAGCGTTTCGCCGTTCCAGGACAGCAGGTAGAGGCCTTCGCCGTTGAGCGCGCGCGTCTGGGCGTCGCGCGCGTTGTCGGCTGCCAGCTCATACAGCGTGGGATCGCCGTCGAGCGCGTAGAGCGCGAGCATCCACTGCAAATAGATGGCGTCGTACTGGGGCGAGAAGTCGAGCAGGTAGCCGAAGCGGTCGAGTGCGGTCGTCTTCAGCTGCTCGGCGCGCTGGCACTCGGCCGGCGTGTGCGTCAACCGGCAGAGCAGCGCCTGGGCGTAGATGAGTGGCGCCTCGATGTAGTCGATCGGCGTTTCGCTGATGTTGCTCGCCGCATAGAGGCCGTTGCTCGTGCTGAAGCCGGCGGTGTTGGCCCAGGCGAGGAACTTCTGCGCCTGCGCGAGGTCGAAAGCGGAGCTGGTCTGCTGGTAGAGCAGCGCGGCGAGCAGCGTGCCCGAGGCGAGCGCCTCGCCGGCTTTGTAGGGGTGGGTCGTGTTCCACCAGATCCCGCCACCGGTCGGATCCCAGCCGACGGCCGCGATGTAGTCAAGGCCACGCTGGGCGTCGGTGAGGTAGCGCCTGGAGCCGCTCGCCAGGTAGGCGTTCACGAACCCAAGCCCCCACCAGCCATTGTCGTCGAACCACGTCTCGGTCGCGGCCGTGCGGTCGCCAGGGTAGGGCGAGTAGCCGGGCAGCGGGCGCAGCCCCCGGTTGAGGTAGCGTTCGGCGCCGGCGGCGAAGCGCGCGACCGCGCGCCTGTTGGCGGGGGTCGGCTCGGCGATCGCGATCGCGTCGAGCGACTCAAACAGCGGCACGATGTCCCAGATCGTGGCCAGCGGATAGCGTTCGCGGTCGACCAGGCGGGCGTCGTACCAGCCGCGGTGCCGATCGCTCCAGCGTGCCACGGCGTGCGCCACGCCCGCCTTAGCGAGCGCCAGGTAGCGCTGCTGTGCCGCCGACAGGCTGGGGCCAGCTGCCGGTCCACGCTCGATTCGCGCCTTCCCGGCGGGCTCGAGGCGCGCGGCCGCTCCGTCGGGCCGGCGGGCGCCGACCGCGGCCTGGCTCGCGCCGGTGACGCTAAAGCCGAGCAGCGCGCATGCCGAGACGACCACTAGAGGCCTCCTCATGCCTGCTAGAACCCGACATCTGGCGCGCGGTCGCGCTGGGCGCGGCACGAAGGCCGCGCGCGTCCTCGTCAAAGCTGTGTACACCGGTCTTTAACGTCCCGAGAGACCGCCGCTGTAGGCTCGCCCGCTCATGAGCATCGTCGACAGCCCGTCCACGAGCGCGTCCTCGGTCGCGGCAGCGTTACCGGCGCCGCCGTCGGAGCGCGGCCCGTGGCTGCTCGCGTGCGGCGTCGGCCTGCTCGGCGTGGCGGTCCTCGTCGCCGTGCTCACGGGCCTGATCGGGCGCTCGGCGCGAGCGGTGGGACCGTCGGGGCCGCCGCGCGTGCTGCTGATCGCGTCCACGCCCGCTCCGGCGCCGGCCGCGAGCTCACCGGCGCTCGCGCGCGCCGCGCTGGCGCCGCGGGGGGCGATCGTGGCAGATCCGTCGAGCACCGAGCAGAGCCTCGACGCGCGGCTGTTCGTCGACCAGACCACAACCCACATCTCGCGCCGCTGGATGGAAGGCTTCTACCCGATCTACGCCGTCGCCGAGCGCACGTTCGGGGTCAACTGGCTGCTGATCGCCTCGATCCACAAACAGGAGTCGGCCTTCTCGACCGCCCCCTCGACCTACGAGGGCCTGAACTTCGCCGGCTGCTGCGGGGGGCCGATGCAGTTCAACGTCACCAACGGCCCGGTGACCACGTGGGATCTCGTCGCCGACTCCTACCTGTACGGGCCCCGCCCGGCCGTGTACGACCACATGACGGCCACGCACCCATCGATCTACGACGACTTCGACTCGATCATGGCGGCGGCGCACCTGCTGTCGGCCGACGGCGCCGGCTACGCGCTCGACGGGAGCGCCTGGGACGCCGCCTACGACTACTACGGCCACGACGCGACCGGCGTCACCTACGCCGACCAGGTGCTCGCGCGCGCGATCAGCTGGTCCCAGCACGGCTTCTGCATCAACTGCGGCATCGAAGCGGGCATGGTGCAGGCCGTACAGGCCGCCTACGGTGCGCCCGTGCTGGAAGCGCTCACGGCAGCCCAGGCCGCCGCCACCGCGCACCCCAAGTCGGGCGCCACGAAGGCGGCGGGCACCACGAAGACGAAGGGCGCCACGAAGACGAAGGGCTCCAAGCCGATCGCCCGCGGCAAGCCGACCGCCGGCGCGAGGCCGACTGCCGGCGCCGGGCCGAGCGCGAGCGCCCGCGCGAAGTCGGGCTCGAGCTCGAACCCGAGCACGAGCACTGAGCGCGCTCTCCCCCCGGCGCAGAGCCGGGCAGCGTCGGCCGCGGCCAGCAGCTCGGCGGCCGCGCAGAGCTAGGCGGCGTCGGCCGCGGCCAGCAGCTCGCCGGCCGCGCGATCGGTCGCGCCCGTGGTGCCCCCGAGCAGGCGTCGCGAGAGCTGCGAGCGGCGGAAGTAGAGCGGGGCGTCGTGCTCCCAGGTCGCGCCGATGCCGCCGTGCACGGAGATCATCGTGCGCGCGGCCTGGTCGAGCGCGTGGCCGGCGACGGTGCGCGCGGCGTTGGCCGCGAGTGGGAACTCGTCCGGCGAGCCGTTGCGCGCCCAGCCCGCGTAGTAGAGCAGCGAGCGTCCGTTCTCGAGCTGGCGCAGCACCTCGACGAGCGCGTGCTTGATCGCCTGGTAGGAGCCGATCGCGCGCCCGAAGGTGAAGCGCTCCTTGGCGTACTCGACCGACGTGTCGAGGGCCGTTTCGACGCTTCCGAGCGACTCGGCCGCGATCAGTGCCTGGGCGAGGTGCCAGGCGCTCGCGAGCGACTCCTGGGGTGCGTCGAGCACGACGGCCGGGGCGTCCTTCAGCGAGACGTGGCCGAGCGAGCGCGTGGCGTCGTAGCGACGCACGGGCGTGATCTCGAGGCCGGGAGCGTCGCCGAG
>DASPVR010000189.1:0-2595 GCA_035622255.1 Solirubrobacteraceae bacterium | reverse complement strand
ACGACGTCGTGCAGTCGCTCGCTGATCTCAGCCCGCACGAGCTGCTCGTTGCGCCGTACCGCCAGTTCGATGTAACTGTCGGCGGTGGAGTCGCCGTGGCGAACGCGGTTGGTCACGAGCTCGCTCACGCACAGCGACAGGTCGTAGAAGAGCACGGGGTCGAAGTGGCGCTCCCACTCGCGCAGCACGCGCCGAGCGGCGCCGACCGCCTGGGGCAGGCCGCGGAAGCGAAACTTGCGTTCGGTCTCTGAGAGCGCGAGGGGCGCCATCAGGTCGCTCGGTCCCCAGCCCGCCGGGGCCATCCAGTCGTGCTCGACGTGGCGCAGGTCGTGAAGTGACAGCTCGCGTGCCGGCAGCTCGCGACGGGCAGCGGCCTCTGGGCTGCTAGGACCGGCGGGTGCTGGCATCGGAGTCCCTTCCATCGAATCGGTGCCGTGCTTGGCGTTGCTGTCCAGCGTCCCCCGCGTCGCGCGAAGCCTTTGTGAGGGCGGCGCCTCGGGCGGCTCCCACGTCGAAGGGCAGGTGATCGTCGCAGCGCATTGGGTGCATGTCAAGCACTGCAGCTACTCGACCGTGACCGTCTTGGCGAGGTTGCGCGGCTGGTCGACGTTGAGCGCGCGGGCGCGCGCGATGTGGTAGGCCAGCAGCTGGAGCGGGATGATCGCGAGGATCGTCTGCAGGAGCACGTCGGTGTCGGGGATGTAGACGACGCGCTCGGCGTGCTCGGCGACCTCCTTGCTGCCCTCGGTGGCAATCGCGAACACGCGGGCTCCGCGCGCGCGGACCTCGGAGATGTTGGAGAGCATCTTGTCGAGCACGTCCGCATCGGTGGCGACGCAAACGACCGGGGTGTGCTCGCCCAGCAGCGCGATCGGACCGTGCTTCATCTCCCCGGCGGCGTACGCGTCGGTGGGGATGTAGGACACCTCCTTGAGCTTGAGCGCGCCCTCGAGCGCGACCGCCAGCCCGGACAAGCGTCCCAGGTAGAGGAAGAAGTCGCAGTCGGCCAGGCGCTCGGCCAGCTCGGCAACCGGTCGCTGCACCGACGCGAGCACGGTGTCGATCTGTTCGGGCAGCAGCGCGAGCTCGCCGCTGAGTTGCTTTAGGCGCTCGAGCGCGAGCGTCCCGCGTAGCTGGGCGATGCGCAGCGCGAGCGCATACAGGGCCGCCACCTGCGCCACGAACGTCTTCGTGGCCGCGACACCGATCTCGATCCCGGCCTTGGTGAGGAGCACGCCGTCGGCGTCGCGCGTGGCCTGGCTGCCGGGTATGTTGGTGAGCGCCAGCACCGTGGCGCCGCGCGCGCGGGCTACGCGCATGGCCGCGAGCGTGTCGGCCGTCTCGCCTGACTGCGTGACGCCGATCACGAGCGAGTCCTCGGCGAGCAGCGGGTCGCGGTGACGGAACTCCGAGGCCAGATCGGTCTCGACCGGCACCCGCGCCCAGCGCTCGAGCGCAACGCGCCCGGCGAGCGCCGCGTGGTAGGAGGTCCCGCAGCCGATGATCACGATCCTGCTCGTGCGGCGAAGCTGCTCGGGCGCGACGCCGATCGCGGGCATCTGGCGCTCGAGCTCGATCCAGCTGGCAAGCGTGTCGGCGACGGCCTCGCGCTGCTCGTAGATCTCCTTGAGCATGAACGTCTCATACCCGCCCTTCTCGACCACGTCGTCGTCCCAGTCGACGCTCACGGGGGCGACCGACCTGGGCCGCCCCGATGCGCTGATGAAGCGCGCGTGCCGGGGTGTGAGCACCGCGATCTCGCCTTCGTCGAGCACGTGGACCTTGCGCGTGTGCTCGAGAAACGCCGGAATCGCCGACGCGAGGAACTGCTCGTCCTCGGCGACACCGACGACCAGCGGACACTCGCGGCGCGTCCCGACGAGCAGGTCGGGGTGCTCGGCGCTCATCGCCACGAACGCGAAATGGCCGGAGAGCTCCGGCAGTGAGGCCTGCACGGCCGCCACGAGGTCGCCGTCGTAGAGGTGCGCGATCAGGTGCGCGACGACCTCGGCGTCGGTGTCGGATCGGAACTGCGCTCCGTAGCTCGTCAGCCGTTCGCGCAGCGCGAGGTGGTTCTCGATGATGCCGTTGAGCACGATGTGCACGCGCCCGTCGGTATCTTCGTGGGGGTGGGCGTTGTCCTCGGTGACCCGGCCGTGGGTCGCCCAGCGCGTGTGGCCGATCCCGGTCGTCGGCTCGGCGAGGACCGTGGCGACGACGCCGTTGCCGTTGCGCATGCTGGCATGCGCCGAGGCGTGCGCCGCGAGCGCCCGCTCGAGCGCCGACAGGTTCCCCACGGCGCGAACCGCCTCGATCTGGCCGTCGCGCTGGAGGGCAATCCCGGCCGAGTCATAGCCCCGATACTCGAGGCGCTTGAGGCCGGTGAGGAGGATCTCCCGGCAGGGCCGCCGACCGACATATCCGATGATTCCGCACATTTGCTGCTTCCCTTCCCTGGGGTCGATCGGACTCGCCGACCGGCTCGCCCGGGCCACGCTTGACCTTGGATGCAGCCCGCCTTTGAACCGCCTGGCATTACAGTCGCCGCGCCGCGCCCGGTCAATGGGCCCATTGACTCATAAGAGCGTTCAGGGT
>DASPVR010000188.1:0-18333 GCA_035622255.1 Solirubrobacteraceae bacterium | reverse complement strand
AAGCGTTTCCCGTCCGTCCGGACGCACAAGTCGATATAGGAGCGAAAAGAAAGTGGCAAAGGAGAAGTTCGAGCGCGACAAGCCGCATGTCAACGTGGGCACGATAGGTCACATCGACCACGGCAAGACGACGCTGACCGCCGCGATCACGCAGGTGCTCGCGAACAAGACGGGCGGTGAGGCCCGCACCTTCGAGGAAATCGACAACGCTCCCGAGGAGAAGGAACGCGGCATCACGATCGCCACCTCGCACGTCGAGTACCAGACAGAGAACCGTCACTACGCCCACGTCGACTGCCCCGGACATGCCGACTACGTCAAGAACATGATCACCGGCGCCGCCCAGATGGACGGCGCGATCCTGGTTGTCTCCGCGGCTGACGGCCCGATGCCCCAGACGCGCGAGCACATCCTGCTCGCCCGCCAGGTAGGCGTCCCCTACATCGTCGTGTTCCTCAACAAGGCGGACATGGTCGACGACGACGAGCTGCTCGAGCTGGTCGAGGTCGAGGTGCGCGAGCTGCTGTCCGAGTACGACTTCCCCGGCGACGACATCCCCTTCATCACCGGCTCGGCGCTGAAGGCGCTCGAAGGCGACGAGGCCTCCAAGGGCAAGATCATCGAGCTCGCCGAGGCGCTCGACTCCTACATCCCCGAGCCCGTGCGCGAGCTCGACAAGCCCTTCCTGATGCCCGTCGAGGACGTGTTCTCGATCACCGGACGCGGAACGGTGGCGACGGGCCGCGTCGAGCAGGGCATCGTCAAAACCGGCGACACAGTCGAGATCGTGGGCATCCACGACACGTCGAACACCGTGGTCACCGGCGTCGAGATGTTCCGCAAGATCCTCGACGAGGGCCGCGCCGGCGACAACGTCGGCTGCCTGCTGCGCGGCACCAAGCGCGAGGAGATCGAGCGCGGCCAGGTCCTCTGCAAGCCCGGCTCGATCACGCCGCACACCAAGTTCAAGTCCGAGGTCTACGTGCTCAAGAAGGAGGAGGGTGGACGTCACACACCGTTCTTCACCGGCTACCGGCCTCAGTTCTACTTCCGCACGACCGACGTCACCGGGGTGGCCAAGCTGCCCGAGGGCGTCGAGATGGTCATGCCCGGCGACAACGTTCAGATGGAGATCGAACTGATCCAGCCGATCGCCATGGACCAGGGCCTGCGCTTTGCGATTCGAGAGGGCGGGCGCACGGTCGGCTCGGGGGTCGTCAGCGAGATCATCGAGTAGCACACGTTGCTCCTGCCCAGCGCGGGGGCGACAGCCATTGGCAGTCCGATACGACGAAGCAGCCCCGACGGAGTCGCAAGCTGGCAGAGGGGACGGGCCGGCACGGGATCAGCCGGCGCCCCGCAGTCGCCCGAGGGGTTGGGCGGCAAGCCAGACCGGCGACGCCGCAGACCAGACCGCAGCACAAACAGCCCAACAGCAGATTCACACACTAGACGAGCACCAGCACACACAGAGCATCGATGGCGTCCGCCACCCAGAACAAGATCCGCATCCGCCTGAAGGCCTATGACACGTCCGCGATCGAGTCGGCAGCCAAGGAGATCGTCGACACGGCGACCCGCACGGGCGCGAGCGTGTCGGGCCCGGTCCCGCTGCCGACCGAGAAGAACGTCTACTGCGTGATCCGCTCGCCGTTCAAGGACAAGGACTCGCGCGAGCACTTCGAGATCCGCACGCACAAGCGCCTGATCGACATCCACCAGCCCACCCCCAAGACGGTCGACTCGCTCCAGCGCCTGGACAACCTGCCCGCCGGCGTGGACATCGAGATCCGCCTGGCCACCTAGAGCCACCGCCACGCCACGACCCGTCGCACGCAATGCCCGCCATCCTCGCCAAGAAGCTCGGCATGACCCAGGTCTTCCAGGACGACGGCAGCGTCGCCGGCGTGACCGTGCTGCAGGCGGGGCCGTGTCCGGTGACGGCGATCCGTACGCCCGAGCGCGACGGCTACGCGGCTGTGCAGCTCGCCTTCGGCCAGGCCAAGGAGAAGCACATCTCAAAGGCCGAGCTCGGCCATCTCAGGAAGGCGGACGCTCCGCCGCTGCGCCACGTGGTCGAGTTTCGCGCGGATGAGGGCGAGACGGTCGAGCAGCAGCTCGGCGAGACGGTGACGGTGGCCGTGTTTGAGGTCGGCCAGCGGGTGAAGGTCGCCGGACTCTCCAAGGGCAAGGGATTTCAGGGGACCGTCAAGCGCCACGGCTTCGGTCGCGGGCCCAAGTCCCACGGCTCGCACAACGTGCGCGCCCCCGGCTCGATCGGCGCCTCGGCGACGCCCGCGCGCGTGGTCAAGGGCATCCGCGGTCCGGGGCAGATGGGCAACGCGCGGGTCACCCAGAAGGGGCTCGAGGTCGTGCGTGTCGACAGCGTGGAGAACCTGCTGCTCGTGCGGGGAGCGGTACCGGGGCCGAAGGGCGCGCTCGTGGAGGTGCGAAGCGATGCCTGAGGCCCCCGTGCTCGGTGCCAGCCGTAAGGCCAAGCTCGACGACGGCGCCTTCGGCGGGCGCTTCGCCGGCACGCTCGTGCACCACTGCGTGCGCGCCGAGCAGGCCGCTCGGCGGCGCGGCACCGCCGCCACCAAGGCACGCGGTCAGGTCTCCGGCGGCGGCGCGAAGCCCTGGCGGCAGAAGGGCAGCGGTCGCGCGCGCGCGGGATCGAACCGCTCGCCGCTGTGGACCGGCGGCGGCACGGTGTTCGGGCCCAGCCCGCGCTCCTACACGTTCAAGGTCAACCGCAAGGAGCAGCGGGCCGCGCTGCGCAGCGTGCTCTCGCTGCACGCCCAGCGCGGCTCGCTGGCGATCGTCGACGCGGGCGAGTTCGACGCGCCCAAGACAAGCCAGGCGCACGAGCTGCTCGAGGATTGGGGCCAGGCGAGCCCGACGCTGGTGGTGCTCGACGCCGCTGAGTCGGCGGCGGCGCTGTCGTTTCGCAACCTCGCGCGCGTGAGCGTCCAGCGCGTCGACGCGGTGGGCGTGACCGATCTGCTCGGCGCCGCCTCGCTGGTGCTCTCACAGCCGGCTCTGGATGCGCTTGCCGCGCGCGCCGCCGCCAAGCCGCACGCGGCCATGGCGCCGCGCGACGGCGCCAAGGGGCGCGCCGCCGCGGAGGCAAAGAGCTGATGGACCACGCCGAGGTGATCATCCGCCCCGTCGTATCGGAGAAGAGCTACGTGCTCTCGGCCGTGGACCGCTACACCTTCCGCGTGCACCCCGACGCCCACAAGACCCAGATCCGCCAGGCCGTCGAGGCGCTGTTCGACGTGCACGTCGTCGACGTGCGGACGCTCAGCGTGAAGTCCAAGCCCAAGCGCCGCGGCCTCATCAACGGTCGTTCGCGTACCTGGAAGAAGGCGATCGTGCAGGTGCGTGCGGGCGAGTCGATCCCGGTCTTCCAGGGACTGCAGGCGGCCGAGGGGTAGGCGAGCGCGGTGCCGATCAGAAAGCCCAAGCCGACGAGCCCCGGCAGGCGCTTCGTCTCCTATGCCGACTTCGCCGAGGTCACACGCTCAAAGCCCGAGAAGACGCTCGTTGAAGGGCTCAAGAAGAGCGGTGGGCGAAACACTCACGGTCGCAAGACCTCGCGCCACCGCGGGGGCGGCGCCAAGCGCTCCTACCGGCGCATCGACTTCAAGCGCCGCAAGGACGGGGTCGACGCCAAGGTGGCGGCGATCGAGTACGACCCCAACCGCTCCGCCTACATCGCGCTGCTGCACTACGCCGACGGCGAGAAGCGCTACATCCTCGCCCCCCAGCGCCTGGAGGTGGGGATGACCGTCGCCTCCGGCGAGCGCGCCGACATCGCCGTCGGCAACAGCATGGAGCTCGCGCGCATGCCGGTCGGCACGGTCGTGCACAACGTGGAGCTGCAGCCCGGGCGCGGTGGCCAGATGGCGCGCTCCGCCGGGGCCTCGGTGCAGCTGATGGCAAAGGACGGTGACATCGCCACGCTGCGCCTGCCCTCGGGCGAGATGCGCACGGTGCGAGCCGAGTGTCGCGCGACGGTGGGCACGATCGGCAACCCCGACCACCAGAACGTGAAGGTCGGCAAGGCCGGCCGCAGGCGCCACATGGGCGTCCGCCCGCAGACGCGCGGGGTGGCGATGAACCCCGTCGATCATCCCCACGGCGGCGGCGAGGGCTCGACCACGGCCGGGCGCCACCCCGTCACTCCCTGGGGCGTGCCGACGCTCGGCTATCGCACGCGCAAGAAGAACAAGGCCTCCGACGCGGCGATCGTGCGTCAGCGCAGGCGCGGAAAGAGCAAGAAATGAGCCGCTCGAGCAAGAAGGGCCCGTGGGTGGAAGCCCGGTTGCTGGCGCGGATCGAAGCGCTCAACGCCGCCAACAACAAGAAAATGCTCAGGACCTGGTCGCGTGCGTCGACGATCTTCCCCGAGATGGTCGGGCACACGATCGCGGTGCACGACGGCAAGAAGCACGTGCCCGTGTTCATCAGCGAGTCGATGGTCGGCCACAAGCTCGGCGAGTTCGCGCCGACGCGCGTGTTCCGCGGTCATGCGGGCTCGGCGAGGGTGAGATGAGCCCCGCGGCGCGGCGACCGGTCGTGCGCGCCCGTGCGCGCTACGTGCGCACCTCGGCGCGCAAGGCGCGCCTGGTGTGCGCGCACTTGCGCGGCAAGACCGTGCACGAGGCGCGCGCTATCCTCGCCTTCACGCCTCGCGACGTGGCGCGCGACTGGAGCAAGCTGCTCGAGTCGGCGGTGGCCAACGCGGAGAGCAACCACGAGCTGCTCGAGGACGATCTGGTCGTTCGCGAGGCGTATGCCGACGAAGGGCCGACGATCAAGCGCTTCCGGCCGCGCGCGATGGGACGCGCCACGCCGATACGTAAGCGCACGACCCACCTCACGATCGCGCTGAGCCCCACGGCGCCCGCAGACGACAAGCAGAGCTGAGCACAGGACAGAGCTGAGAAGAGAATGGGACAGAAGGTTCATCCAGAGGCGATGCGCGTGGGCTACATCCACGACTGGAAGTCCAACTGGTTCAACGAGAAGAGCTTCGCCGACTACCTGGCAGAGGACGTGCGCATCCGCAGGCACATCTTCGAGAAGCTGGCGCACGCGGGGCTGTCGGACATCACGATCCGTAAGGACGCCAACGAACTCGAGGTCAACATCCACACGGCCCGGCCCGGCATCGTGATCGGCAAGTCCGGCAGCGAAGTGGACGCGTTGCGGCGCGAGCTGCACGGCATGACCTCTAAGCAGATCAAGGTCAACATCCTCGAGATCAAGCGCCCCGAGCTCGACGCCAAGCTCGTCGCCCAGTCGATCGCCGAGCAGCTTCAGAATCGCGTGGCCTTCCGCCGTGCGATGAAGCGTGCGCTCACGAGCGCGATGCGCTCGGGCGCCAAGGGCGTCAAGGTCCAGGTGGCCGGGCGCCTGGGCGGCGCCGAGATGGCACGCACCGAAAGCTACTCGGACGGGCGCGTGCCGCTGCACACGATGCGCGCGGACATCGACTACGGCTTCTACGAGGCGCGCACGACGTTCGGCGGGATCGGCGTCAAGTGCTGGATGAACAAGGGCGAGATCATGCCCGAGGGCTACACCGGCGCCGACCTGACCGACATCACCGCGCCGCCGCCGCCCGGCACCGAGCGCGACGGCAGGGGACGCGGCCGCGGCGGGCGGTCGCCGGGGGGCAGCGGCCGCGGGTCGCGCTCGCGCGACGGGGCTGGCAACGGCAGTGGCGGAGGGCCGCGCTGATGCTCGCGCCCAAGCGCGTGAAGCACCGCAAGCAGCACCGCGGGCGCCGGCGCGGCGTGTCGCGCGGCCAGGTCAAGGTCCAGTTCGGCGAGTACGGCCTGAAGGCGCTCGACAGCGGCTGGCTGACCGATCGCCAGATCGAGGCCGCCCGTGTTGCGATGACGCGCAAGATCAAGCGCGGGGGCAAGGTCTGGATCAACGTCTTCCCGGACAAGCCGATCACCAAGAAGCCGGCCGAGACGCGCATGGGCTCGGGCAAGGGCTCGCCCGAAGGCTGGGTGGCGGTCGTCAAGCCCGGCCGCGTGATGTTCGAGCTCGCAGGCGTGTCCGAGCCGCTGGCACGCGACGCCATTCGTCTCGCCGCGCACAAGCTGCCGCTCAAATCCAAGTTCGTGCTGCGCGAGGACTAGATGCGAGCCAAGGAGATCCGCGACCTGGAGGACGCCGAGCTCGTCAAACGCGTCGGCGAGCTGCGCAAGGACCTACTCGGGCTGCGCTTTGCCAACGCGACCGGCGAGCTCGAGGACACCTCCTCGCTCGGACAGACGCGGCGCGAGCTGGCGCGCACGCTGACCGTGGCGCGCGAGCGCGAGCTCTCTGTCCCCGCCCAGGCGACGGCCGGCGGCTCGCACGAAGGACGGGCGGCTTGATGGCCGACGAGACCGAGAACGAGACGCCCGACCCCCAGGACGGCGATGCGGCGCAGGCCGCCGACGAGCAGCCACAGGACGAGCAGCCACAGGACGAGCAGGCACCCGACGAACAGGCGCAGGAGGCGCAGGCCGCCGCCTCGGCGCAGCCCGAGACCGCCACGCAGGAGCCTGCCGCCAGGCACGAGCCGCAACCTGCCGCCGAGGCGAGCGACGACGCCGGCGATGGCGGTGGCGACGCGGACGCCGGCGAGGGGGGCGCGGAGGCGCCGGGCGCGGACGCGACCGCAGCGCAGCCCGCGGGCGAGAAGCCCTCGTCCAAGGAGATCAGGCGCAAAACGCGGTCTCGGCACGTCGGCGAGGCGCGACCGCCGCGCGCGCCGGAGGAGCGCCAAGCTGAGCGCGTGGCGCAGCGCGCCGCCAAGGCGCTGCGCAGGCGCGCCCGGCGCGCGCAGGAACGCAGCAAAGCCGCCGCGCGGCGGGCGGCAGCGCCCGCGCGAGAGCCGCTCGCGCCCGTGCACCCCAGCCACGAGGGCGCGCGCCGCGAGCGCCAGGGCATCGTCGTGAGCGACCGAGCCGAGAAGACGATCACCGTGCGCATCGACGTCGCGCGCCGTCACCGCCGCTACGAGAAGATCGTGCGTAGCTCGAGCACGCTCCACGCCCACGACGAGAACAACGAGGCACACGTTGGCGATGTCGTGCGCGTGATCGAAAGCCGACCGCTGTCGAGAACCAAGCGCTGGCGCCTGGTCGACGTGCTGGAGCGGGCACGATGAAAATCGAAGATTTTCAGGTTACGGGCGCCTGGAGGGCGACCGACGCTCTCAGCAGGGCCGACCGGATGGAGGCCCGAGCATGATCCAGAACGAGACGCGGCTGCGCGTGGCCGACAACACGGGTGCGCGCGAGATCCTCTGCATTCGCGTCAGGGGCGGGTCCAAGCGCCGCTACGCGCACGTCGGTGACGTGATCACCGCGACCGTCAAGCAGGCCAACCCCCAGGGGGCGGTCAAAAAGGGAGAGGTCGTGACGGCGGTCATCGTGCGCACCAAGAAGCCGATCGGTCGCGACGACGGGACCTACATCGCGTTCGACGAGAATGCGGCGGTGATCATCGACGACCAGAACAACCCGCGCGGGACCCGCGTGTTCGGGCCCGTGGCGCGCGAACTGCGTGAGCGCAACTTCATGAAGATCGTCTCGCTGGCGCCGGAGGTCCTGTGATGCGGCGAGCGGCGACGAGCAAGCGCAAGCTGAAGATCCGCTCAGGCGACCACGTGCAGGTGATCGCCGGCAAGGACCGCGGCAAGCGCGGGCGCGTGCTGCGTGTCGATCCGCGCAGGCAGCGCGTCTACGTCGAGGGCATGAACATGGTCAAGCGCCACGTGCGCCCGAAGGCGTCTGGGAGACAGCTGTATCCGGGCACCGAGGGACAGCTCGCCGGCGTGATCGACACGGAGGCCGGGATCCATGTGTCCAACGTGATGCTGCTCGACCCCAAAGGCCAGCCCACACGCGTCGGGATCGAGCGGCAAGGGGGCCAGCGCTCGCGCGTGGCCAAGCGTTCGGGAACGACGATCGACTGATCTGACGATGCACCCCGATCTGAGCGCACGAGCATGAACGCGACACCCCCGCCAGCCCGCCTGAAGATCCGCTACCTGGACGAGATCCGGCCCGCGCTGATCGAGCGCTTCGGCTACTCGTCGGTCATGCAGGCCCCGAGGCTGGAGAAGATCACGCTCAACATGGCGGTCGGGATGGCCAAGCAGGACGCCAAAGTGCTGAGGGCGGCTACCGAGCAGCTCGCCACGATCGCCGGTCAGCGCCCGAACGTGCGCCGCGCGCGCAAGTCGATCGCGGCTTTCAAACTGCGCGAGGGCAACCCCGTCGGCGTCGCCGCGACGCTGCGCTCGGAGCGAAGCTACGAGTTCCTCGACCGGCTCGTCTCGATCGCGATCCCGCGCATCCGCGACTTCCGCGGCCTGAACCCGCGCTCCTTCGACGGTCGCGGCAACTACTCGATGGGCGTACGCGAACAGATCATCTTCCCCGAGATCGACTACGACGCCGTGGACGAGGTGCGCGGGTTGGACATCACGATCACGACCACCGCCACCAGCGACGCCGAGGCCTTCGCGCTGCTGGCCGCGCTCGGGCTCCCGTTTGCAGCCCAGGGTCGCCCGAGCGGCTTCGACACGCTTGACGCCACGGCGGGCGACGGCCAGGGCGCCGACCGCCCTGATGCGGTCGCCGACGACGCGCCACAGGACACCGCGGAGGCCGACCCGGGCCAGGAGACGGCAGAGCCCTCCGCCGCCCAGACCCCAGATCCGCCCGCCGCCGAGGCCGCAGAATCAGGCGCAGGCAAGGCCGAAGCGCCGGCCGCCGGCGAGGCCGCAGAGAACGGCGGCGAGGGCGGGGCCGAAGCTGCCGAGGATCGCGCGGCGGCGAGCGACGAGGAGCCGCAGGCCGGCCCCGCCGGCGACGGCGGGGGGCAGAGCGACGAGGGTGGGGCAGCTGACGAGGAGGAGCCCAACTGATGGCCAAGACATCGCTGCGCGTCAAGCAGACGCGCAAACCGAGGTTCAAGACGCGCGCCTATTCTCGCTGCACCCGCTGCGGGCGTCCGCGCGCGGTGTATCGCAAGTTCGGGGTGTGCCGCATCTGCCTGCGCGAGCTCGCCCACAATGGTCAGATCCCGGGGATGACCAAGTCCTCCTGGTAGGAGGGACGCGCAAGCGCCATGTCGATGACCGACCCGATCGCCGATTTCCTGACGCGCGTGCGCAACGCAATCCGCGCCGCACACGAGACGGTCGACATACCGGCCTCCAAGCTGAAGGCCGAGCTGGCTCGCATTCTCGCAGAGCAGGGCTACATCGAGGCGTGGGAGATCGTCCCCGGCAGGCCGGGCAGCGCCGGCGAGACGATCCAGATCCGCCTCAAGTACACAGACGACCGCCGCTCTGCGATCTCGGGGCTGCGCCGCGTGTCGCGCCCGGGGCGGCGCGCGTACGTGGACGCCAAGCACATCCCCAAGGTCGTGGGGGGGATGGGAACGGCGATCGTGTCGACCTCGCATGGGGTGATGACCGGCCACGACGCGCGCGCCGCGGGCGTGGGCGGCGAGGTTCTTGCGCAGGTGTGGTGAGGCGGGCGCGCGATGTCGAGAATCGGTAGACAGCCCATTCCCGTGCCCGCGGGCGTGACCGTGGCCATTGAGCCCGAGTCGGTCAGCGTGAAGGGTCCCAAGGGCGAGCTCTCGGAGCGCATCCCGCGCGACATCGAGGTCAAGCAGGAGGGCGAGCAGCTGCTCGTCACCAGGCCGAGCGACCGTGGCGAGCACCGCGCGCTGCACGGGCTCACCCGTTCGCTCGTCGCCAACATGGTTCAGGGCGTCACCGACGGGTACGAGAAGCGCCTGGAGATCCAGGGGGTCGGCTACCGGGCACAGCTGAAGGGCAAGGCGCTCGAGCTCGCGGTCGGCTACTCACATCCCGTCAGCATCCCTGCCCCCGAAGGCATCGAGTTCGAAGTGCCCCAGCCCACGCGGGTGGTCGTCAAGGGCATCTCCAAGCAGCTCGTCGGCGAGACCGCGGCGATCATCCGCAAGCAGCGCAAGCCCGAGCCCTACAAGGGCAAGGGCATTCGCTACGAGGGCGAGTACGTGCCCCGCAAGGTGGGCAAGCGGGCATGAGCACGGCGACCAAGGGCGATCGCCGCCTCAAACGGCGTAGGCGCGTGCGGGCGAAGGTCGCGGGCACCTCGGCGCGCCCACGGATCTCGGTGTTCCGCTCAAACAACGGCCTCTCGGCACAGCTGATCGACGACACGCGCGGGCACACGCTCGCCGCGGTGAGCTGGTTCGAGCCCGACATGCGCTCGCTCGCGCGCGAGGAGCGCACCAAGCGCGCCGGGCAGCTGCTCGCGGAGCGCGCCAAGGCGGCGGGCGTGGGCAAGGCCGTGTTCGATCGCGGCGGCTATCGCTACCACGGCCACGTGCGCGCGTTCGCCGAGGCGGTACGCGAGGCGGGCATCACGGTCTAGCGCCCGCGAGGCGGCGCCCGCTACCCTCTCTCCCTGCCCACCATGTCGCACACACCGATCCCCACGATCTCGCACACACCGAGCAGATGCCCCTAGATCGCTCCGTCAGCCCCTCCGGGCTCGACCTGCAGGAGCGGGTCGTCGAGATCAACCGCGTCGCGAAGGTCGTCAAGGGCGGCCGGCGGTTCTCGTTCACCGCGCTCGTGGTGGTCGGCGACGAACGCGAGGTGGTGGGGGTCGGCTACGGCAAGGCCAACGAGGTGCCGCTCGCGATCCAGAAGGGCGTCGAGCGCGCCAAGAAGGACCTGTTCACGGTGCCCAAGCACGGCAGCACGATCACCCACCAGACGACCGGGTCCTTCGGCGCGGGGCGCGTGCTGCTGAAGCCGGCCGCGCCGGGAACCGGCGTGATCGCCGGAGGAGGCGTGCGCGCGGTGCTCGAGCTCGCCGGGATCCACGACATCCTCTCAAAGAGCCTGGGCACGCAGAACCCGATCAACCTCGTCAAGGCGACCGTCGCCGGCCTGCGTGGGCTACGCACTCCCGACGAGGTCGCCAGGCTGCGCGGGCTGTCGATCAGCCAGGTGCTCGGGCTGGGCGGCGACGGTGCCGGCACCGGGCAGCTTGCCCACGACGGGAACGACGGCGCGCAGCCGCCCTCCTCCGAGCAGCACCCGCCCCCGCCAGCGCCGTCCGCACAGCAGCCGCCCGCGCAGTCGCTCGAGGACGGAGGCGAGCCCGCGCAGGAGCGCACCGCGGGCGAGGCCGATGTGCCCGATGAGCCACCGGTGGAGGCGCAACAGTGAGCACGCTGACCGTGACCCAGCGCCGCTCGCGCAACGGCGCCGACCGCAAACAGCTCGCCACGCTGCGCTCGCTGGGGCTGCGGCGGATCGGGCACACCGTGCAGCTCAGCGACACCCCCCAGGCCCGCGGCATGCTGCACGCCGTGCGCCATCTGGTCGAGGTCAGGGAGGGCAAGTGAGTCCTCCGGACGAGGCCGGGCAGGAGCAGATCGGGCTGCACAGCCTGGCGCCGGCGCCCGGCAGCAGGCGCGCGCGCAAGCGCGTCGGGCGTGGCGAGGGCTCGGGCACAGGCAAGACCGCCGGGCGCGGGCAGAAGGGCGCAGGCGCACGCTCGGGGAGCAAGCGGCGCGCGCGCTTCGAGGGCGGTCAAATGCCGATCCACATGCGCATGCGAAAGCTCCGTGGGCCGCACATGAAGAAGTCGATGCCGTTCGAGCCGTTTCGCACGCACACCCAGGCGGTGAACATCGCTGCCCTGGAGCAGCGCTTCGACGCGGGCGCCGAGGTTACGCTCGAGCTCCTGGCCCAGACGGGCCTGGCCTCGCGCAGCGACGTGCCCGTGAAGGTGCTCGCCAAGGGCGAGCTGAGCAAGGCGCTCACCGTGCACGCTCACGCGTTCAGCGCCGGGGCCCGCGAGCGCATCGAGGCGGCCGGCGGCAGCTGCATGATCATCGAGCGCTAGCACCGCGGCGTGCGCGCCCAGGCCGCGGCTCTAGTGCTTCCATCGACTAGACTCGTCATCCGGCGCGCCGGCGGCGTCTCGCCACGAAGGGCGAAACGCTCGATCCAGCCACTCCAGCCGACCATCGAAAGAGCATGCTCGCAACGATCCTGAACGCATTCCAGGTCGCGGACATTCGCAAGAAGATCGCGTTCACCGCGGGCATGCTGCTCATCTACCGCCTGGGCTCGCACATTCCCGTCCCGGGCGTGAACCTCAACGCGGTCAACGAGCTGCAGAAAAACGTCGCCGGGTCGAACATCCTCGGGCTGCTGAACCTGTTCTCCGGCGGCGGCCTGTCGCGCCTGGCGATCTTCGCGCTGGGCATCATGCCCTACATCACGGCGTCGATCATCCTGCAGCTGCTGCAGGTGGCTGTCCCGTCACTGGAGAAGCTCTCCAAGGAAGGCGAGGTCGGGCAGGCGCGCATCACCCAGTACACGCGCTATCTGACGGTCGGGCTGGCGTTCGCGCAGTCGATCGGATACGTGTTCCTGTTTCACTCCGAGCAGGCCAAAGCGGGCGAATCGGTCGTCAAGCACTTCGACGCGCCGCACATCTTCTTGATCGTCGTGTGTCTGACGACCGGCTGCGTGCTGCTGATGTGGATCGGCGAGCTGATCACCCAGCGCGGCATCGGCAACGGCATCTCGCTGCTCATCTTCGCCTCGATCGTCTCCCGCCTGCCCAACGGCGTGCAGCTGTGGTGGACCAGCCAGGACCAGGTCTTCAAGGTCATGATGCCGTTCCTGGTGCTCGCCGTGGTGGCGGGGATCGTGTTCGTGCAGGAAGGCCAGCGGCGCATCCCGGTGCAGTACGCAAAGCGCGTGATCGGGCGGCGCATGACCGAGGGCGGCCAGACCTACCTGCCGCTGCGCGTCAACATGGCCGGTGTGATCCCGGTCATCTTCGCCGTCTCGATCATGACCATCCTGCCGACCATCGGAGAGCTGACCCACACCCACTGGGGGACGAAGCTGCAGGACATCTTCACATCCGACGGCTGGGAGTTCCTCGTCGGCCAGTCGATCTTCATCATCGTCTTTACCTACTTCTACACGGCGGTCACGTTCAACCCGGTCGACCAGGCCGACAACCTCAAGAAGTACGGGGGCTTCATCCCCGGCGTAAGGCCTGGACGCCCGACGGCCGAATTCCTGGACCGCATCCTCGCGCGATTGACGTTCCCCGGGGCGCTGTTCCTCGCCGCCGTAGCGGCCCTGCCGACGATCCTGCTCGACCGCACGCACGTCAACTTCCAGCTCGGAGGGACCTCGATCCTGATCGTCATCGGGGTGGCGCTGGAAACGATGAAGCAGCTCGAGGCGCAGCTGATGATGCGAAGTTACGAGGGCTTCCTGAAGTAGACGTGCCGGCCTGGCCGGCTTGCTCGCGGGCGCCGGCGCGCGGCCTGCGCGATGGTCGCGCGAGGGGTAGGCTCCCCCGGACGTGTCCGAGCTGAACCTGACATTGCTTGGTCCACCGGGGGCTGGCAAGGGCACGCAGGCTGAGCGTCTGCGCGACGACTTCGGGTTGCCGCACATCTCGACGGGTGACATGCTGCGCGCCGAGGTCGCCGATGAAAGCAAGCTCGGCAAGGAGGCCGAGCGCTACGTGCAGGCAGGCGAGCTCGTGCCCGATGCGCTGATCGTCGGCATGATCGCGACGCGGATCATCGCCGCTGACGCGCGCGACGGCTTCCTGCTCGACGGCTTTCCGCGCAACCGCGAGCAGGCTGACGCGCTGGAGGAGGCGCTCGCCGGGCTGCAGCGGCGGCTGACAGCCGCGCTGCTGATCGAGGTGCCCGACGACGAGGTCGTGCGGCGGCTGGCGGGGCGACGCGTGTGCGTCAAGAACCCCGCGCACATCTACCATGTTGAGTTCGACCCACCCAAGCACGAGGGCGTATGCGACCAGGATGGCTCGCGACTGGTCCAGCGCGAGGACGACAAGGAGCAGACGATCCGCCATCGGCTCGAGGTCTACCACGCCCAGACCGAGCCGCTGATCGCCTACTACGACGAGCAAGAGCTGCTGCGCCGCTTCGACGGGCTCCGCAGCGCGGACGAGGTTCACGTGCGCATTCGCGCGACCGTGGCCACGCTGCGACTCGAGGAGGAGCTCTAGGCGCCAGCTAAGCTCCGCTCTGAGATGATCATCAAGAAGTCTGCGACGGAGATCGAGAAGATGGCACGGGCCGGCGCGGTCCTCGTCGACACCCTCAGGCTGCTCGCCGCGGGGATCCGCCCGGGCGTGACCACGGCAGAGCTCGACGAGGCGGCCGAGCGCCACATCCGCTCGCGCGGCGCGACCCCGACCTTCAAGGGCTATCGCGGCTTCCCGGGCTCCATCTGCGCGTCGCCCAACGCGATGGTAGTGCACGGCATTCCCGGGCCGTATCGCCTCGAGGAGGGCGACATCATCTCGATCGACGTCGGCGTGACGCTCGACGGGTGGGTGGCCGATGCCGCGCGGACGTTCCCGGTGGGCGAGATCAGCCACCAGGCAGAGAACCTGCTGAGCGTGACCGAGCGATCGCTGCACGCGGGCGTAGCCGAGTGCCGCCCGGGCGCGCGCATCGGCGACGTCTCCAGCGCCATCCAGCAGGCCGCCGAGGGCGGAGGCCTGTCGGTCGTGCGCTCGCTCGTGGGGCACGGCGTCGGTCGCAGCATGCACGAGGATCCGCAGGTCCCAAATCACGGCAGGCCCGGCAAGGGGCCGCTGCTCGAGGAGGGCATGGTGCTCGCGGTCGAGCCGATGACAACCGCCGGAGGCGCCGCCGTGCGCATGGGGACCGACGGCTGGGCGATCCTCTCCCAGGACTCCTCGCCAGCGGCGCACTTCGAGTTCACCGTCGCGATCACGGGCGAAGGGCCGCGCGTGCTCACTCCCTGGCACCTGGCTGGCGAGCAGCGGGCGAACGGGTCCGGGGCTGGTGCGCAGGCGCCCACCGCGGCGATCGAGCCCGTCGGCTGAGGCGCTCCCTCGCGGGCCCCTCGGAGGGCGGTCGGGGTGGGCTGCGCGGAGCGGGAGTTGCTAACATGACCGGTTCACGCTCTGGCGTGCGCAAAGCGTGCGTGCAGCGGCGTCTCCCCGACCCGGTAGCGGCGGCCGCAACGGCAGCCAGAGCCGAGTCGCCGGAACCAAGCCGAAAGGGATCATGAAGGTAAGACCGTCGGTCAAGCCGATGTGCGAGAAATGCAAGATCATCCGGCGCAACGGTGTCGTGCTCGTGATCTGCCAGAACAAGCGCCACAAGCAGAGGCAGGGCTAGATGGCGCGTATCGCAGGGGTCAACCTGCCGCTCAACAAGCGCACCGAGATCGGCCTGACCTACATATACGGGATCGGCCGGGCCACGTCCAACAAGCTGCTGGCGCAGGTGGGCGTCAGCCCCGACACCTACGTGCGCGACCTGACCGAGGACGAGGTCAGCAAGCTGCGCGACGCGATCGACGACGGGCTGACCGTCGAGGGCGATTTGCGGCGCGAGCGCTCCCAGGACATCAAACGACTCCAGGAGATCGCCTGTTACCGCGGGCTGCGCCACCGTCGCGGCCTGCCCGTGCGCGGGCAGAAGACCAAGACCAATGCGCGCACGCGCAAGGGGCCGAAGCGACTGCAGGTCGCCGGCCGCAAGAAAGCGGGCAAGAAGTGAGCGCCCCACACCGACAGCACGAGCGCGCCGGGCGCAGCGGGGGATGGACGGGACGCGGGCCGGGGAGGCCCGCCGAGGCCTGATGGCCGCGCCCAAACGCGCCCGCGGACGGCGCAAGGCGAAAAAGAACATCCCCGTCGGTCAGGCGCACATCAAGACGTCGTTCAACAACACGATCGTCTCGCTCACCGACACCCAGGGCAACGTGATCGCGTGGGAGTCGGCCGGCGGCGCGGGGTTCAAGGGCTCGCGCAAGTCGACGCCGTTCGCCGCCCAGGTGACGGCGGACGCCGCCGCCCGCAAGGGCATCGAGCAGGGCCTGGCGAAGGTCGAGGTGCACGTCAAGGGGCCGGGCTCGGGACGCGAGACGGCGATCCGCTCGCTGCAGGCGGCGGGACTTGAGGTGACGGGCGTGAAGGACGTCACGCCCCAGGCCCACAACGGCTGCCGCCCGCGCAAGCGGCGGCGCGTGTAGCGAAGAACGTCGGACCGCGAGCAGCAGAGGGACACCGCAGGTATGGCACGAGACACTTCTCCGCAGTGCAAGCAGTGCCGCCGCGAGGGACAGAAGCTGTTCCTCAAGGGCGAGCGCTGCCTGACGGACAAGTGCGGCGTGGAGCGCCGCTCCTACCCGCCCGGCGAGCACGGCCGCGGGCGCCTGAAACAGAGCGAGTACCGGCTCCAGCTCCGCGAGAAGCAGAAGGCGCGCCGCTACTACGGCGTGCTGGAGCGCCAGTTCCACGGCTACTACGAGCGCGCGTCGCGCCAGCCCGGGATCACCGGCGAGAACCTGCTCGCGCTGCTCGAGTGCCGGCTGGACAACGTGCTCGTGCGCCTAGGCTTTGCGGCGTCGCGCCGTCAGGCCCGCCAGTTGATCCGCCATGGCCACTGGACGGTCAATGGCAGGCGGGTGGACATCCCCAGCTACCAGGTGCGTCCCGGCGACGTGCTCGCGATCAAGTCGGGCAGCCCGGCGACCCAGGTGGTGCGCGACGCCACCGAGCTGACCGGGCAGATCCCCGCGTGGCTCCAGGCCGACCACGAGTCGCTGACGGCCAAGGTGCTGCGCAAGCCGGAGCGGCGCGAGGTCGCCGCGCCGGTGCAGGAGCAGCTCATCGTCGAGCTGTACTCGAAGTAGCAGCAGCTTTTGCGCCTGCGGCCGGTGAGGCCGCGGCGCACCCAGCCGGCGCCGCACGACGCCGGTGCGACACCAAAACGACGTTAGGACTCTGATGCTCGACTTTCAAATCCCCCGGATCACAAGTGAGTCCGCGGAGCAGAACCGTGGCACGTTCACCATCGAGCCGCTGGACCGCGGGTTCGGCTACACGTTCGGCAACTCGCTGCGGCGCGTCCTGCTCTCCTCGCTGGCCGGCGCCGCGGTCACGAGCGTGCGCATCGAGGGCGTCGCGCACGAGTTCTCGACGATCAACGGCGTCAAGGAGGACGTGACCGACATCGTCCTGAACCTGAAGGGCATCGTGTGCCGCATGCACTCCGACGCGACCGAGGTCGAGGCGCCGCTCGTCGTGACTGGTCCAGGCGAGATCACCGCCAAGGACATCGACCTGCCTGCCGGCGTGGAGATCCTCAACCCCGACGTGCACATCGCCACGCTGGAGAAGAAAACCAAGCTCGAGCTGTACATGACGATCGGCCGCGGGCGCGGCTATCGACCGGCCGAGGAGAACAAGTCCGCCGACCAGCCGATTGGCGTTATCCCGATCGACTCGATCTTCTCGCCCGTGCGGCGCGTCGCCTACGCCGTCGAGCAGGCACGCGTGGGGCAGAAGACCGACTTCGACAAGCTCACGCTCGACGTTGAGACCGACGGGTCCATCGACTCGCAGGCGGCGCTGCGCGAGGCGGCCGAGCTGCTGATCTCCCAGCTTGCGATCTTCACCGACGCCGATCGGATCCAGGAGCTGCGCGCCAGCCCCGGTGGCCAGCTGGACGGTCACGGCCTGGCGGTTCCGGGCGGTACGCCGCCCGCGCTGCAGGGCGAGGAGTGGAGCATCCTGATCGAGGAGCTCGAGCTCGGCGTGCGCTCCTACAACTGCCTCAAGCGCGCGGGCATCCAGACGGTCGGCGACCTGATCTCCAAGTCCGAGGCCGAGCTCAACGCGATCCCCAACTTCGGCAAGAAGTCGATCGACGAGGTGATCGAAACGCTGCACTCGCGCGGCCTCTCCCTGCGTCAGGACTAGGCGGGCCGCTGGCCTGCGCTAGGCGGCGTCCTCGGTTACTCGCGTGCCAGGCACGCCACGCTCCCTGCGTCCTTGCCTCATTTGACCAGCGGCCCGCCTGGCCATGCCAATGCGCTAGTAAGTAGCGCTCGCGGCTAGAATCCCACGACCATGCGCCACCAGAAGACGAGGAACAAGCTCAGCCGTGACTCCGCGCACCGCAAGGCGCTGCTGATGAACCTGTCGAAGGAGATCATCGAGCACGAGCGGGTCAGGACGACAGCGGCCAAGGCGAGGGCGGTCAGGCCCGAGATCGAGCGGCTGATCACGCTGGGCAAGCGCGGCGACCTGCACGCGCGGCGCCAGGCCCTGTCGACGCTCTCGCAGGACAAGTTCGCGGTGCACAAGCTGTTCGCCGACGTCGCGCCGCGCTACGCCGATCGTGCCGGTGGCTACACGCGCATCCTCAAGCTCGGACCGCGCCGCAGCGACGCCACAGAGATGGTCTTCA
>DASPVR010000187.1:0-15746 GCA_035622255.1 Solirubrobacteraceae bacterium | reverse complement strand
AGCACCAGCCCAATGAACATGCCGCTGACGCCGACGATGTTGTTTATGCCGAGCGCCATGCCCCGCTGGTTGGCCGGGAAGGCGTCGGTGATGATCGCGGCGGCGTTGGCGAGCAGGAAGGCGGCGCCCACGCCCTGCACGATGCGCCACAGGATCAGATACAGCGCGCCCGACGGGCCCGTCATCCAGTCGACCGTGAGCGCCAGCGAGGCGAGCGTGTAGACGACGAAGCCGAGGTTGTACATGCGCACGCGTCCGAACATGTCGCCCAGGCGTCCGAAGCTCACGATCAGCACGCTCGTGACGACAAGGAAGCCGAGGGTCATCCACAGCAGGTAGAAGCTGTTGGCCGGCACGAGCGGATCGAGCTTGATGCCGCGGAATATGGCGGGCATCGCGATCAGCGTGATCGAGGCGTCGAGCGTCGCAAGCAGCACGCCGAGCGTGACGTTCGACAGCGCGATCCAGCGGTAGCGGTCGGAATGTGTGCTCGCGCCGGCGATCTCGCTCATCTACCCGCAGGCCTCGGATCGATGGGCCGTCGCTTCCTCACTGCCCCGATCATACAGGCAAACTGCACAGTTTGCCTGCGCTCTTAGCTATAGTCCGTGGCGCATTGGCCACGTCCGTCGACGTCTCATCGGTCGCCAGCGAGCTGCGCGTGGTGCTCGGCCAGCTGATGCGCCGGCTGCGCGCCGAGCACCGCTTCTCGCTCGCCCAGGGGGCCGTGCTCGGTCGCCTCGACCGCGAAGGCGCGCGCAGCACGAGCGATCTCGCCGCGAGCGAACGGGTCCGTCCCCAATCGATGGCCCAGACTGTGTGCGAGCTGGAAGCCGATGGGCTGATCAGCCGCCGTCCCGACCCGGCCGACGGGCGCCGCGCGCTGCTCGAGCTCACTGCCAGGGGACGCGACGTGCTGAAGGCCGAACGCGGCCACCGCGAGGGCTGGCTGATCGGGGCGATCGCCGAGGGCTTGTCCGAGGACGAGCAGGCGGCGCTCGCGCGCGCCGTGCCGCTGCTCGAGCGTCTCGCCGAGTCGTAGCGCACCAGGCGCAAAAAGCACGAACGCGCCACATGCAAGATCATTTCTGAGGCATGCGACGTCGCGCCGAGCGCCCAAGCGATCGACCGGCTCACACGGATGCGGCACGCTCTTTCGGCGACGCCGACGCCGACGCGGCGAACCGCGCCACAGTCGCGACTGGCTCCACAGCGACGCGGACGCCACGGAGACGGGCTGTCGGCGGTTCCGCCAGCGCTCGTAGGTCCGGCGCCGCGGCCGCCCCGCCGCCGCGTGCCGGCCGCCTACGCCTGCCCGGGCCGCGCCCTCGCCGGCTGGCACGGCCGCTCGCCGGCACGGTGCGCTCGCGCGTTCCATATGTGCTGGCTGGCGTCGGCGCCGCGATCCCCGTGATCAACTCGACCATCAAAGCGGTGCACGCAGGATGGGTGCCGGCCGGGGACGACGGGATCATCGCCACGCGCGGTTTGGACGTGCTCACCTCGCACACCCCGCTCGTCGGCCAGTACTCCGAGGCGGGATTGGTGATCCGCGGCCAGGTCATGCACAGCCCCGGGCCAATGCTCTACTGGCTACTAGCGCTGCCGGCCCACTTCGGCAGCGTGGCGAGCCTCGCCGTGACGATGGGGGCGATCAACACGCTCGCGATCGTCGGCTGCGTCGCACTCGCCGGCCGTCGCGGCGGCCTAGTGCTCATGTTTGCGGCGGCGCTAGCCATCGCCCTGATGTGCCAGTCGCTGCCGACCGAGGCGATGCACGACATTTGGAATCCCGCCGCCGGCCTATTCCCGTTCCTGCTGCTGATCTTTCTCTGCTGGTCGCTGGCGTGTGGCGAATACCGCCTGCTGCCGGCTGTCGCGTTGGACGCGAGCTACGTGATCCAGACGCACCTGATGTACGCCGCACCCACCGCGCTGCTGCTAGCAGTCGGCCTCGGCGGGCTGCTCGTGAGGCCGCTGGGGCGGCTGCGGATACGGCGACCACGGCGCACTGCCGCCGCCCCCGCGGCCCTCTCCGCGCCGGCTGCGATCGCCGCCTCTGCCTCGGCTGCTGCGCCCACCGCCTCACAACAGCGCCGGCCGCGCGTCTGGCCGTGGGCGCTGCTCGCGCTCGTGCTCACCGCCGCGTGCTGGACCCCGCCTGCGATCGACCAGATCGAGAACAACCCAGGCAACCTGACGATGATCGTCCGCACCGCCGAGCACCATGGCGCGACTCTCGGCGCGAGCGTCGGCTGGCACGCGATCGTGCGCTCGATCGGCGTGCGCCCGTGGTGGCTGTATGTGCCTGCATCGGAGTGGCAGCGCAAGTACGACGTGCTCGCCATACCCAGTCACACCGCCGTGAACACCGCGCTTGCGATCCTCGGTGCGCTCGTGCTCGTCGGCGTGGTCGGCGCGCTTCGGCGGCGCTGGGACCTGACGGCCGCTGCGCTGATCGCCCTCGGACTGTGTGCGGCGATCGGACTGGAGGCGGCATCGAACCCGTCCACGCGGCTGCTCGCGGAAACGCTCGGCTACACGATGTGGTGGGGCTCGGAGCTCGGGATGTGGGTCTGGCTTGTGCTCGCATGGGCCCTGTGGCTGGCTCTGGCAGGACTGACTCGGCCAGCGCTGCGCCTGCTCGCACATGACCAGCGCGCGCGGGTCGCGCTACTATCGGCGCCGCTGCGGCTCGCGTGCGTCGCGGGGGTCTCGCTGGCGGCGGTGGCCGGGATAGCCGCGGTCGGCAACGCCGTAGCTGCGTCAGCCCGGCCGGACTCGCACGAATACGAGTACCGCTCGGTCGCCAAGATGGCTGCTGGCATCGAGCGCATGATCCCGCCGCATCAGACGATCGCCTACCACCTTGGCCCGCTCGATCTGGGAACTCAGCCGATGGAGCCAGCTATTCGCTTCCTGCTCGTGCGCCACGGCGACCGCGTGCTGGCCAATGGCTCCTATCCGCGGCTCGGCTCCTACTACGAGCAGTACGACCGCCCAGTGCAGTGGACGGTGTACGTGGCCGACGGCAAACCCCATCCCCGGCGCATGAAGCTCGCCGCGCGCGTCCGTTTTAACGGGCCGTGGGGCATCGAGACCGTGAGCGCGTGGGTGAGGAGGCAGTAGCCGCTTGACCCCCCGGTTCGCCGCCGCCGCCGCGGTCGAGGCTCCCACGGGCCGGTCTGACCTGACCACGGCGCCATCGCCCGGCGCCACGTCTCCTCGAGCACGTCGCGCGACGCGGGCGTCCACCACACTGATGCGAGCTGCCTTTGCGCGTTATGCCCCGGACCGGGCTGCGGTGCGGCTGGCGCTCACTCCGGGGGGCATGCCGGCGGCGGCTTCGGCG
The DNA here is from genome assembly GCA_035622255.1 of Solirubrobacteraceae bacterium. GTDB lineage: Bacteria > Actinomycetota > Thermoleophilia > Solirubrobacterales > Solirubrobacteraceae > Palsa-744. Next base: position 12,394 of record DASPVR010000187.1, on the reverse strand, counting down.
GCGGCGCGCAGTTGGGCGTCCTCGAGCGATCGCCCCGCGAACAGCAGGCCGGTTTCCAGATGTTCCCCCACTTTTTCGAGGCTGTGGCCGCCGGGGTAGATAGCGCTTTGCGCCTGTGCGCCTGCCGCGCGCAGCTCGACCGCGAATTCCGGGTCCTCGGCCGGCACGGCGACGGGGTCTTCGGCGGCGCCGTAGAGGAACGCGTGAAGGCCGAGGCGCGCGATTATCGGCTGGTCTGCGTGCAGCTCACCATTGAGGTTGTTGAAGAAGCCGAGCCAGCTCTCCACGACGGAGAAGCGTGTGGGGTTGGCGAGCGCGACGTTCACCGCGCCGAAGCCGCCCATCGAGTCGCCGGCGATCGCACGCGCGTCGCGTGCGGGGATCGTCCTGAGCAGACGGTCGACGAGTTCCTGGACTTCGACCACGTATGTCGCGTCGTGGTGTGTGCCGATGTCGCGCCAGTTGTTGAGCGTCGAGCGGTCCTGGATCATGACGGCGATCATCGGCGGGATCGCGCGCCTGTCGATCAGGCGGTCGAGGGTGCTCTGGATGCCGATTTCGAGGAACGCGTTGGCGTGCCCGTCGCGACCGTGCAGCAGGTACAGCACCGGATAGCGCCGCGCGCCGCTCTGGTAGCCGGGCGGCAGGTAGACGAAGAACGCGCCCTTGCCGGGAAGCGAGCCGGAGTCGAAGCGGACGAGCGCGATCGAGCTGCCCGCGCGGTCGCTGCTGACGGGCGCAAGCGCAGGCAGAGGCGCTGGCACATCTGGCGGCGCGGTCGGGGCGCGCTCAGGTGCGGGCGTCGCCGGTGCTGGCGCGTTGGGCGCCAGGCTGGCGAGGCGCTCGAGGTGCTCGACCGTTTGCGGCCCGCCGAGCGCGGCTGCCCCGCAGGCGAGCGTGAGCACGCCCACGAGCGCCCCGCGGCGAAGACCGAGCGTCCAGGGCGAGGACAGCGTCCCGGCCGAGCCCGTGCCACCGCCGACCGCTGTGAACGCGGGCTCGAGCCGCAGCGGGGAGGCGGGCACCCACGACGGGGGAAGTAGCTCCAGCGGCTCCGTAGCCCTTCCCGGCCAGCTCCACTCGCCGAGGCCGTCGAGCCACAGCTGCGCACGCAGGCGATGAGAACGAGGGCTCATCTCGCGGAATTGAAGGGAAACGGGAGCCCGAAAGCCAACCCCTGCACGATCGCGCCCGCTGCGTTCGTTCCCGGGCTCAACCGTGGACGCTGACCCCGCGCCGCTCCCCCCTGGGGTCGCGCGAAACCTCGATGTCAGGTCTGCCGCGCTGTCACCGCCATCGGGTCGTTCAAGAAAGAGTCGATTCGGCTCGGAGGCGTCGTCGCGCTGGGAAAGGCGGTGCTCGTACGGGTTCGATGATCGTGAAGCTACGGTTTGGCTTGTACGAGGAACGCAAGAATGTGGCTATGGGATTCTCACCGTCAGATCGGGCTTCGAGCGGGCCGCTGCTGCGCTTGGGGGGTTGCGCAGCCCATACGCTTGGGACGATCGTGAGCAGGCCCCGGGTTTCGATCGCGAGGTTCCTGTTCGTCGCGCTGATCGTGGCCGGCGCAGCGCTCGCAGCAAGAGCCGGGAGCGGGCGTGGGGGCACGGCGGGAGTCGGGGGTTTCCAGCCGCTAACGCCCTGGCAGCGACCGAGCTTGGAACTTCCCGCGCCGCGCCAGCTCGACTACCGCCAGCTCGCGGAAAAGGGGCTGGGCCAGGCCACGCGCTGGCGCGATCGCAGCTGGTATTGCGAATACCTCGACTGCAGCCACGGGCCGTACCCGCTGGTGAGCCTGTGGGGCGAGGTGCCGATGTTCGAGGTGATCGACGCGCTCGACATCGGCTTTCCGTCACGAGCGCACCGGGCACTGGTGGAACGCTTCGCGCGCGCCAACGAGCGCTATTGGGACAGAGCGCTCGGCGGCTACGCCCCCTATCCGGGGGACCGCGATGCAGGTGTTCAAGCGTTCTTCGACGACAACGGCTGGGAGGGGCTCGCCTTCTACAACGCGTATCTGGCGACGAGGGAGCGCCGCTGGCTGTCCGACGCCCAGCGTGCTTTTCGCTTCATCGCCGCCGGCGGCTGGGATCAGAACGGCGGCGGGATGTGGTGGAACACCAGCCACCCCTACCACTCGGGACCCGCCTTGGCCTCCGACAGCCTCCTGGGCATCCTGCTCTACGACGCAGACCACGAAGCCTGGCAGCTGCAAGACGTGAAGACCTACGTGGACTGGGCAAACGCCAACGACAACCACGACGAACGCCAGCTCTATCTCGAGAAGCCCAACGAACCGGAATCGGTGAACGACTATGTCCAGGCGCCGCTGGTCTACGCGCAGTATCTGCTTTGTCGCGACGGGCAGGGGGAGAGCTACTGCGTGCAGGCGGGACGGGTGGCGGCGACGATGGCCGAGGAAGACGTCGACGCCTACGGCTACAAGTACAACTACGGCCCCGAGTACGACGCCATCTTCATGCAGTGGATGATGGCTTACGGACAGCAGGCGGGCCAGCGCTACTGGATACAGCTAGCCCAGGTGAACGCGGCCGCCGCAGCCGAAAACGCCAGCGACGGGCAGGGACTGTGGCTGTCGAGCTGGTGGGGCGGCACGATCGTGGACCCCGAAACCCACCCCAACATGTTCCGCACGATGGCCGCTACCACGAGCCTCTTCGCGTGGACCGCGGTGTACTCCAAGGTGAGCCCGTGAGGCCCAGGGTGAGCCCGTGAGGGCTATCGGTGGGGATCGTGCTGGCGATCGCCGCGGCCTCGCGCCGGCGAGCATCGCTCTCGGTCTCGCCCTGCTGGCGGGGATCTGTTATTCGCGAGCGGATGCCGGAGGGTCGGCGCGCGCGGCGCGCGTATCGAGCGCCGTCACCGCCGCGTCGGCGGTCGGCCAGCCGCTCGAGCTCGTGGACGTTGCCGTGGCAACCCTGTGGATGCAACCGGCGCGAACGCGACCGCTCGACACCCCTTCGCTCACCAACCCTGTCCGGTTGAGCGCTTGGCTGAGCTCGATGGACACCGAACAGCGACGCTGGCTGGTGGGCCGGCTGGTCACCCAGGCCCTTTACGGGCAACAGGTGCTGGTGCGATCCCGGCGGGGCGCCTGGGACGAGGTCTCGCTCACCGGCCAGCCGACGCCCAACCGCCTGAGCTACCCCGGTTGGCTGCCCGCGCGCCAGCTCGTCACCCCCCCGGCCTCCGCTGCCCCGACGACGCCCGCATCGACCTCGAGCCCATCCATATCGGCTCCGGACCCATCTTCCTCGAATCCGATCTCGACCTCTCCGAGCACGACATTGGTCGCCGTCGTCACCCAGCCCACGACCTGGTTGCGTCAGCGCACTGCGACAGGAACAGCCGGCGCTCGCCTGCTACTTCTCAGCTTCAATACCAGGCTGGCGGTGCTGGGGCAGAGCGGAGCCTGGACCGTCGTGCAGACACCGACCGGGACCCCCGCGCTGATCGCCAGCTCGGCCATCGCCGTTTTGGCGCTGGGCGCAGCGCCACCCACGCCAAGCGGCCAGCAGCTCGTGGGCGCCGCCGAGCGGTTCCTGGGCGTGCGCTACCTCTGGGCGGGCACGTCGGCCTTCGGTTTCGACTGCTCGGGTCTGACCTACACCGTCTATGACGCGTTCGGCATTCAGCTGCCGCGCACCGCTGCGCTGCAGGCTCGGGCGGGCCGCCCCGTGGCCCGGCGAGCGCTGCAGCCGGGCGACCTGGTCTTCTTCGCCACCGAACCGCCCTCGCGCGCGATCACGCACGTCGCCATGTATGCCGGCGGCGGGCAGATCATCGAGTCGCCGAACTCGGCCGGCGCCGTGCGCATCATTCCTCTGGCCGCGCGGGGCGACGAGTACGTCACCGCACGGCGCTACCTGCCCGCCGAGTGAGAGCCACACCCCATCGCGGCTACGCCGGCGCCGGCGGTATGTGGCCGACCTCGACATCGGTGCCAATCTCGATTGCTGGGTGATCGGCAGGCTCTAGCCATCGCAGCATGCGCAGGAGATCAGGGATGTGCAGCGCCACGCATCCCTCGGTCGGGCCGCCCATCCAGGCGTGCAGGAAGATCCCAGAGCCTGGCGCTTCCGGGCCTGAGGTGGTGGGGTGCTCGTTGTAGTCGATCACCGCGAAGTACGGATAGGCCGTCGTCTCGGTCCACAGTGCCTCCGACCAGGCCGCAAAGGGCGGTGTCGACCCGCAAGGCACGTGCACGAACCGGTTGTACTCGGTGCTGTATGGGTCCTCGTCCCACCAGTCGCCGCAGACGAGACGGTGATAGGGCTCATGCAGGCCGCCGGGATTCGGTTCGTTGCCGTACATGGTGGCGCCGAATGAGTACACGCCGGTGGGGGTCGCGTGGTCGCCCTCGCGACGGATGTCGCGCAGCTCCCCCGAGCCGATCTCGGCCTGCCAGACCCCGAACACGGGCTGCCACGGCGAGGAGGCGGTGGCCCTTTGGAAGCTGCGGAAGCTCGCGAGGTAATCGGGCGGGTCATATGTCGGGCTCGAGACGACGATCAGCTGACGGGCCGATGCAGGGATCGAAAAGCGTGACGAGCCCGAGGGCTCTGCGCTTCGGGCTTGAGCCGCGCCGGCTGCGCACATCAGGCCCGCGACCGCGATCACGGCCGCGGCGGTGATCAGCGGGCAGGCTCTCTTCGTAGTCCAGCGCATTCGCGAAACATGGGCGCGGCGGGTTTCGAACCTGCGACCTCTCGCGTGTGAAGTCGCCTGAGCCTGCCGACGTCTGCTGCGCTCGACCGCGTCTTGCCTGCAAATCTACCACTTCGGGAATTACGCCGGTTGCCGTCTGTTGACCCTCTCTGACCTCTGGTGCTGCCACGGATGCTGCCACGGCGCGGCCCCGCAGACGCCCGCGTCTCGACTTCCTATCCTTCGCGGATGGCCTTTCGCCCGCTCTCACAGCGCAACAACCCGAGCCCCGAGTTCGACGGGCCTCACGACGGTGTCCCGCGCTGGATGTTCCGATCCGTTGCACGATGGATCGACGCACTGATCTACGAACCTCGCGGCCACGGGAGCATCCCGAGCGAAACCCTGCTGTTGGAGGCCGAGACGTCGCTCCGTGTCTCCTTCAGCTGGAAAGAGGGTCCGTATTCCGCGCGCGAATCGATGCTGGCGTTTGTGAAAGAGAACGACACGTTCGGCCTGGATTTCCTCGACTTTCTTCTGGCCAAAGTGCACTTGCCCGACTGCGCGTCTGACCTGAACGCGGTTCTTACAAGCGCAGGGTCAGCGTGGGAGGTGCGTCCCGCAGAGCCGCCACGCGGGTACGAGCTGGTGCAACGCGCGATTGGTCCGGTGGCCGAAGCGATCGAGGAGATCCGCCCTGCGAGTGCGAGGGCGCACGCGCATCTGATGACCGCTTGGAGCAAGCTGATGGGCCGCAACCCCGACCCGTCGGCCGCTTACCGCGAGGGTATCCGAGCGGTCGAGGTCGCAGCGGCTCCCGTCGTCACCCCCGACGACACGCTTGCCACTCTCGGCAAGATCATCCAGGCCCTGCGCGATAAGCCCGAGAAGTGGACGGTCGATCTCGTTGAGGCAACACCCCGGCAGGTAACGGAGATGGCGGCGATGATCTGGCAGTCGCAGTTTGATCGGCACGGGACCCGCGATGAGTCGGTACCTCTGAACGTGTCTCAAGAGCAGGCCGACGCGGCGGTACACGTTGCGATTGCGTTGGTGCGCCTGTTTGCAGGCGGCCACGTTCGTCGGGTAACGTGACGGGTCCTTCGATGCTCGACGACTACGCGACCCGATCGCGTCGCTCGCGCAAATCGACCACCCTATCCGGCCCTGTAGCCCGCGACGATGGTGCCTCGTTTTCGTCGGCGGAGCTCGTCGGTGGGGCAACGCTCACGGCGTAGATCGCGTCAAGACGCGCGCGCCGAGAATCGCTGCGCGCGGCCGCCTCGAACTCGTGGCTGTAGACGCTCGCGGTGATCGCAGGGTCGCGGTGGCCGAGCCTCGCCGACAGCTCGACGAGATCGCCACCGGACGCGATCCACGCGCTCGCGTGTGCGTGGCGCAACTCGTGGAACGTCGGCGGCCGCTTGCTGGCATCCAGCTTCGCTCGCTTCACCGCTCGCGCGAGCCCCCGCTGAGCCACGTTGCGGTGCTCCAGCGGTCCACCTGTGCGAGAGGCGAACACGAGCGACTCCGGCGACTTGTGCGCGCTCGCAGCGCGATGGCCGCGAAGCAGCGACACGAGCGCGTCCGGTGCCTCGATGACGCGCCGGCTGCGCTTGGTCTTGAGCGGGACGCGCTGTCCGTGGCGATCGATCTGTGCGCGTACGTGCACTACGCGTGCGCCTAGGTCCACGTCGGCCCAGGTGAGCCCGAGAGTCTCACCCAGGCGAGTACCGAGGCTCGCGGCGGTCGCGATGATCTCGCGGTAAGGCGGCTCCGCCGAGGCGATGAGGCGAGCCAGCTCGTCACGGGTGAGGATGCGACGCTCGCGCGGATCGTGGGTCGGCCGCTCGTTGCGCTCCAGCTCGCGGACAGGATTCGATCCCGCCCAGCTCAGACGACGGCGAGCGAAGTCAAACGCGCGCCCGGCCGGCGTCAGCACGCCCCGGATCGTCCAGGGTCGGTAGCCGGTGGTCGCCTTCGGCGCCTTGACCTTGCGCCCGGTCCGCTCTGCGCGCCGGCGTGCGCTCCGGTCGAGGATCTCCTGTCGGTACTCAGCGGTCTGCATCCGCTCCACGAGAGAGGCCACGATCGCAACGTCGATCCGATCGAGTCGCAGGTTTCCCCAGGCGGGCAGTAGGTGAATCTGGAGCGACGATTCGTAGGCGGCACGCGTCGCCGGTCGTAGGTTCGGTCCCTGCGCGTCCATCCACCTGGCCGCTGCCTCGCCGAACGTCAAGCGATGATTCGGAGCGACACGCTCACCACGACCCATCCGAGCCTTGCGGTCGCCGAGCGCGGCCTCAGCCGCCCGGATTCCACCCTCGACGACCTCTCGGCGCTGCGCGCCGTCAGAGTCCCTGTACGTGATCTCGTAACGCGGTCTGCCGTCAGCGCCGTGGCGCCTCCAGATCCCCGGCTTCACACGTTCACGGTGACTACTCTTGGTCTGCATCGGAGCTACTCCTTCGGTGCCGTGGGCCGGGCGGTTGCAGCCGCGCCGGCCCGTTTTGTAGTGTGGCCCGAGGATACACGACCTCTCACTACAAACGCAACCGGCCACCCAGAATCCCCACAAGACAAGGGAAGTTCTGAGAGGTTGGCAGCATCGTGGCAGCGTCAGCGAGCGTTACGCGCACCTTGTCGACGCCACGCGTCCAGCTCCGATCGCCGAAACCAGCAGCGACAGCCGGGCGCATCCTGCGCGAACGGGACGCGTCGAGCGGCCGTCAGTCGGTGCAGCGCCGCCAGCGTGATCCCCAGGTGACCCGCAGCCTCGCGGCTACTCAGCCAGCGATCTGAGTCGGTGATCGAGATGCTGCTCGCTGGCAGGCCGAGCCGCTGGGCGATGCCGGCGGCGAGCCGTTCGACGGTCTCGTCGTCGAGGAGGATTCTGAGTGCTGCAGGCTCGCTCACGGTCGCACCTTCAGCCGTGAGGGGGTTGCAGACCGGACGGGCCGCGTCAGCAGTCGGCTGGTCCGGTCGGTCCCTATAAAAGATGGCGACGGGCTAAGGCCCGTCGCCCTATAGGACCTTGGCCCCTGGACTTTCATCGGTAGACGCCTCGCTCGACGCGTTCGAACAGATTCATCGCCAAGGCACGATCCCGAGCCGCCTTGAACGTACCCCAGCTAGGCTGCATCTCCAGCTCGGCCGCCATCTCGGCCGTGGTGGCTCGGCCTTTCGCTTTGACGAACCGCCCGAGCTGTTCGGCGCGCGCCTGATCGTGGTCGCGCGCCGCGGGCTCAGCCGTGGGCGTTTGGTCACGTTCCACCTTGATCCAGTCGAGTGCGCGATCGGGCTCGTGACGGCTGGTGACAGCCAGCGGCTCGAACTCCCCCCCATCGGGAGCGTCACGCCGCTTCGGGAGCCGCAGCCGAACGCGGTAGGTGGTCAGGGTGCTCCCATCTGACAGCTCGGCCCGCGAGCTGTTGCGCCTGCCAGCGCGTTCGAGCGTGACCTGTACGTCTGCCTGTGCGACCCACTGGCGAGCGCCCATCGTTGCCTGCGAGCTGTCACGCAAGCCAGCCTTTGCCTTGCTCTCGTGATGCACAAGCAGCACAGCGAGCTGGAGCTCCGCTGCGAGCGGTCGCAACACCTCCGCGTAGAGCGCGACGGCCGAGCTGTTGTCGTTCACGTCGACTCCCGGGGCGTGTCCCATCAGCGCGTCGAGTACCAGCACACGAGCTTGGCGCGCCCGAGAGAGATCGCGTAGCGCCGCCACTGCCTGTGGATCCTGCAGGTCGATCGCCTGTCGGGATAGGTAGGCGAAGCGGTTGCCATCCGAGCCGCGAACACCGAACCCGCGCAAGCGTTCAACCGCGACCCGCTCTACCATCTCGGCGTCGCAGACGATCACCCCGCCGGCCTTGACGGCCCGCCCCAGCCAAGGGACGCCGCGGATCACGGCCACACAGATCGACAGCGCAACCAGCGACTTGCTCGCGCCCGTGTCGCCAGACAAGATGCACACGCCGCCACGCTCCAGCAGCCCCTCCACGATCCAGTCGGGAGGTCGCGGAGGTTGATCGCAGAGCGTGAGGTCCAGTGCCCGCAGAGGCATCATCGCGCACCTCGGAGGTCCGCAAGCAGCTCAGCAGGCGTGCGCTGCGCTGGCGGCGGGACCACGTAGGCTGGACGCGGGAGCGTTTCGTCCAGGGCGCCTCGCTCCGCAGCTTCACGCCCCCAGATCCAGCCAGTGATCCCCCAGATCGTCTCGTGGCCTGGCCGCTTCGCGGCGCGGATCATCGACACGTGTCTGTCGTGGGGCCGGTAGTCGGGCGGGACGAGCAAGTCGCCGTAGTCGGTGACACGGCGCACGATGCGTCGGTCGGCCCGGACACCCTGCTCGGCGAGCCACCGCTCCAGGACGCGCTCGCCGACAAGGACCTCCTCCTTGGCCCCGGGCGGCGTGTGTCGCGGGCGGAGGTCGGGCCGATCGGGCTGCCAGCGTCGGCGCAGTGCCTCGTCTTTGGCCCACGACCAGTCGGCGTCGCTGACCCTGATGCGGACGTAGTCGGTACTCACGCCTGCACCTCGGTGCTGATCTCGTCAACGTCGAGGCTTAGGGCCTTCGCCAGCTTTGAGGCCATCGTCGACGACACGCGAGCGCCTCGGTCGGACTGCTCGATGACGCTCAGTGAACAGTCCGCCGCATCGGCGAGCCGGTGCCGCGACCGGCCAGCGCGCTTGCGCTGGCTGCGCAGCTCGGACAGATGTACAGACACGAAACCTCCAAACAGATCGTCCGCCCACCGATGCGGGCGGTTCGTAGATCCGGCCGCGCGTAGAAACTCTGGCGCTCGACTGACCGGTATTCCGTGCTACCGACTCCTGTTGTTGACCGGAGTCGCTTGCCCCTGATCCCCCGCGTGTCGTGCGGCTGGAGGCTCGCTTGTTTCGTGTCTAGGTGTAAGTGTAGCCGAGCGCGTGGCCTTGATTGACGCCCGTTTCGGCCTCAGGACGGCCAGATCTGACCGTCTGAGTCAGGATCGAGGCCGAGCCGGGGTCACTTTGGTTGGCCCTAGGCGCGCCTTTGGCCTTGCGCAACCGTAAAGTTGCGCAAAACGGACCCAAAATCCAAAAAAGTTTCGCGTGGGGTTGTACGGGTGTAGCGCTTTGCCTTGCAGACAAAAGCACCCCCCCTCAGTGCTCAGTGGCTCGATTGTTCTTCTCAACCTGCTCCGTGAGCCAGTCGAGGAGGTGTTCGACGGGGGAAGTAACCCGTTGGCCGTTAGCGAGGTGGGCAATCGCTACAAATCCGTCGTCAGGATCAGGGATATCGGCGGCGTCGATCGTCACGGGCCACCGTGAGTGAGGCTTTATCTCGACGTCCGCCGGTGGCGAGTAGTCTCGGCCTTGACCACCAGCGGTGGGCTCGACCCAGAGCGTCTTGACGAACTCGGTTGTCTGGCCTACGTTGCTCACGTTGATCGTGAGCTGGTAGTAAAGCTGAGGCGGCGGAAGGTTCGCAACCGACACTGGGTGCGTAAGCTGCGTCGCGTGACCAAATCCGATTGTCACGTTAGGCTCCGACCGTTCTCGGTCGCGTTGCTGTTCCCATCCAAGCGCACGCCGGCTTATTACCACCGCGTAGACCGAACTTCCGCCGCTCACCGCCGCGACGGCAAGTGCCGCGATGCTGAGTGTCGTGGTCGAAGACACGCCGCCGAGCCTAGCGATTGCTTCGTCCCGCGAAGCCCACGAGTAATCGTCTCGCGCACCAGAGCCGTCGGCTCGCGGTCTACGAACTCGTCGTCTTGGCCACTCGCTTCTCGAGCGCGGCCCCGAGGTCGTCGACCGCTTTCGCTAGCTCCGCGGGGGTGGGAGGCATCGACGAAAAGACGAGTGCGCCCTTATCTGTCAGCTCGGACGCAAACGTGGGCGCTGCATCCGGCGTCCAGATCGGGATCACGCTTCCGTCGGCGATGCGACCACTGTACTGGTCCTCCTCAAACGCGGTCCAGTAGCGCTTTGGATACTCGGGGCCGAGCACAACCAGCACGAACTCTGCACCCGACGCGTAGATAGGCGCTAGATAGGCGCGGAGGTCCTCGCCAAGCATCTGGTCTCTCTCGCCCTCATCGAAGAAGACACTGAACCCACTCTCCGTTAGTGATTCGTAGAGCAGTCGCGCGAGCTCTCGCTGCGGGCCAGCGAACGACAGTGCAAAGTCGTAGTTGTGTTGCGACTCCGGTCCGAACCCAATCTGCTCGCGGTACTTGGCCCAGTCGACGTGTCGAAGGAAGAATACGAACCGTGGGTCCTCGACCGACAGATAGTTCTCATCGGAGAGGTGGATCAGCTTCGCAATCTCCGGGTCATCGTTGATGTGCTGAGCGAGGAAACTCTTCTTGAGAATCTGGGTGACGCTCCCCTTGTAGCGCGGGTTCAGCTCTGCGGCGCGCTCAAGCTGGATCGACCACTCGTTACCTTCGGCCAGCCATCGAAGACACTGCAGGTACGGTGCGCGGCCTGCCCGCTTAGGCTTCTTTCCGCGTGCGAACTTCCGGCACACGTCCTCGAACTGGCGCCCGAGATCGTCCAGGACGTCGCCGATAACAGCCTGAAGGTCGATGTTCAACGGCAAGGGCTCGCGGCCGGAGTGCTCGACAGTGAGATCGGCGGCATCGCACGCGGCACGGCAGATGAGTTGGGCGAGCAAGAAGCTGCCCCGGGCCTCGGTGAGGACTAGATCGTGGTTGGGGATACGGACGTTCAGCCACTGCTCTCCGAGGCTGACCAGCTCCTCGACTCTCTCATCGGGGTTTCGCTCGAACTCGACCACCGTGATCCGGGTCAGCAAGTCCGACGAGCCGACGAGTAGGCTTTGGCCAGCGTTGTTGATCCCGATCAACACGAGTTTGCAGCTGGGCTCACTTTGATCAGCGAGATACTTGATCGCGTCGGCGAGCGCAGCGCGGTCCGGCTCCGGTAGGTGGTGGAAGTCCTCGACGATCCACGTGCCACCGGGCTTATCAGCCGCGACGTGCCGGACCTCGCTGACGTCGTTGGCGTTGCGCGACGAGAGGGTGGTGACCCGACCCAGCGCGTCGCCGAGCTCGCTTACCGCGCGCGTAACGGCCACCGTCTTCCCGATCCCCGAGGGGCCCTCAACAACAACGCCACCGGTCCGCTGCCCCAGTGCGTTGACGAGCCTGGAGTAGACGCCGGGGGGCACGAACGTGTACTCCGGGAAGCCGGATGTCACGTAGATGTCAGAGACACGGATTGGGGCGGGGACGCTCGGTGCCGACACGGCGCGATCCTATCCGTCCTCTGCTGGCGAGGGCCCAACGCTACCCGGATCGAGAACCAGCGAGACACTCAGGTGGGTTTGTGCTGCCAAATCGCTGCCATCCAGCTCGGTAAGCGATCCAAAAGGTAGTGGGCGCGGCGGGTTTCGAACCTGCGACCTCTCGCGTGTGAAGCGAGCGCTCTCCCACTGAGCTACGCGCCCTGGGGGCCTGATTCTATTGGGCTTGGTGCGTGTTGCCGCGACTTCGACGGCAGCGCTCCAGGCGGTGGTGCTGCTGCCCATTGCTGTCAAATCGCCGGCCTGCGCAGGCGCTTCAACCAGTGAACCTCCCGCTGGTTGGCCACAACGCAAAGCGGGCCGCACTAGGCGGCCCGCTTGCGAGCTGATGATCTTTGGGCGCTAGGCCGTCGGAAGCGCTGCCTCCGTCGGCGCTGGGGTAGCCTCAGTCCGATGACGCAGCGTCGCGAC
>DASPVR010000186.1:0-4560 GCA_035622255.1 Solirubrobacteraceae bacterium | reverse complement strand
ACGCTATCGACTTGCATGGCATCGGTCATGTCGCCACTACTTGGCCGCCACTGGCTCGACGGCCCCCGCCAGGTGGGCTGATCCTTTGCCCGGCTCCTCGCTGGCAGCCCGCGGCAAGACGAGCAGTGAGCACTGGGCGTGGCGCTGGAGCGACTGCGCTGTGGTCCCCAGGACAAGGCGCTTCAGGGGCCCGTAGCCGCGCGAGCCGATCACCAGCAGGTCTAGCTCTTTGCCAAACCGCGAGAGCTCCTCTCCGGTCAGGCCTATTTCCGCATGACCGTCGACATCGGGCAGCTCGCCGAGGCGCTGTTCGGCTTCGTCGAGCATCAGGTTGAGCGACTCGCCGATCGAAGTGCCGCCCCAGCCAGAGGCGAATGGCGGCAGCGTCACGACCTCGAGCGCCGAGATGCGGGCATTGGTCGCCCGCGCGAGCTCGCGCGCCGTATGCAGGGCGGCCTCGCTCTCCGGCGTGCCGTTGTAGCCCACGCCGATCGTCGTAAGCGGCCTGGCCTCCTCGCTGTGACCGAGCGCCGCGACGGCTACCGCACAGGGGGCGCCATTGAGCGCGGCGCGGGTGTCGTCGCCGAGCATCACCCGCGCGAAGATGCCCCGGCTGCATGAGCCCACGACCAGCAGGTCCGCACCGAGCAGCTCAGCTTGCATGTGAAGCCCGGCGCCCGGGCTCATCGCCTCGACGCTGACCAGATGTGCGTCGATCTCAGCGGCAGCGCGCTCATCCTCCAGCAGCTTGCTCGAGGCCTCCCGGTCCTCATCGACGATGCCGGGCGTGACTGCGTGCGAAGGACGGATCTTGCGGTTGTGCACGTGCGCCAGCGTCACCGTGGACTGGGCGTCTGAGAGCTGCTTTGCCAGCGCAACGGCGTCTCGGCCGCCTTGGCGCCCATCCACGCCCACGAGTAGGTTCTTGAACATCACGATCTCCTAGTTTCCATCTCGGGCTTGGGCTGAGTCCGGGACTTGAGGCGCGCCGAAGCCCCCAACGGCCGGGCGCCCTCTCACCATCCAGCGAGGATGATCGTCAGGCCGCAGCACGAAGGTGTCCCTGGTCGTCGTGGCCTGCGATCTCGGCTTCACGAAGGGCCCGCTGTACGTCGGTGATCGAGACGAGCCCGACGGGCTGGCCGAAGCGGTCTATCACGACGGCGCGACCGCACCGCTGGAACGCCGGGCTCTCCAAGAGCTTCACGACGTCCTTGTCTTCGCCCACTATCAGCCCCCGGTCCTTATTGGCTATATCGCCGAGCGTCAGGCCGTGCCTGTGTGACAGTCCGCGCAGCTGCGGGGCGCCGACGAGCCCGACCACGGCGCCGGTCGCGCCGAGCACCGGGAAGGAGGAGTAGCGGTAGCGCTGAAAGTACTCGCGCTCGGCCTGCGCGGCCGTCATTGACGCCGGGAGGCTCAAAGCCGGTGCCGACATCAGCTCCCTTGCCGCAACGCCGTCGAAGGTGCTCTTGATCTGGGCGCCCATCGCCTGGGCTCCGGCCGCGATGACCACGAAGAAGCCGATCACCGCCAGCCACAGGCCTCCCACTTCGCCCTGTAGCGCCGCGAGCGCGCCGAGGAAGATCATCAGGTAGCCAAAGCCCCGCCCAACGCTCGCGGCGATCTTCGTCGAGCGCGCGATCTCGCCGCTTCGTCGCCACAACAGTGCGCGCAGGACCCGCCCGCCGTCCAGCGGGAAGGCGGGCAGCAGGTTGAAGACGAGGATCAGACCGTTGACGAATGCCTGGTACTCGACGAGCGCCATGACGACAGACGGCGTGCTCGCCGGCAGCGTGAGCGCAGCGATCGCAAAGCACACCGCGATCACCGCGCTGACCATCGGCCCCGCGATCGCATAGCGCAACTCGTCGTGGGGATCGTGGGCCTCGCCGCGCATCCGCGAGACACCCCCCAACAGCCACAGGTCTATCTCCTCGATCTCGATCCCTCGTCGGCGCGCGACGATGGCATGGCCGAACTCGTGCGCGAGGATGCTCGCAAACAGCAGCAGCGCGCTCGCTAGGCCCAGGGCATAGGAGGCGGCTGGGGCGATCCCGTGCACTGCTTCGGGAAAGTAGGAGGCGCCCAACGACCAAGTGATCAGAACGACGATCACAAGCCACCACGGGCTGATCCCGACGGGGATCCCCACTATGCGCGCTACGCGGACAGTCCGACCGGGCATGGGCGAAACACTGCCAGGGGCCGACACACGCGCAATCGGTGATCGTCCGCCTATCGCTCAGTAGAGATTACCGAGATAGCTCGGTGGGGCGTGCGGATGTGCGCCGGGCCTCATTGGCCGCAGGATTCCGGCGATGGAGGTGCAGATGGAGACGCACGCATCGATCGAGGTCGACGCGGACGGGGACGGCTCTGCGCGCGAGCGCGAGCGGTTGTTGACCGACCTCGCGGACGTCGGCGTCGTCCTCCCCGAGTTCGCCCAGCAGATTGCCGGCGCGCGACGTCAGGCCGCGCAGCTTCGCCGCGAGAACGACAGCCTGGTGCAGCAGGTTCGCAGGCTGCAGCGTGCCCGTGCTGCGCTCGCGTCGCGACCCAAGCCGCTGCCCCGTTGAATCTCGCACGCCAGGCGCTCGTCTCAGCGAGCCTTTGCAGAAGCATCGCTCAGAACCTCCCAGCCCAGACCATCGTTGCTCTGTAGTTCCCCACGGCTGGGTGCGGGTTTTCTTGGGTGTCGCGCCGGTTTACCGAGGCGTACGCTGTCGGAATGAACAGCGAAGCTTCATCAACCGAGAAGTTCCGAGTGGTGGTCGTGGGAGCAGGCGTGGCGGCGTTGGAGGCGGTGCTCGCACTGCATGACCTGGCAGGCGAGCGGGTGGGGATGACGCTCGTGGCGCCTAACAGCGATTTCGCCTATCGCCCCTTGGCCGTGCGTGAGCCCTTCGCCTATGGCAAGGCGCGGCGCTATGAGCTCGAGCCGTTGATGCGCGACACGGGGACTCTGCACCTCGTCGACACGCTGTCGTGGATCGAGCCCGACGAGCGCTGCGTGCACACCGAGCAAGGCGCACGGCTCGACTACGACGCGCTCGTGCTTGCGATGGGCGCCCAAGCGACGCCGCGCTTTGAGCACGCGATCACAATCGACGATCGACGCCTGGACGAGACGCTGCACGGGCTGATCCAGGACATCGAGGGTGGCTATCTAAAGAGCGTCGCCTTCGTGGCGCCGGGGCGCATGGCGTGGCCGCTGCCCCTGTATGAGCTCGCGCTAATGACGGCAGGGCGCGCATATGACATGGGCGTTGAACTGAAGACGACGATCGTCACCCCCGAGGACGCCCCGCTTACGATCTTTGGTTCCAACGTGAGCGGGCGGGTCAGCGAGCTGCTGGCCAAGGCCGGGGTCGAGACCGTTTGCTCGGCCTACGCCGAGGTGCCGCAGTCGGGACACGTCGTGATCAACCCCGGCAATCGCCGGTTGACCGTCGAGCGCATCGTGGCGTTGCCGGAGCTCTTCGGCCCAGGTGTACGGGGGATCCCGCTCGGTGAGAACGGGTTCATCCCCATCGACCAGTTCGGCAAGGTGCCCGATGTGGGGCCCATCTACGCCGCTGGAGACGCCACTGCCTTTGCGGTCAAGCACGGCGGTGTAGCTTCGCAGCAGGCTGACGTCGTCGCCCATTCGATCGCCGCGCTCGCGGGCGCCGAAGTGTCGCCCGAACCGTTCGTCCCGGTGATCCACGGGATGCTGCTCACGGGAGATGAGCCGCTCTATCTGACCGCGAGGATCACCGGTGGCTACGGCTTCAGCTCTGAGGTCTCAGAGACGCCGTCTTGGTCTCCGCCCACGAAGATCGTGTCCAGGTACCTCGCGCCCTATCTGGATCGGGTCGATCACACTGGCGCGCCGACCTGAGCTCTCGGGCTCACGCCCGCGCTCGGTCCGCCTGGCCGCTCGGTCCGCCTGGCCCTTCCCTTCGCCGGTAGCACGCCGCCTTGGGCGTAGGGCTGCGGTCGACCACGTAGTGCGACGCGCTGTTTGCCGCGATGCGCGCTAGGCCCAGGTTGCGCCACGATGACATCAGAGAGCGTGGGTGTCGCAGGGAACGATCGCCTAACCGGCTGCGGCGGGGAGGCCGCAATGGAAAGTGCCGGTGGCGCTCACGCTCTCCCCTTTGCTTGAGTGGCAGGTGACCGGGTCGACGGCCTTCCAGCGCTCCAGTTGAGCGCGGCCGAGGACTTCGACTCACTTTCGGTAGAAACGCGCACCTCGACTGCCACAGGGCCCTGATGTGTTTGCACTTGCCCGCCCCTAGATTGCATTCCTCAGGCAGGAGGAACGACAACATGGCTATCAAACGTCGCACACCATCGCATCACAAGAGCGAGGGCTCGTCCGCAGCGATTTGGCGGATCTCGCCAGCTGTTGGCTGATGAGCGCAGGCTTCTAGCTCTGCTGGCGCTGCTCTAAAGGCTGCGGTACCCGGTGCGGGAACCGCGGGAAGGCTGGGGCGAGCGTGACCGTCGCTGCGGGTGACCTGGCCGTTGGCCACCGTCGCCGCTCGCCCTTTCCTGTCGACGCTCAAGCGCCAC
>DASPVR010000185.1:0-4756 GCA_035622255.1 Solirubrobacteraceae bacterium | reverse complement strand
GACCACCGTCGCGCCGGCGACGACGCCCGCCTGCGGGCGCTGGCCGGGGCGGCCCATGTGCGCGGCCGCGCCGCGCGGCGCTTCGACGTGCGCGACGGGCGCGCGCCGGCGCTCGCGCGCGAGCTCGCCACGCTCGCCGGCTGCGCGGGACACGTGCTGCGCCGACGCTGCCCCGCGGGTGTCACGATGGTCGCCCACAGCGCGGGCCGGGTGCGCGAGGCGCTGTCGCCGAGTGGGATGTCGCGGGAAGGCGCGGGCGAGGGCGGGACACGCGCCACGCACGCGGCGGGCGCGTCCCTCGCCGGCGCCGGCGAGGACTTCCTGTCGGGAACGAGCGGGACGGTGGGCGGCGTCGACTCGCTACGCCGGCGCACGCTCGACGCGGCCGGCGATGCGCTCGCGCTGGCGAGCGGCCAGCGTGCGCGCCTGGCGCTCGCGGCGCGCCGCCGCCCGTCGCTTCAGCGCGTGCTCGCCCTGGGGGTCTGGCGCCCGCAGAACCAGACGCTCGCGCGGCGCATCCGCGCCGAGCTCGAGGGCTCGCGCCACGACGTGCGCCTGTACACGTGCGCCCCCGAGGGACGCGGCAAGTTCCACAACCTCAACCGGCTGCTCGCCGAGCACCCTGCGGATGACAGCGACTGGCTGGTGGTGGTCGACGACGACGTCCAGCTGCCACGGGGCTTTCTCGATCGCTTCCTGTTCCTGTGCGATCGCTTCGAGCTGCAGCTGGCCCAGCCGGCGCACCGCCTCGACTCGCACGCGGCGTGGCCGCAGACGCGCCGCCGGGCGGCGAGCGTCGTGCGCGAGAGCAGCTTCGTCGAGATCGGCCCCGTGACGGCGTTCGCGCGCGCGACCTTCTCGACGCTGCTGCCGTTCCCCGAGCTCGGCATGGGCTGGGGGCTCGACGTCCACTGGGCCGCGCTCGCGCGCGAGCACGGCTGGCGCTGCGGGATCGTCGACGCCGTGCCCATCCGCCACCGCCGGGCGCCCGCGGGCGCCGCGTACGCGCGCGAGGCCGCCGTCGCCGAGGCGCGCGCATTTCTCGCCGACCGCCCCTATCTGAGCGCGCGCGAGGCGCAGCGTACGCTGGCGACCCACCGGCGCTGGTGAGCGCCGCGCGCCCCAAGGTCGCCGTCGTGGCGGAGTTCTATCCGAGCCGCCGCGATCCGGTGCTCGGCGTGTGGGCCCACCGCCAGGCGCTCGCGGCGAGCCAGGCCGGAGCCGACGTCCACGTGATCGTGCTGCACCGGATCGTGCCGCCGCGCTCCGCGCTCGCACGCGGCCCCGCCGCGGTGGCACACGAGCTCGCCGCGCGCGTGCGCGAGCCGCACACCCAGACGCGTGACGGGCTGCCGATCACCTACGTCCCATACGTGTCGCCGCCGCGTCAGAGCTCCTATACCGCCTGGGCGCTGTGGGTGGCTCCGCTGCTCGCGCTCGCGTTCCGTCGGCTTCACAGGGGGTTCGCGTTCGAGCTCGTGCACGCCCACAACGCCGTCCCCGCCGGCGACGCCGTGCGCCGCGCGCTCGCGATCGCGCGCCTGCACAAGCCGCTCGTCGTCTCGGTCCACGGCGGCGACGTGCTGTACACCGTCAGACGGGGCGCCGCCGGCGCCAGCGCGGTCGCACGGGGCCTGGCGGCCGCGCACCTGGTGCTCGCCAACAGCGAGGGCATCGCAGAGCTCGCACGCGCCCACGGCGCCGGCGAGACGCGCGTTGTGCACCTCGGGACCGACCTCCCGCGCGCGCAGCGCCCGGCACCGCCGGACGGGGCGCCGACGCTCGTCACGGTCGGCCATCTGGTGGCGCGCAAGCGCCATGCCGACGTCCTGCGCGCGCTGGCGGTGCTCAGCCACCGCCATCCGGCGCTGCGCTACCTGATCGTCGGCGACGGTCCCGAGCGCGGCGCCCTGCAGGCGCTGGCCGCGCGCCTCGGCGTGACCGAGCGCGTCGAGCTCGCAGGCCAGCTCGACCCGGCGCGGGCGATCGAGCGCGCGCGCCGGTGCACGCTGTTCGTGATGCCCTCGACCGAGGAGGCGTTCGGCGTGGCCTACGTGGAGGCGATGGCGGCCGGCGTGCCGGCGATCGGATGCCGCGGCGAGCCCGGGCCCGAGGAGATCGCCGCCGCTGGCGGCGGCCTGGTGCTCGTGCCGCCGGGGGACATCGAGCGCCTCACCCAGCGGATCGACGAGCTCCTGTCGGACCCGCACGAGCTCAGCGACGTGGCCCAGCAGGCGCGCGCAACCGTCGCCGGCCACTTCACGTGGGAGCAGTGCGGCCGGCAGACGCTCGCCGCCTACGAGCGTGCGCTGCGCGCGTGAGCGACGTTCGGCGGCCTGGCGGGTTTGTGTAGGGGCGTATGGCTACAGCGGCGACAGCAGCGCAGCGAGCGGCGGCGAGGCCCGTGCTGTTCGCGACCGGCCACGCGCCCGCCTATCGCGTGGGGGCGTTCGCGCTCCTGCACGAGCGCGAGGGCGTCGAGCTGGCGCTGTTCGGCGGGCGCAGCCTCCATGGCGGGCCCGCCGGGCCCGACGAGCTGCCGTTCCCGGTCCGGCGTGTGCGACCGCGCGAGCTGTACGCGCTCAGCGCGAGCGGCCGCTACCGCGCCGTCGTGTGCCCGACGGGCGGCCGCTCCGCTCCGCTGGCCTGCTGGGCGGGCGCGCGCCGCGCGCGCGTCCCGCTGCTGCTGTGGGCCTCGCTGTGGGCGCACCCGCGCACCCTCGCCCACACGTTCACCTATCCGGCGCTGGCGCGGCTCTACCGCTCGGCCGACGCCGTGGTCACGTATGGCCCGCACGTGAGCGCCTACGTGGCCGCGCACGGCGCGCGCAACGTGCACGTGGCGCCGCAGTCGGTGGACAACGACTTCTGGGCCTCGCCGGACGTGCGCGCGCCGAGCGAGCCACGCTGGCCGGCGGGCGCGAGCCCGACGTTTATGTTTGCCGGCCGCCCGGATCGGGAAAAGGCGCTCGGGGTGTTGTTGGAGGCCTGGGGTGCATCCGGCCTCCATACCACCATCGCCGCGCTCGTCCTTGTCGGTGTGGGACCCAGGCCCCCTCGGGTCCCCACCGACGGCGCGGCGGCGTCCAAGAACGATGACGTCGTCTGCCTGGACCCGGTCCCGCCCGAGCAGCTGCGCGACATGTACGCGGCGTCGCACGTGCTCGTGCTCCCCTCCATCCGCACGCGCACGTTCCGCGAGCCATGGGGGCTGGCGGTGAACGAGGCGATGAACCGCGGGCTGGCGGTGATCGCGAGCGACGAGGTCGGCGCGGCCGCTGGCGGGCTGGTGCGCGACGGCGCCAACGGGGTGGTCGTGCCGGCCGGCGACAGCCTGGCGCTCGCCGACGCGATGCGGCGCCTGGCGGACGACGAGCAGCTGCGCGCAAGCCTGGGCCGCGCCGGCGCGCGCGACGTGCGCGCGTTCAGCCACGACGCGTGGGCGAGCGGCTTCGCGGCGGCCCTGGCGAGCGTGGGCGTCTCCCGGGAGCGCTGGTAGCGTTGCCGCACTCAGCGATGAGCGCCACCGCTTCCACACGGCCGCTGCGCCGGCGCCGGCACGGGCGCGCTCGCCTTGCCGCCGCCTGCACGCTCGCGCTCGCCCTCACCCTGGCGCTCGCCGCGGAGTCGCGCGCCGACGTGGGCGCGACGATCATCGAACGCTGCACCCACGGCCAGTCGCTGAGCGGATTCACCGAGCAGGACTACCGCCAGGCCCTGCGCGAGCTGCCGACCGAAGTCGAAGAGTACTCGGACTGCGCCAACCTGATTCGCCACGCCGAGCTCGCGGCCGCGGGCGGAGGAGGAGGGGGCGCTGGCGGGGCGGGCGCCGTCCCGATTCCGCTCACACCGGCCGAACGCGCCGGTTTGCGCCGCGCTGCCGTCGCCGGCGGGCAGCCGCTGGAAGTCGGCGATCAGATCGTGCGCCCGGGCGTGGTGCCGGTGAACATCGCGTCCGCCCTGAACTCGCTGCCGACCCCGCTGCTGGCGACGCTCGCATTCCTGCTCGCCTGCCTGCTGCTCGTGATCGGCGGGGCGATCCGAGACCGTGTCCGCGCACGCCGCACCCGCTGAGCCCGCGCCCTCGCCGCCCGCGCCCGCGCCCGCGCCCGCGCCCGCGCCGGGGCCGGGGCCGGGGCCGGTGCGCACTCGGCCCGCGCCGCGCCCCGCACGCCCGCGCTGGCGCGCGCCGCTGGAGCGCATGTGGTGGGCGACGCTCCTGCTCGCCGGCGCGATCTGCTTCGTCACGTTCTACGCGAAAGGCGGGCTGAACCCGGAATCATCGGCGGTCGCGATCACCGAGATCGCGCTCACGCTCGTCTCGGCGGCCGTGGTCGTGTGCGCCGCGCTGTTCGCCCCGGCCGAGCGCGTCTCGCGCGCTTCGCGCCCGCTCTACGGCGCGTGGCCGATGGCGCTGCTGCTCGCGCTCACCGCGCTCACGGCGCTCTCGGTCGTGTGGTCGGTTCAGCCCGACGAAAGCTTTCGCGAAGCGGGGCGCATGCTCGCCTACAGCGGCGTGTTCGCGGCCGCGATCACGCTTGCGCGGGTGGCGCCGGCGCGCTGGCCGGCGGTGATCGGGGGCGTGACGCTCGCCGCGGTGATCGTGTGCTCCTATGCGCTGGCCACGAAGGTGTTCCCGGGCCAGCTGGACGCGCACGACCAGTACGCGCGCCTGCGCGCGCCGTTCGGCTACTGGAACGCGACCGGGCTGATGGCGGCGCTGGGCGTGATCGGTTGCATGTGGCTCGGGGCCCGG
>DASPVR010000184.1:0-2068 GCA_035622255.1 Solirubrobacteraceae bacterium | reverse complement strand
ATTCTTGAGCGAATGATGAGCCTCGGATCGGAGGTTCATCCCCGGCCGCGCTCGCGTGCGTGGTGCGCCGCTCGTCCTCCGCGCGAGGCCTTGTGCAATTCAGCGGCCGGCAGCCAGATAGCGCGCAAGATGCGCGACCAGATCGCGCGCGTCGTCCTCCGCGCCCAGGATGAAGGTGGACCTCCGCCGTCGCAACAGCGGCAGGCCGATCGCGTACATGCCGGGCGCATCCACGACGACACCCCCGTCGTGGTTGAGCTCGCCCTTGCGGTTCAGCACCGGTAGGTCTAACCAGCGATAGTCGGGACGAAATCCCGTGGCCCAGAGGATCGAGCGGATCTCGCCGCTGCCGAGATCGAGCGCCAGGCGCGATGCGACCGCACGGGTCGGCTCGAAGCGCTCCACCGGGCCCACCGCGACATCGGCACCCGCCGTGCGCCACCACTCATCGAAGGTATCGAGCAGCCGCTGCATCTTGAGATCGGCGAGTGCGAACTGATTCGCGAGTCCGCCCGAGAAAAGCGCGCGCCCGTCGCGGATCGCGGCGAGGCGCCCGACGATCTCGACGCCGGCCGCTCGCAGGGTGTTGAGGTCAAGCGTCATGCGCTCGGGCGTGCCGACGAGCTGCGGTGAGGGGAGCCCCCGCGCGCGCTCGAGGTCATCGATCTCATCGTAGCGCTGCTTCCAGACCCCCGAAGCCTCCATCCACCAGAGCACGTCCCGCCCGCGGTAGGTGCGCGGCAGCCGCACGTGCTCCCCGACGCAGAGGATCACCGGCCGACCCGAGCGCTGGATCTCGTCCGCAAGCTGCACGCCCGTGGCCGATGCGCCCACCACCAGCACGCCCCCCTCGGGCAGGTGCTGCGGATTCCTGTAGTCGAAGGCGGTGAAGCATTCGATCTGCGGCGGCACGGCCGCGCGCAGCTTGGGTACGTGAGGTGTGTTCGCAGCGCCACTCGCCAGCACCACGCTGCGGCAGCACACCTCCCCATTACCGGTCTTGACCTGGTACCCACCGTCGACACGCTTCACCTGCGTGACCGTCGTGTGCGTGCGCACGGGCGCTGAGCCGGCGGCCGCGAACCCCGCGATGTGTGCGACGACCTCGGGCATCGTCAGGTAGCCGTCGGGGTCCGTCCCCTGGTACGGCCAGCCGGGCAGGCGACTTTGCCAGTTGGGTGTCAGCAGGCGCAGCGAATCCCAGCGCTCGTGCCGCCAGGAGTTCGCCACCTCGCCGCGCTCGAGCACGACGTGATCGATGGCGTGCTCGGTGAGCACGCGGCTGATGGCGAGCCCGGCGTGACCGGCACCGATCACGACCGTGGTGTGCTGTTCGATGGCGCGCCCCGCGGGCGGTGCCGGCCGTTAGTCGACCTCGACCGTGACGTTGGTCGGGTTGGTCACGATGTCGTACACGGCCGAGCGTTTCTGCGACTGCGCGACGAGCGCCTCGATGTCCTTGCGCGACGCATCCGCGTCGATGTGGAAGGTCACCTTGATGTCGTCGTAGCCGTTACGGACGTCGCCGTCGATGCCGAGGATGCCGTAGAGGTTCATCTTGCCCTCGAGCTTGGCCTCGACCGAGCGCAGCTGAATGCCGCGGTTCTGCGCCACGGTCGCGACCCCGGCGGTGAGGCAGCTCGCGAGCCCCACCAGCACCAGCTCGACCGGCGTCGCGCCGTGGTCCTCGGACGCGAAGATCTCCGGGTGATCGGTCTCGAAGGAGAACTCGGTCTTGTGGCGCTGCTCGTCCCCGAGCCCGTGGAATCCCTCGACCGTGGAGGTGGCATGGGTGCCGCTCTGCCAGCGGCACGAGGCACGCCAGGTGAACTTGGCGGCCTCGGGCGCGCCCTTGAGCGCCTCGCGGGCGGCCAGCAGTGCGTCGATGTTGACGCCGTTGTTGACACTGTTCTGGGCCATCTGTCTGTCTCCTCAGGATTTGGATGCGAAGGTCTTGTGGAGTGCCTTCTTTATTTGTGCTTGAGCCGCTTGAGCCTACCCCGGCCCCCACGGGGGTACAAGCGGGAACGGCCGGCCGCGGGTAACCCTGCGGTTATAAGCTGGTGCG
>DASPVR010000183.1:0-27049 GCA_035622255.1 Solirubrobacteraceae bacterium | reverse complement strand
CATCTACCGCGCCGAAGATCCGCGCGCGCGCGTGCTGCGGCGCACCTGTAGCGAACTCGGCACGCCCCGCTTCGAAGCCGCCGAGGCGCTCGAGAAGGCGGCGCTCGCGGAGCTGCAGGCGCGCAGGCCCGACCGCGTGCTGGCGACGAACGTCGAGTTCTGGTCGGCGCTCGTGCTCGACCGCGCCGAAGTGCCGCCGGACCTGTTCACCCCGATGTTCACGTGCGCGCGCGTCGCCGGCTGGTCGGCGCACATCCTCGAGCAGAAGCGCGAGGGCAAGCTCATCCGTCCGACGGCCAGGTACGTGGGCCACGGGCCGCGCCGGGTCGCCGACGTGGCACCCTGAGGCAGCGCACGCGCCGGCCGGCGGTCTTGGCGGCGTCCGGAAGGAAACCGCGCACGCGGAGTCACTTAGCGCTGAGGGCCTGGCTGGGATGCCGGGCCCTCGATCGATCCCCAGGCGGGGCCGATCGAGCCGGCCCCGCCCGTGTGAGCCCGCGCGCACGGCGCATCCGCGCGCGCAGGCCCGGTGATCGCTACATCATCCCGCCCATGTCGGGCATCCCGCCGCCGGCGCCGACGGCCTCCTTCTCGGGCACCTCGGCGACGATCGCCTCGGTGGTGAGGATGTTCTTGGCGATCGACGCGGCGTTCTGCAGCGCCGAGCGCGTGACCATCGCCGGGTCGATCACGCCGGCGGCCACGAGGTCGACGATCTCGTTCGTGGCGGCGTTCAGACCCTGGCCCTTTTTCGCCTTGCGCACTTCGTTGACCACGACCGAGCCCTCCAGGCCAGCGTTCTCGGCGATCTGGCGCAGCGGCTCCTCCAGCGCGCGCAGCACGATTCGCGCGCCCGTCTGGGCGTCGTCGTCGCTGGCGCCGTTGGTCGATATCGCAGAGGAGGCCTGCAGCAGCGCGACCCCGCCACCCGGCACGATCCCCTCCTCGAGGGCTGCCCGGGTCGCCTGCAGCGCGTCCTCGACGCGGTGCTTCTTCTCCTTCATCTCGGTCTCGGTGGCCGCGCCAACCTTGACGACCGCGACACCGCCGGAGAGCTTGGCCAGTCGTTCCTGGAGCTTCTCGCGGTCGAAGTCGGAGTCGGTGTTCTCGATCTCGTTTTTGATCTGGTTGATGCGGCCTTTGATCCCTGCCTTGTCTCCGTTGCCATCGACGATCGTCGTCGTGTCCTTGGCGACGACCACACGGCGAGCGCGACCGAGCTGGGACACCTGGGTGTTCTCCAGCTTGAGCCCCATCTCCTCGGTGATCACCTCGCCGCCGGTGAGGATGCCGATGTCCTCGAGCATCCGCTTGCGCCGGTCGCCGAAGCCGGGGGCCTTGACCGCCACGCCGGTGAACGTCCCGCGCAGCTTGTTGACCACGAGCGTGGCGAGCGACTCGCCCTCGACGTCCTCGGCGATGATCAGCAGCGGCTTACCGCTCTGGATCACCTGCTCGAGCACCGGGAGCACGTCGCGCACCGAGCCGATCTTCTGGTTGGCGATCAGGATGTAGGGGTCCTCGAGCACCGCCTCCATGCGGTCCTGGTCGGTGACCATGTAGGGCGAGATGTAGCCCTTGTCGAACTGCATGCCCTCGGTGAACTCGAGGTCCATGCCGAAGGTCTGACCCTCCTCGACGTTGACCACGCCGTCCTTGCCTACCTTCTCGATCGCGTCGGCGATCACGTCGCCGATCTCATCGTCACCCGCCGAGATCGTCGCCACGCGGGCGATCTGGTCCTTGCCCGAAACGGCCTTCGACTGGGTGGCGATGTTGGCCACGACCTCGTCGACCGCCTTCTCGATGCCGCGCTTGAGCGCGAGCGGGTTGGCCCCGGCGGCCACGTTCTTCAGCCCCTGGCGCACGATCGCCTGGGCCAGCACGGTGGCCGTCGTGGTGCCATCGCCGGCGACGTCGTTGGTGGCGGTCGCCACCTCGCGCACCAGCTGCGCGCCCTGGTTCTCGAACACGTCCTCGACCTCGATCTCGCGCGCGATCGTCACGCCGTCGTTGGTGATCGTCGGGGCGCCGAACTTCTTGTCGAGGACCACGTAGCGTCCCTTCGGGCCGAGCGTGACCTTGACCGCGTTGGCGACCGCGTCCACACCCGCCTCGAGCGACCTACGCGCCTCCGCGTTGTACTTCAGTTCCTTGTGAGCCATATCTGTGTGTCTCCTCGCAGGGCTGCGGCCCCGCGCTCTCAGTTGACTGGACTACTGCCTCGCGGTCGGACTAGGCGACCTTCGCGAGCACGTCTGACTCGCGCAGCACGAGCAGCTCGTCGCCGTTGTCGGGGTCTTTGACCTCGGTGCCGCCGTACTTGCTGTACAGCACCTCATCCCCCTTCTTGACCTCCAGCGGGATCCGCTTCCCGTCCTCGTCGAGCTTGCCGTCGCCGACGGCCACGACCTTTCCCTTCTGCGGCTTCTCCTTGGCGGTGTCGGGCAGGACGATGCCGCTCGCGGTCTTCTCGTCTTCCTCGATCGCCCGCACGATCAGGCGATCGCCGAGGGGCTTGAGCTTCATATTGGACATACCTCCGTATCGAGAGTGCAACCGGGCTCTAGTCCTGTGGGGAGAAGGATCTACGCCCTCTTGGCACTCTATGCCTGAGAGTGCCAACGCAGCCTCCACTATAGACGACTGTGGGGCAAAAGGCGGCCCCACAAGCAGGACAGCCTGGCACTTGGCCAGCGATACTGCCAGTGCTGCAGGATCTCGCCCGCAGGCGCCTAATTCTGCGCGCCGCCGAAGCCCTTCATGGCCTCGGTTATCGCCGACGGCTTGTCGACGATCTGGGAGAAGCGCACGACCGTGACCGTGTCGTCCATCGACACCGCTCGCCCGTAGATCTGTTCCAGGAAGTGGATCAGCTCCTCGTGGCGGCGGAACTCGGGATTGTCGTGCTTGATGTCGCGCGGCGAGAGATCTGAGACCTTCATCACCTCGACCTGGTCGATCACCGCCTCGAAGATGCGCTCGCGCGGGGAGTACTGATAGCCGATCGTCACCAGAACCGCCTGGTTCTTGCGGTACTTGCCCGACTTGTCGCCCAGACGGATGGTCGCCGTCTTACGGCCGCGCTTCAGCTCGTCGGCGAAGATCGTCGAGTAGAAGTTGAGCACCTGCACGGACGGCAGGCTACCGGTCTCGCGTCCCGTTCTCCCCCAGGCGTGCCCGCGCGAGCGCCACCATCTCGCGCTCGCCCACGTGCGTGAGCGCCCGCTCGGCCTCGGCGAGGCTCATCCAGCGTGCCTCTTCGACCTCGTGGTCGTGGTCTGTGGGGTCGCCGTCCACGTAGCGAAACAGGTAGAACGTCACCACCTTCGCGATCAGGCGCGAGCCAAGCTTGTAGCTGTAGCTGATCTCGCCGAGCTCGCCGATCGGCTCACCGCGCACCCCCGCCTCCTCGAGCACCTCGCGCTGCGCCGCCTGCAGGGCGGTCTCACCGGGGTCGACGTGCCCCTTGGGCAGCCCGAGCACGCGCAACCCGTTCGGCGCGCGCCGGTTCGGCACGATCACGACGAGCTCGTCGCCACGCACGACCACCCCGCCCGCCGACACCTCGCCGGGGGTGCGGCGGGGGGGCGCGTCAGAAGACATACTGTTTGAGCGCGTCCGGGTCGTGCACGACGAGACGACCCCTCCCCTGGGAGATCACCCCGGCGCGCTCGAGCACGGCGAGGAAGCGGCTGGCCGACTCGCGCGATGACCCCGCCAGCTGGGCGAGGTCCGCCTGGGTGGCGGTGACGAGCACATCGCTGGCGCTCGCCGCCGTCTGGCCGTCGCCCGCCGCGTGGCCGCCCGCCGGCGCGTGACCGTCGAGGCCCGCCCGCTGGCGCCGTTCGCGTTGCGCCGCGAGCTCCTGTGCGACGAGCTCCGAGAGCACGACCGCGACGCGGCTCTGCACCGTCTGAAACGACTGGCGCGACAGGCGCTCGTTCGTCTCGCGCAGGCGTTTTGCCAGCGCGATCACCAGACGCGTCGAGATCTCGGGGTGCTCGGTCATCAGGGCCCGCATGTCGGGTCCGAGCACGGCGACCACGTCCGTGGGCTCGATTGCTTCCACGGTCGCCGAGCGCCGCTCATCCTCGAACATCGCCAGCTCGCCGAAGATGTCTCCGGGGCCGAACCTCGCGAGCGTGATCGTACGACCGTCGCCATGGTGGCGCGTTGCGCGCGCGTGGCCGCGGCGCACCACGTAGCAGGTGTCGCTCGAGTCGCCCTCGCGGAACACCACCTGCCCGGCCTCGAAGCGGCGCGGCACCGCCAGCTGGGCGATGTGCTGGAGATCGGTATCCACGAGCGTCGAGAACACGGGCACACACCCGAGCAGCTCCACGACCTCCTCAGAGCGCACCTGACCCATTACTAGAGGGATTATCACACGCGCGAGCAGGGCTACCAGGGCGTACCCGCCGCCCGCGACAACCTCCGCGCGGGCCGGTGTGGCAGCGCTATCTTCACATTACGTGAACCCGATCAGGCCCATCACGGCGGCGGCGCTCACGCTCGTCCTGGCGCTGCTCGCACCCTCGCTCGCGGCCTCGGCCACGGCCCGGCCCGCGTCGAGATCGAGCGTCAACGGACCCGCGCTGGGCCACTCCGAACAGCTGTGGGCGACGATCGACGTCTGCAACCCTGACGACCAGCCCGACACGGTCGGCATCCGCGGCTCCATGCCCGGCGACGGACAGCCGCACGACACGATGTACATGCACTTCCGCCTGCAGTACATGAGCTCGACGGCAAAGCGCTGGGTCGACCTCGCCAGCGGCGCCCAGACCGGCTTCGTCGCGCTCGGCTCGGCCAAGGTCGCGCGCCAGACCGGCTGGAGCTTCCGCCTCGCCTCCGGCCAGCCCATGTTCGAGCTGCGCGGCGTCGTCACGTTCCAGTGGCGCCACGGCGCGACCGTCGTGTACTCGCTCTCGCGGCCCACCACCGTCGGCCACCACAGCCTCGCCGGGGCCGACCCGCCTTCGTTCAGCGCGGCCGTCTGCTCGGTGGCATAGTCCCGCGACCCGGCGCGCCGCGATCGCGTGAGGACCTCGTCGTCGGCTGTCTGAGAGGCACCGTCAGGCGCTGAGCGTGAGCCGGCGCGGCCCCGATTGAAAGCCGAGCTCGACGAGCGTGCGCGCGAGCTTGCAACCGATCGCCGGCTGGCCATCGATCCGCTCGAGCGCGAGCTTGCCCACGCGCCCTGCGCGCACGGCGTCGGCCAGCGCGCCCAGCCCGCGCGCGACCGGCGGCTCAGCTGGCTCGCCGGCGCTGCCCGCGCGCGCATGCTCGCCGCCGAGCGTGATCAGCCCGCGGCCGCCGCGCTCGACATACAGCAGCGGCTCGTCGTCGACGAGCACCACGTAGGCTCCGGCGACGCGGGCCGGCCCGCGCTCGCCGGCCGCGCGCCTGGGCCACGGGAGCGCGGCGCCATACGGCTGGGCCGGGTCGGCGGCGGCGAGCACGAGCGCTCGCCGCTCGCCGGCGCTCGGCCCCGCTGGCGCGCTCGCGCCCGCGCCGCGCCCCGCCCGCAGGCGCTCGACCGTGCCCGGGAGGGCGAACTGCGCCCCGCCCATACCCTCGATGAAATAGCCGCGCCGGCAGATGCCGAGCGTCTCCAGGTTGCAGAACGTGTCGTACAGCAGCGCAAATCCGCCCCTGATCCCCTCCGCGAGCACCTGCTCACGCGTGACGATCCCGTAGCGCTCGAGCAGCAGCTCGGCCAGCGTGCGCCTGCGCTCCACCGCGCCCGAGGGCCCGTCCAGCGCGCCCGCGAACACGGGCGCGATCAACGACCAGCGGCCCTGCACCTGCGACTGGGCGCCAGCGCGCCGGACGCGCAGGCGCGAGCGCGCGAGCGCGGCGCCGCCCCCCCGCGGCCCGCTCGCCAACTCGCGGCGCGGGGGCTTGGCGGAGGCGCGCGCGAGCGCAAGATGCGGGGCACGTAGCGGCGCCCAGGCGTCGTTGGTCGCCTCGCCCGCCCACACGAGGTCCCACAGCGCCTCGCGCAGCGCCTCGGCCGGCGCGTCGAGCTCGGCGAGCAGGTCAGTGAAGAAGCACGGGCCCTGTGTCAGGCGAGCGCGCACGAGCTCGTGCTCGGCACCAGCAGGCGGCCCGGCGGCGCGCACCGAGGGCATGGCCGGCGGTCCGATCGCCGGCGCATCCTCGCGGAAGTAGAGGGCCACGCGCCCCGAGCGCCCGAGCGGGCCGGCGCCGACCCACACGAGCTCGCCGCTCGCGCACAGGCTGTCCAGCCACGTCGGCGAGTAGGCGCCCGTGCGCCTGGGCAGCACGTCGCGCTCCCAGATCCCCGCCGGGAGCGCGAGCCCCTGCAGCGGGACGAGCACCTCGCGCAGGCGGTCCACCCCCGCGCCGGCGCCGGAGTGGCGGTCGACGCCCTGCCACGAGGGCAGGAACGCGGCCAGCCGGCGCTGGTCGGCCGGCTCGATCTCCCTGCGCAGCGCGGCCAGAGAGGCGCGCCGCAGCCGCCGCAGCACCTCAACGTCACACCACTCGCGGCCCTCCCCGTCAGGGCGGAGCTCGGCGTGCACGAGCACGCCCGCGCGCTGCAGCTCGCGCAGCGTGGCGCCCGTGTCCACGCCGTAGCGTGCGTGCAGCTCGCGCGCCGTGAACGGGCCGTGCGTGCGCGCATAGCGCGCGACCAGCTCGCGCAGGGCGTCGTCCACCGGCTCCAGAAACGCGTCCGGCAACCCGCCCGGCGGCATCACCGCCAGCGCGTCGCGATACAGGCCCGCCTCGTCGGCGGCGATCCAGCGTCGCTCGCCGCCGACCCGCACCTCGATCGCGCGCCGCTGGCGGCGAAGCTCGGACAGCAGCCCGGCGGCGTCGATGCCCTCGAGCACGCGCTCATCCACCTCCTCGGCGGTCAGGTCGCCGAGCAGGCGCAGCACGTCGTGCAGCTCGTCGCGCCCGGTGGCCCGCAGCAGCGGCGAGCGCCGCTGCAGATCGCCCTCCAGACGCGCCAGCGCGGCGGCGTCGATCAGCTCGCGCAGCTCCTCCTGCCCCAGCAGCTCGCGCAGGAGGTCGCCCTCGAGCGCGAGTGCCGCCGCGCGCCGCTCGGCGTTGGGCGCGTCGCCCTCGTACATGTACGTGGCCACGTAGTCGAACAGCAGCGAGCTCGCAAACGGCGACGCTGTCTGCGTCTCGACCTCCACGAGCGCGGTCTCGCGCGTGTGCAGGGCACGGAGGAGGTCGGTCAGGCCGGGCAGGTCGAGCACGTCGCGCAGGCACTCGCGGTAGGTCTCGAGCACGATCGGAAAGTCCTCGAAGCGCGAGGCCACCTCGAGCAGGCTCTGCGCCTTCAGCCGCTGCTGCCACAGCGGCGTTCGTCGCCCCGGCCACGCGCGCGGGATCAACAGCGCGCGCGCCGCGTTCTCGCGAAAGCGCGCGCCGAACAGGGCCGAACCGCCGAGCTCGGCCGCGACCGCCCGCTGCACCTCGTCGGGCTCGATCAGCACGAGCTCGGCCGCGCCGGGCAGCGCCTCCGCGCCCTCGCCATCGAGGTCGGGCAGGTGCACGATGATGCCGTCGTCAGACCAGATCGCGTCGGCCTCCAGCTCGAAGCGCTCGCGAATGCGCGCGCTCAGCGCCAGCCCCCAGGCGGCGTGCACACGCGCGCCATACGGCGAGAGCACGCACAGTCGCCAGTCGCCGATCTCGTCGCGGAAGCGCTCGAGCACGACCGTCTGATCGCTCGGGAGCACGCGCGTGGCGGCCTGCTGCTCGCGCAGGTAGGCGAGCAGGTTGCGCGCCGCACGCTCATCGAGGTCGTAGTCGCGCACGAGCGCGCGCTCGTCCTGCTCGACCGCCCAGCGCGCGAACTCCCCCACCGCGCGCCCGAGCTCCTTCGGGCGCCCGACCGAGTCGCCCTTCCAGAAGGGCACCGCTCCGGGCGCGCCGGGCGCGGGCGTGACGATCACGCGGTCGCGCGTGATCTCCTCGATGCGCCACGTCGAGGCGCCGAGCAGCACCGCCTGACCAGGGCGCGCCTCGTACACCATCTCCTCGTCGAGCTCGCCCACGCGCCGACCGTCCGGCAGCGTCACGCTGTACAGGCCGCGGTCGGGGATCGTGCCGGCGTTGGCCACGGCGAGCTGGCGGGCGCCCTTGCGCGCGCGGATCACCCCCGCGACGCGGTCCCACACGATGCGCGCGCGCAGCTCGCCGAAATCGCGCGACGGGTAGCGCCCGTCGAGCATGTCGAGCACGCTCTCCAGCAGCTCGCGCGAGAGCTCCGAGTAGGAGTGCGTGCGCGCGACGAGCGCGTGCAGCTCGTCCACCGCGATCCCGTCCGGCTCGGCCGCCACGGCGATCGCCACCGTCTGCTGGGCGAGCACATCCAGCGCATTGCGCGGCACCGTGGTGGGCTCGATCAGCCCCTCGCGCATGCGTCGCGCGACGACCGCGCACTCGAGCAGGTCGCCGCGGAACTTCGGGAAGATCCGCCCCACGCTCACCTCGCCCACGCCGTGCCCCGCGCGCCCGATGCGCTGCAGCCCGCGCGCGACCGACTTCGGCGACTCGATCTGCAGCACGAGGTCGACCGCGCCCATGTCGATCCCCAGCTCCAGCGAGCTCGTCGCGACCAGGCACGGCAGCTCACCGGCCTTCAACAGCTCCTCGACGTGCGCCCGCTCCTCGCGCGCGAGCGATCCGTGGTGGGCGCGAGCTATCTCGCGCCCACGAGCCCGCTCGGGGGCCCCACCACGAACACCGTCCGCGCCGGCGCAGGCGGCGCCCTCGTCCTCCTCACCCTCTCCCTGCGCGCTCGCCAGCTCGTTGAGGCGCAGCGCTACGCGCTCGGCCGAACGGCGGTTGTTGACGAAGATGATCGTCGAGCGGTGCGCGCGCACCTGTGCCAGCAGCTTCGGGTAGATCGCCGGCCAGATCGACGCCCGCGTCGGCTCGCCCCCGGGCACCGCCTGGAGCGGATCGCGCTCCTCGCCGCCAGCCTGCTGGCCGGGTTCGGTCATCGACTCGACGGGCACCTCCACACGCAGATCGAGCGGCTTGCGTACGCCCGCGTCGACGATCGTCACCTCCCGCCCCGGACCCACGAGGAAGCGCCCGATCTCCTGGAGCGGGTTCTGGGTCGCGCTCAGCCCGATCCGCTGTAACTCGCGCCCGCCGCCAGCCGCGCGCGCCTGCTGCTCCAGGCGCTCGAGCGTGAGCGCCAGGTGGGCGCCGCGCTTTGAGTGCGCCACTGCGTGGATCTCGTCGACGATCACGGCCTCGACCGCGCCCAGCGTCTCGCGCGCCCCCGAGGTGAGGATCAAATACAGCGACTCCGGCGTCGTGATCAGGATGTCCGGCGGCCTTCGCGCCATTGCCGCGCGCTCGCGCTGAGGCGTGTCGCCGGTGCGGATCCCCGCGCTCACCTCCTCGGCCCCGATCCCCCGCAGCGGCGCGCGCAGGTTGCGCTCGATGTCGTACGCGAGCGCCTTCAGCGGGCTCACGTACACGACGCGCGTGCCGCGCACACGCTCGCCTCGCGCCAGCGCGCCGTCGTCAGGAGCGGCTCTCAGGCGATCGAGCGCCCACAGGAACGCTGCGAGCGTCTTGCCCGAGCCCGTCGGGGCGCTGAGCAGCACGTGATCGCCGTTCGCGATCGCCGGCCAGGCCTTCGCCTGCGCGGGCGTCGGGCCGTCGAAGGCCTGCTCGAACCACTCGCGCACGCGGGGGCTGAAGCTCGACAGGGGCACGCGACCAGGCTATACGCGAACGGCCGCGAGGCCCGGCCACTCCTCCGATGCCCCGAAGTCGTCGCCCTGGGTGGCGACCCAGTCCATAGACTCCAACCTGCATGGCCAGAGGTGTCCTGCCGTCCCAGCGACTGCGCGAGGCGGTCGCGCGCGAATGGCTCATCACGGAGGGTCCCCACCCGATCGCGCCCGAGTCCGTCCAGCCGGCGAGCCTCGACCTGCGCCTGGGGGAGCACGCGTGGGCGCTGCGCTGCAGCTTCCTGCCCGACAGCGACTCCACGGTCGAGCAGAAGATCCACGGGCTCGCCTTCGAACAGATCGACCTGCGCCACGGCGTCACGCTCGAGCGCGACCGCCCATATCTCGTGCCGCTGCTCGAGGAGCTCGCGCTGCCAGACGACATCCGCGCCCGCGCCAATCCAAAGAGCTCGACCGGCCGCCTGGACGTATTCACGCGCGTGCTCACCGACCGCAGCCACCGCTTCGACGAGATCGCCCCCGGCTACCACGGGCGGCTCTACCTCGAGGTGGTGCCGCGCTCGTTCGCGATCCGCGTCAGGACCGGTCTGGCGCTCAACCAGGTGCGCCTGCTCGACGGCGATGCGCGCTTGGACGACGCCGCGCTCGTGCGCCTGCACGAGCGCACGCCGCTGCTCTACCACGAGGGCGCCCCCGTGCAGGCCGCGAACCTCTCGCTCGGCGGCGGCCTGTTCGTCAGCCTCGACCTCTCCGGCGACCCCGATCGCATCGTCGGCTACCGGGCCAAGAAGAACAGCCTGCCGATCGACCTCTCGCAGATCGGCGCGCTCGCCTGGCGCGACTTCTGGGAACCGGTGCACCCCGAGCGAGGGGGGCGCATCGTGCTCGAGCCCGAGATCTTCTATTTGCTGCTCTCGGCCGAGGGGGTGAGCATCCCGCCGGCCTACGCGGCCGAGATGCTCGCCTACGACCCTACCGCCGGGGAGCTTCGCAGCCACTACGCCGGCTTCTTTGACCCCGGCTTCGGCTACTCGCGCGGCGACGGAGCGCACGGCAGCCGCGCCGCGCTCGAGGTGCGCGCGCGCGACGTGCCGTTCATGGTCGAGCACCGCCAGCCCGTGTGCAAGCTCGCCTTCGAACGCATGGCCGCCGAGCCCGACGTCCTCTACGGCTCGCAGCTCGGCTCCAGCTACCAGGGCCAGCAGACTATGCTCTCCAAGCACTTCACCGCCCAAGCGGCCGCTCGCGGGCGCGAGCGCCAGCCGGCGTGAGGGCCGGTGGCGTAGCCTCTCACGCCACGATGACCATGGCCGTCAAGCGCATCCGCGCGTCGCTCGTGCTCTTGCTTCTGGCCGCCGGCCTCTCGGCCTGCGCGAGCACGAGCTCCTCCAACGGCCTCAAGGGAGAACCGCACGCCGCGGCGCAGGCGATCGCCGAACTCCAGAGCGCCGCCACGGCGGGCGAAGCCGGCAAGATCTGCGAGCAGCTGCTCGCGAGCGCGCTCGTCTCGCGCCTGAACGCCTCCGCGGGGGGCTGCCAGCAGGCGATCAAGGCGCAGCTCGAAGCGATCGAGACCTTCGAAGTCACGATCAGGTCTGTCACGCTCGGGCGCCCCGGGGCAAAGCAGACGGCGACTGCGAACGTGAAGAGCGTGTTCGCGGGCAAGAACCGCGAAAGCACGCTCACGCTCGTCAAGGAAGGCGGGAAATGGAGGATTTCGGGACTCGGCTAGCGACCGCCGGCGGTCCGCGGAAGCGCGACCGCGGTCAGCGCAGCGAGCGACCGTACTGGCGCTCGTAGTAGGAGCGGTACTCGCCAGAGCGGATCGGCTGCCACCACCAGGCGTTGTCGCGGTACCAGGCCACCGTGCGCTCGATGCCCTCCTCGAAGCGCACCGCCGGCTGCCAGCCGAGAGCGCGCACCCTCTCCGACGACAGCGAGTAGCGCCGATCGTGGCCCGGGCGGTCGGCGACGTGCTCGATCTGGGACTCCTCGGCGCCGGTCAGCCGCACGATGCGCCGCACGACGTCGAGGTTCGCCTGCTCGTCGGGCCCGCCCGCGTTGTAGACCTCGCCCGCCACGCCGCGCTCGAGCACACACCCGATCGCGTCCGCGAAGTCACTGCAGTGGATCCAGTTGCGCACCTGCATGCCGTCGCCGTAGACCGGCAGCGCGTCGCCGTGCGTGGCGTTGAGGATCATCAGCGGGATCAGCTTCTCGGGGTACTGGTTGGGGCCGTAGCTGTTCGAGCCGCGGCAGATCACCGTCGCCAGGCCGTAGGTGTGGAAGTAGCTCTGCACGAGCAGGTCTGCCCCCGCCTTCGTCGCCGAGTAGGGCGAGCTCGGGCGCAGCGGCGACTGCTCGGTGAACGTGCCCTCCTCGATCGACCCGTACACCTCGTCGGTCGACACCTGCACGTAGCGCAGGCCACGCTCGCGGGCGGCCTCGAGCAGCACGTAGGTCCCGAGCGCATGCGTCGTCACGAACGCGTCGGGCTCGGCGATCGAGCGATCGACGTGCGTCTCGGCGGCGAAGTTCACGATCGCCTCCGCGCCACCCTCCTCCAGCGCCCCCGCCACCGCCGCGGCGTCCTCGATCCCGCCGCGCAGGAAGCGAAAGCCCGGCGCGTCGGCGAGGTCCTGCAGGTTCTCCTCGCGCCCCGCGTACGTCAGCTTGTCGAGCACCGTCACAGCGTCGCCGTGGTCGCGCACGCGCAGGCGCGCGAAGGTCGAGCCGATGAAGCCGGCTCCCCCGCAGACGAGGAGCTTCATGCTCGCATCATCCCAGCGCGCGCCGCGAGATAACCCGCCAGGCCGTCGCGCCAGTCGGGCATCGGCAGCACGTCGTGGCGTTCGGACGCCAGCGCCGACCAGGCGGGCCGCGGCGCGGAGCGCTTCATCTGCTCGCTGGTGATCGGGCGCACCTCACAGCTCAGCTCGGCCTGACGGAAGATCTCCTTGGCAAACCCGTTCCAGGAGACCTCCCCGCCGCCGGTCATGTGCACCAGCCCGCTCACCTGGCGCTCGAGGAGGCCGAGCAGGGCGGGCGCGAGATGTCCCGACCAGGTCGGCGATCCGGTCTGGTCGGTGACCACCTCGACCGCGTCGCGCTCGGCGGCGAGGCGGAGCATCGTCTCGACGAAGTTGGCGCCGTCCACCCCGTACAGCCAGGCGGTGCGCACGACGGTGTGACACGACGAGGCGGCGCTCACCTCCTGCTCGCCCTCGAGCTTCGTGTGGCCGTAGACCGAGCGCGGACCGGTCGGGTCGGACTCCACGTAGGGGCGCGGATCGCCAGCGGAGTCCAGCGGAGCGACGCCGTCGAACACGTAGTCGGTGGAGACGTGCACGAGCGGCACGCCCGCGCCGGCCGCCGCTCGCGCGAGTATCCCTGCGCCGGTCGCGTTCACGAGCCGGGCCTGCTCGGGCTTACCCTCGGCCCCGTCGACGTCGGTCCAGGCCGCGCAGTTGACGATCGCCTCCAGCCCCGCCGGCTGGGCCAGCAGCGTTTGCACGAGCCCCTCCACAGCCGGTCGGTCGGTGATGTCGAGCTCGGGGAGGTCGACGGGCACGAGCTCGTGATCGGCTCGCTCGCCCGCGCGCATCACGTCGTGTCCGAGCATCCCCTCGGCGCCCACCACCAAGACCCTCACGACCGGGGGCTCACAGGATCGAGATGTCGGAGTTGTCTCCCACCATGAAGCGATACGCGCGCGGCTGGCGGTGGCCCCGGCGCACGGTCACGTTGCGCCCCAGCAGCGAGCTCTCCATGCGGCCGTCGAGATCGCACACCGACGCGCCCTCCAGGAGGATCGAGTGCTCCACCTCCGAGCCCGTGATCTCGCAGCGCTCGCCGATCGCCGTGTAGGGCCCGATGTAGCAGTCGCGCAGCACCGCCCCCGCGCCGACGATCGCCGGTCCGCGCACGGTCGTGCGCTCGAGCAGCGCCCCCGCCTCGACCACGACACGTCCGTCGACCTGCGAGTCGACGAGCTCGCCGTCGACGCGCGCGCTGAGGTTGTCGAGGACCAGCCTGTTGGCCTCGAGCATGTCGTCCAGGCGTCCGGTGTCCTTCCACCAGCCGCGCACGATGTGCGGCTCCACGCGCTTGCCCGTATCGACGAGGTGCTGGATCGCGTCGGTGATCTCGAGCTCCCCGCGCTGCGAGGGCGAGATCGCGCGGGCCGCCTCGTGGATCTGCGCGCTGAACATGTACACGCCGACGAGCGCGAGGTCGCTCTTGGGCTCGCGGGGCTTCTCGAGCAGGGCGATCACCCGCCCCGCGCCCCCGTCGGCGCCGGGCGCGAGCTCCGCCACCCCGTAGTTCTGGGGGTCTGCGACCGGGGTCAGCAGGATGAGCGCATCGGGGGCGTGCTCCTGGAAGGCCGTCACCAGGTCGGAGATGCCGCCCTGCAGCAGGTTGTCGCCGAGATACATCACGAACGGGCTGTCCCCGAGGAACGGGGCGGCGGTGAGCACCGCGTGCGCCAGCCCGAGCGGCTCGGCCTGGGGTATGTAGGTGACGTGCACGCCGAAGCGCCCGCCGTCGCCGACGGCTTGTTCGATCTCCGCGCCGGTCTCGGGCGCGATCACGATGCCCACCTCCTCGATCCCCGCCTGGGCCATCGCCTCGATCCCGTAGAACAGCACCGGCTTGTTGGCCACCGGCACGAGCTGCTTGGCGCTCGTGTGGGTGATCGGGCGCAGGCGCGTGCCCTTGCCGCCCGAGAGGATGATCCCCTTCATCATGGTGCAGCGTAACCACGCCGGCTCCGGCTCGTCCCAGCCGGGGGGTCGCGTCACCGCGGCGAGCACCGTTGCGTCCGCAGGCGCCTCTACCGTGACCTGCATGCCGCTCAACGAGCTCACCGACGGCGTCGAGATCGACCAGGTGCTGCTGGTCCGCGAGGTCGAGCGCCGCCAGCGCCGCGACGGCGGCGCCTACCTGCGCCTGCAGCTGGGCGATCGCACCGCCACTGTCCCCTGCATGGTGTGGGAGGAGATCGAGGAGATCGAGCAGCTCGCGCAAGCCGGCACGCCGATCGGCGTCAGCGGTCGCTACACCGTCCATCCCCGCTACGGACCCCAGATCAACCTGCGCGCGCTGACTGCGGCCGCGCCGGGAAGCTATTCCCTGGAGGAGCTGCTCGACGGGCCTGCGCGCGACGTCGGCCAGATGGAAGCCGAGCTGCGCGAGCTGCTGGGCACGGTCCGCCAACCCCACCTGCGCGCGCTACTGGCCGCGGTGTTCGGAGAGGGCTCGCCGCTGTGGGCGGCGTATCGCGTGGCGCCAGCCGCCAAGCACTACCACCAGGCCTATCGCCACGGGCTGCTGGAGCATTGCCTGAGCGTCGCCCAAGCGGTGAGCGCGATCAGCGCGACGTTCGGGGCGATCGACCGCGACGTCGCTGTCGCCGGCGCGCTGCTGCACGACATCGGCAAGCTCGAGGCCTACACCGACGACCCCCGCAGTATCGATCTGACCGACGCCGGGCGTCTGCAGGGCGAGATCGCGCTCGGCTACTACCGCGTGCGGCGCACGATCGAGCAGATCGAGGGCTTTCCAGACGACCTCGCCCAGGCGGTCTGCCACATCATCCTCTCCCACCACGGCTCGCTGGAGCACGGCAGCCCGGTCATGCCATGCACGCGCGAGGCCACGCTGGTGCACATGATCGACAATCTCGGCGGGCGCCTGGGCAGCTTCGACCGCCTTGAGAAGGAGCTCGCGCCGGGCGAGCGCTGGTCGGGATTCGACCGCGCGATCGGCGGGGGCGCCTTCTTCGGTGGGCGCTCTCCCCAGCGCGACGACGCCGAGCTGGCGGAGATCGGTCAGCAGGCGCGCCCACAGCGCGAAGCTGCCTGAGGCGGGCACGCGGATCGGGCCCGAGCCTGCACACGCCGGCCAAAGTCCGCAAATAGCGCCTCGCCTCGGCGCCGACGCGACAGCCGCCTCGCCGGCCCGTTCTATGGTTTAGCGCCATGGCGAAGGACACCGAGAAGCTCATCCGTCAGCTTTCGCTGATCTCCTATCTGATGGCCGAGCGCCGCCCGGTCACGGCGATGGAGATCAGGCGCGACGTCGAGGGCTACAGCGGGATGAACGAGGACGCCTTCGCGCGGCGCTTCTATGCCGACCGCTCAGAGCTCGACTCGCTGGGCATCCAGCTGACCGTCGAGCGCCCCGCCGACGGCGCCGCCGAGCAGGAGAACTACTCGCTGCGGCCCGAGAACTTCCACCTGCCGCCGATCGCCTTCACCGACA
Organism: Solirubrobacteraceae bacterium; assembly: GCA_035622255.1. GTDB lineage: Bacteria > Actinomycetota > Thermoleophilia > Solirubrobacterales > Solirubrobacteraceae > Palsa-744. The sequence continues at coordinate 11,084 of DASPVR010000183.1, read as the reverse complement.
AGGAGCTGGCGGCGCTGCAGGCCGCGCTCAGCCTGCTCGACGGCGAATTCGCCTACGCCGAGCCGCTGCGGCTCGCGTTGCAGCAGATCACCTGGGGACGTCCCAGTCCTTTGCGTGCTCCCGAGCAGCGCTCGGTCGCGCTCGGCATCACCGCGTCGGCCGGCGGCCATGAGCTGTCGGCGCGCCTGGCGAAGGTCGAGACGGCGATCTTCCGCAACAAGACGGTCGTGTTCGACTACTACACGATGGAGCGCGACGAGGTCGGCACGCGCCGCGTCGACCCGTATCACCTGCTGTTCCAGGGCGGGCAATTCTACCTGCTCGGGTACGCGCACGAGCGCAAGGCGATCCGCGTCTTTCGGCTCTCGCGCATCCGCGGCAAGGTGTCCTACGCGACCAAGGCCGAGCACGACTTCCGCCGGCCCGACGACTTCGATCCCCGTGCCTACGCCAACCGCGCCGACTGGCAGCTCGGAGACGAGCTCGGCGTGGCCGAGATCCTGATATCGGAGCGCATCGCCTGGCAGGTCGAGCGCCACTTTGGGCGCTATGGGGAGATCCACCAGGAGGGCGAGGAGCGGCTGTTTCACACCAGGTACTCGAGCCCGCGCGGGATCATCTCCTGGGTGCTCGGCCTGGGCACGAACGCCCGCCTGCTCGGCCCGCCCGAGCTCGTCGAGGAGCTCTCCCGGCGCCTGGAGCTGCTGCACGAGCGCCACGAGGACGGATTCGCAGACGCAGCCGAGCAGCTGCCGGCGCCCGCCCCGGCACCGGCTGCCGTGAGCGCCAACGGCGACAGCGCGCACGCCGAGCGCGAGGAGGCCGTGGCTCGCGGCGAGGCCGCAATCCGCCCCGAGCGTTTTGCGCGCCTGGTCACGCTGGCGAGCATCCTGATCAAGGCGGGGCGGTCCGGCGGCGGCCACTCGGGCCAGCTCGGTCGCGTCGCGATCGAGGAGGTGTGCGAGCAGCTGCAGCTCACAGAGCAGGAGCTGCGCGAGGACATCGACGTGCTCAACGTCGTCAACTTCGGCGGCGGCTCGTATGTGCTCTACGCCGAGTTCAAGGAGGACGAGGGGGAGATCGAGGTCGACCCCGAGCCCTACAGCGACAACTTCGACCGACCCGCGCGGCTGCTTCCGGTCGAGGCCAAGGCGCTCGTCGCCGCGATCGACCTGATCGGCGAGCACATCCCCGAGGGCTCGCTCACCTCCGCGCGCGAGAAGATCGTCGCCGCCCTCGGCGAGGATCCGATGGAGCAGGGCCTGCAGGTCGCCGACTGGAGCGGCGACGACGCGGACGTCGCCCGCCAGATGTCAGAAGCGATCGTCAAGCGGCGGGTGGTCGAGCTCGAGTACTACAAGGAGAACGAGGACGAGCTGTCACTGCGCACGGTCGAGCCCTACGCGCTGACCAACGGGCGCGAGGGCTGGTACGTAGCCTCGTTCGACCCCGAGCGCGAGGGCATGCGCCACTTCCGGCTGGACCGGATCAAGCGCGCGACCGTCAGCCGCAAGAAGTTCGTGCCGCGCCCGGAGGTCGATCCCGCGGCCGAGGTCGACGGGTGGCTGCGCACCGGTGAGGTCGAGGCGTCGCGCAGCGCGCGCGTATGGATCTCCCCCGAGCGCGCTCGCTGGGCGCGCGAGGCGCGCCGCGTCGTGGCCGAGGGCGACGACGGCTCGATCGCCGTCGAGCTGAGCTTCGCCGGCATGCAATGGCTGGTGCGCGAGATCCTCAAGGAAGCGGGCGACGCCGCCGTGCTCGCCCCGCCAGATGCGCGCGAGGCCGTGCGCGAGGCCGTCGCGAAGCTGCAGGAGGCCTACGCGGCGGCGCCGGCCGCGGCGTAGCGCGTGCGGCAGCCGTATGAGCGCGCCGCAGCCGTATGAGCGCGCCGTGAGCAGATGGGGCCGTGAGCAGGCGCGAGCAGATTAGGATGTCCGCAGACGAGGTCAACGCGTTCCTCGTGCATGAGCGCACAGTGACCTGCGCGACGAACGGGTCGCGCGGCTGGCCGCACCTGATGCCACTGTGGTACGTGCTGCGCGATGGTGCGGGTGGTGAAGGCGAACAGCGGATCTGGGCGTGGACGTACGAGGCGTCGCAGAAGATGCGCAACCTCGAGCGCGACTCGCGGGCCACGCTTCAGGTCGAGTCCGGCGACACGTACGACCAGCTGCGCGGCGTGATGCTCGAGTGCGATGTGGTCGTGCACAGGGACACCGCGACCGTCGCGAAGCTGGGGCGCGAGCTGTTCGCGCGCTACGCCGTTGCGCCGGGCGAGCCGCCAGCGCACATCCTGCCCGACGCGGTAACTGCGGTGATCGACCAGCAGGCGCCCAAGCGGGTCGGCCTCGAGTTCATCGAGCGCCGCCGGGCCACTTGGGACCACCGCAAGCTCGAAGGGGTGTACTAGCCGGGGTCGCGCTCGACCCAGCCGCTATGGCTCCAGGCGGTGCGGGCCGCGATAGAGGAAGGTCACCTCGCGCACGTTGTCCTGGGCCAGCAGCTGCATCAGCAGGCGCGTGAGACCGAAGCCGAAGCCGCCGTGCGGTGGCGCACCGAAGCGAAAGAAGTCGAGGTAGTACTGGATCGGCCCTGTCTCCACGCCCTTGTCCTCGGCCTGGGCGACGAGCTGCCCGTAGCGGTGCTCGCGCTGAGCGCCGGTCGTCAGCTCCAGGCCGCGCCAGAGCAGGTCGAAGCTCTTGGTCAGCTCGGGCCTATCGGCGTGACGCATGTGGTAGAAGGGCCGCACGGTCGTCGGATAGTCGGTCACGAACGCGAACTCGTGGCCGTGGCGCTCGGCGATCAGCGACGACAGGGCGCGCTCGCTGGGCGGGTCGAGGTCGTGCCCGGCGCCCGGCGCCTCGTGGCCGTTGTCGGCCAGCAGCTGCTTGGCGTCGGCGAGCGTGATCCGTGGGAAGGGCACTGAGGGCGCGACGACCGACGCGCCGTACGTGCGCTCGATCGCCTCGCCGTGGGAGTCGCGCACGGCCGCCAGCACCTGGGCCAGCCAGCGCTCCTCGAAGGCCATCACGTCGTCGTGGGACTTGATCCAGGAGATCTCGACGTCGACGCTCGTGAACTCCGTGTCGTGGCGCGAGGTGAACGAGGGGTTGGCGCGGAACACCGGGCCGATCTCGAACACCTTGCCGAACCCCGCGGCCATCGCCATCTGCTTGTAGAACTGCGGCGACTGGGCCAGGTAGGCGGTGCGGTCGAAGTACTCGACCTTGAACAGCTCGGCGCCGGACTCGCTGGCCGAGCCCATCAGCTTGGGCGTGTGCAGCTCGATGAAGCCCTCCCGTGTCCAGAACTCGCGCATCGCGTGCTCCACGGCGGTCTGGACCTCGAAGATCAGGCGCCGATCGGGCCGGCGCAGGTCCAGGTAACGCCAGTCGATGCGCTTGTCCAGGGCCGAGTCGGGCGCGATCGGCAGCTCGGGCTCGGCGAGCGAGTCGATGTGCAGCTCCTCCAGTGCGAGCTCGAGACCGCCGAGCTTTACGCGCTCGTCGGCCACGACCGTGCCGGCCATCGTCACCGCCGACTCGGCCGTCAGCGCCGAGATGCGCTCGTTGAGCTCGTCGGGCGGCTCGGCCTTCTCGCGGACGACCTGCACGACGCCGGTTTCATCGCGCACGATCACGAACTGCATGCGCTTCTGGTCGCGTATCGCCTGCGCCCAGCCGCGGATCGTCGCGCGCTCGCCGACCATCTGCGCCAGCTGCGCTATGCGCGCCCTCTTCACGTCGGGGACCCTACTCGGCGTCCTCGGCGAACTCCACCTGGACCGAGAGCTCCTCGCCGTCGAGCAGCTCAAGCTGCTCGATCGCACCCGCGCGCACGACGTCGTCGCTGACCAGCCGCAGCGCGCGCAATCGCTTGGCGGTGTCGGTCACCACGACGCGCGCGAGCGCCGCACGCATCGGGCGCCGCGCGTCGGACTTGGCCTTGCGCACCTCCCTGAGCACGTCCGCCGCCACCGCCAGCGCCAGCTCCTCGCCCGGCAGATCGCCGTCGGGCCCGTGGGCGTGGGAGGCGAGCTCGCCGGCGTCGGGCCAGCGTGCGCGGTGGACCGAGCCCTCCTGCCACCACGACCACACCTCCTCGGTCACGAACGGCAGGAAGGGCGCGAACAGGCGTTGAAAGGCCGACAGCGACAACGCGAGCGCGCGGCTCACCGACGCGGCGGCCTGGGGAGCCGCGTCATAGCGACGTCCCTTGACCAGCTCCAGGTAGTAGTCGCAGTACCACCAGAAATACTCCTCGGTGCGCTCCAGCGCGCGCGTGTAGTCGTAGTGCTCGAAGCTGTGCGTGGCATCGGCGACGACGGCCGCCAGGCGCGCGATCATCGCGCGGTCCAGCGGGTGGGTGAGCGCCTCGCCCTGGGGGGGCAGGTCCGACAGCGCGAACTTAGACGCGTTGAGCAGCTTCACCGCCAGCCGCCGCCCGACCTTCATCTGCTGGGCGTCGAACGCCGTGTCGGTGCCCGGCCGCCCCCTCGCGGCCCAGTAGCGGGCGGCATCGGCGCCGTGCTCGGAGAGCAGGTGCATCGGCGTGACCACGTTGCCCCGTGACTTGGACATCTTCTTGCGGTCGGGGTCGAGTACCCAGCCCGAGATCGCGGCGTTTCGCCACGGCAGCGAGTCGTACTCGATGTGCGAGCGCAGGATCGTGGTGAACAGCCACGTCCTGATGATGTCGTGGGCCTGCGGGCGCAGGTCCATCGGGAATACCCGCGCGAAGAGATCATCGTCCTCCCCGGCCTGACCCGCGACCTGAGGCGTGAGCGAGGACGTCGCCCACGTGTCCATCACATCCGGATCGCCCACGAAGCCGCCGGGCTCGCCACGCTGGGAGGCCTCGTACTCGTGCGGCACGTCGGTCGAGGGATCGACCGGAAGCTGCTCGTCGTGTGCGATGATCGGCTGCTCGTAGCGGATCGCGCCGCGCTCGTCGACCGGGTACCAGACGGGAAACGGCACCCCGAAGAAACGCTGGCGGCTGATGCACCAGTCCCCGCTCAGGCCGTTCACCCAGTCCTCGAAGCGCGCGCGCATGTAGGGCGGATGCCAGTTGAGCTCGCGGCCGCGTGCGATCAACGCCCCGCTGTGCTCGACCGTGCGTATGAACCACTGCCGGCTGGTGACGATCTCGACCGGGCGCTCTCCCTTCTCGAAGAACTTGACCGCGTGCGTGAGCGGCTGGGGCTCGCCCACGAGGTCCCCCGACTGCTGCAGCAGCTCCACCATCGACCTGCGCGCCTGGTTGACCGTCCTGCCGCGCAGCTCCCGGTACGCTGAGCGCGCGCGCCCAACGTCGGCAGACTCCCACCCCGGCGAGCCCCATGCGACGTCGACCAGGCGGCCGTCGGGACCGAGCACCGAGCGCACGGGCAGCCCGAGCTCGCGCCACCACAGGACGTCTGTGAGGTCGCCGAACGTACATACCATCACCAGCCCCGTCCCCTTCTCGCGATCGACGAGCGGGTGCGTGAGCACGGGCACGCGCGTCCCGAACAGCGGCGTCAGCACCTCGCGGCCGACGAGCTCGCGCTGGCGCTCATCGTCGGGGTGCGCCACGAGCGCCACGCATGCGGCGATGAGCTCGGGGCGGGTGGTCTCGATCAGCGCCTCGGGCCGGGAGATGCCGTCCCCCGCCGGGGCGAAGCGCACCCGGTGCATCGCGCCCGGTCGCTCGCGATCCTCGAGCTCGGCCTGTGCCACGGCCGTCTGGAAGTCGACGTCCCACAGCGTCGGCGCCTCGAGCTGGTAGGCCTGCCCGCGCGCGAGCAGGCCCAGGAACGCGCGCTGGGAGATGCGCTGCGCGAGCGGGCCGATCGTCGTGTAGGTCATCGACCAGTCGACCGACAGCCCCAGCGTGCGCCAGAGCTCCTCGAAGACCTTCTCGTCGCTGTCGGTGAGCTGCAGGCACAGCGCCACGAAGTTGGGCCGCGAGACGGCCACCGGCTCCGCGCTCGGCCGCGCCAGCGCGGTGAAGTCGGGGTCGTAGGGCGGGGTGAAGTCGGGGTCGTAGGGAATAGAGGGGTCGCAGCGCACTCCGAAGTGGTTCTGCACGCGCCGCTCGGTCGGCAGCCCGTTGTCGTCCCAGCCCATCGGGTAGAAGACGTCGATGCCACGCATCCGCCGGTAGCGCGCGATCAGGTCGGTGTGAGTGAAGGAGAAGACGTGCCCGACGTGCAGCGAGCCGCTGATCGTGGGAGGGGGTGTGTCGATCGCGAACACGCGCTCGCGCGGCGCCTCCCGGTCGAAGCGATACGTCCCGTCGCGCTCCCAGGCGGCGCTCCACTTCTGCTCGAGACCGTCCAACGTCGGGCGCTCGGGAACCGATGGGCCCAAGAAGTCTGATCGGTCGGATGCCGGTGTGGTCGCCAAGCGTGGATCGTAGCCTGCGGACGCGCGCGGGCACCGTCGATATGCCCGCCAACCGCGCGGGAATGCGGATTGCGCCGCGGGCGCGGAAATGGGTGTGGAGTGCGCGCAAAACTGCTCAAGCGTCGGCGTCGGCGGCCGATTCGGACGGTATGCACCCCGATGTTTCCCCGTCGGCTCCGCCGGAGGACGCGCTACGCCAAGTCTGCTGCGAGATGACGAAGATGCTCCTGGACCTCGTTCGCAGCGAAAGCGGCGAGCAGGCGGTAGCTTCTGTGCTCGACCTGGCGGGCACGCCCCACGACGCAGCCTACCTCTCAAACGGCAACAACTGGATCTCGCTCGACGAGGCGTGCGAGCTGCTGCAGGCCGGCGTCGAACAGACCGGCGACCCTCAGTTCGCGCGCAGGGTCGGGGAAGCGACCGTGCCCAAAAACATGGGCACGCAGGTCGCGACCGTCCTGCGCTCGCTCGGCTCGGTCGAGGCCGTGATGCAGGCCGTCGCTCAGAGCGCGTCGAAGTTCAGCACCGTCACCGACATGGAAACGATCGAGACCGAGCCGGGGCGGGCGGTGATCTCCGCGCGGGCGCGCGAGGGCTTCACGCGCCGGCGCCTGCACTGCGACTGGGCGACGGGCCTGATCGCGGGCACGCCGGTCCTGTTCGGCCTGCCGCCGGGCGACGTGGACGAGAGCGAATGCCAGGCGCGCGGCGACGAGCGCTGCCTCTACACGCTCACCTGGGACGCCGCACGCGCGGCCGAGGCCGCCGATCCGCAGCAGCGCGTCACTGCGCTCGAGGGGCAGCTGCGCGCGACGTCAGAGCGCCTGCACAACGTGTACGCGATCGCGAGCGACCTCGTGTCGACAGACGACCTCGACACGGTGCTCAACCGCATCGTCGAGCGTGCCGCGAGCGCCGTCCGCGCGCCCGGCTACGTCCTCGCCGTGCGCACCGTCCCGGACGCGGAGCTTCAGGTCTACAGCCGCGGCCTAGAGGACCGCGAGGCGCACGAGATCGCCGAGGTGGCACTGGACCACGATGCCCCCAAGAGCGAGACGGCGATCGCCGCCGAGGTCACCTCGAGCCGCCGCCACTACGGCCGGTTGATCGCCTGCTACCCGGCCAGGGTGCGCTTCCTCCCCCAGGAACAGGAGATGCTCGACCTCTACGCAACGCACGCAGCCGCCGTGCTCGACATCGCCACCGCGTTGCAGGAGTCCGCCGCTCGCAACGCCCAGGTGAGCTCGCTGCTATCGCTCGCGCACGCCGCCGCCCAGGCGGGCACGAGCCACGAGGTCGGCCAGCGGCTCGCCGCGGCCGTGCCCGAGGTCGTCGACTGCGACCGCATCGCGGTGTGGCAGTGGGACGAGACTCATGAATGCCTGAAATTCCTGACCGGCTGGGGCCAGACACTCGAGCAGGAAGCCGCCGTCTCGAGGCTGACGATCTCGCGCGCCGACACGCCCAGCCTGGAAGCGATGATCAACGAACCCGAGCCGCGCTTCATCGACCGCAGCACCGACGACCCGCTCATGTCCAGGCTCATGGTGCAGCTGGAGATGGCAGCGCTCGTGCTGGTTCCCATCATCGCCCACGATGTCTTCCTGGGGCTGCTGATCGTGGTCGTCGAGGAGGACCCGGAGCGGCTGCGTCCGGACCCCGAGCTGCTCGCGCAGCTGACCGGCGTCGCGGCCCTGGCGGCGCCGGCGATCCAGAACGGCCTGCTCGTCGACGAGCTGCGTCACAAAGCCAGCCACGACAGCCTCACCGGACTGCTCAACCGCGTAGGCTTCCGCCAGCACATCGACCGCGCGCTCGCGGGCGGCGGCGACAGCCAGGCCCACGTCGGGCTGCTGTTCGTCGACCTCGACGACTTCAAGCACGTCAACGACGCCCACGGTCACGACTTCGGCGACGAGCTGCTGCGCCAGGCCGCGGCGCGCCTGGCGGGGCTGGCACGCGGCAGCGACGAGGTGGCGCGGCTGGGCGGAGACGAGTTCGCCGTGATCCTCTCCGACGTGGACCGCGACGATCAGGTGCGCGCGGCCGAGCGGCGGGTGCGCGCCGCGTTCTCTGAGCCGTTTCAGCTCGGGTCGCTGTCGATCTCGATCAGCGCCAGCGTCGGCGGTGGCGTCTGGCCCGAGGATGGCGACACGCTGTCAGATCTCGTCCGCCACGCGGACGCCGCCATGTACCACGACAAGGCCGAGGGCCGGCGCCGGCGGGCGGACGTGATCCCCGTTGGCCATCGCGTGCTCGCGGCTGCGCGCGCTCCGCAGTTCGGCCCGCTGTGACAGCTGGCTAGGCTAGCTAGGCTAGCCCGCGCACGTCAGCTGGCGCTCGTATGGGCCGTGTCCCGTGAGGCACGCAGCACCGCAGCGGGCTGCCAGCGCGAGCGCATCGGTCAGCGAGCTGCCGCGGCCGAGCCCATACGTCAGGCCGGCGGCGAACGCGTCGCCGCAGCCGTAGGAGTCGACGATCTCGCCGGGAACCGGGGCGGGCGCGAAAGAGCCCGATTTGCCGTCGCGCCTGCGATACGTCCCGCCACGCGCGCCCCGCGTGGACACGACGACCTGCGCCTCGCGCCCGTAGCGCTCGGCGAGCCTGCGCTCGAGCTCGTCCCCGGCGCTCAGCACGAGCGCGTCGAGCGCCACGCCGTGACCGAGCGCACCGTCTGCGCGCGGCGTGGCCACCACGAGCCTGGCCGCGCGCGCGCGCCGCAGCGCGTCGGCGTCGCCGGCGCTGAAGTACACCGCGTCCATCTCGGCCAGCCGCTCCCAGCGGATCTCTTGATCGGCGGCGACGGGCTCGAGCCGATCGCCGAACGTGACGATCGTGCGCTCGCCCGCGTCGTCGACGAGCGTGACCGCGCGGCGCGTGGGGCGGGCGCGTGGGGCCGCCCACACGCTCACGCCCAGCTCGCGCAGGCGCAGTCGCGCGCGGCGCCCGTGGTCGTCGTCGCCCAGCGCGGTGACCAGAACGGCCTCGCCGGCGAGCCTTGCCAGCTGGACCGCGGCGACCGCGCCGCCCCCGGCCGGCTCCTCGAACGACGCCTGCGCGTGCACGACGCTGCCCGCATCCGGGACGTGCTGCACCCGTGCGAACTGCACCCACTCGACGTGACCCACGACGGCGAAGCGCGGCCGCACCCGGCGCATCGCCGAAGTCTCACACAGGATCAGTAGCCGACGCTGAAGTGGCTGATGTGGTCGCAGCCGTGCAGCTTGAAGGCGCGTTCGCTGACTTTGCTCAGGTACACGACGATCTGCGGCGACTGGCAGTGGATGATCCCCGATGTTCCCGGGTCGTGCGCATGGACGACCGTAAGCGGGTTTGTCCCGGTCCACACGTAGTTGTGCGTGTCGTTGGCGTAGATGAAGTTCCTGCCGTTGCCGGCATGGATGATCGCTGTCTGGTCGGCCGGCTCACCCGAAGGATGGTAATCGCCCCAGATGACATCGCCGCGTTCCCCGCCGATGATCGTGTCGTTGCCGTAGCCCCCGAGCAGCCAGTTGTGCACATCGGGATCGCCGACCAGCGTGTGCCGGCGGCCCGGCCCCTCCTTGTCCATCTTCAGGCATTCGTCGGGCGGCCAGCCCGCGTGGCTGGTCGATGCCGCGCGTGCGAGCGCCGACCCACGCCTGCGCCCGCCGGGGCAGAAGGCGACGTAGACGCCCTGTTCGAGCACTGCCGGCGTCGCGCGCGGGCTCGAGACAGAGGCAGCCGCGGAGGCGGCGGCCATGGCGATCGCCGCCAGCCCGCATGCGAGCACCGCCAGCGCCACCGTCGCGGGCATCGCTGTCCTGTTGCACGCGCGCACACGCGCGCCGGCGTCAGGATCGGACGCTGAGCGTTGCACCTGCATATGTTTCTCCATAGCTGCGGGGATCCATGCAGCCCTGGACGCACGGCTGATCGCGCTCGTTCAGGCCGGGACGACGCGCAGGCCGTCGGCATACAGCTCGCGCACGCTGACATCGAGAAGCTCCCCGGCGCGCGCCGCGCCGGCCGGAAGATAGCAGCGCGTGTAGTCGGCGGTGTAGCCCGAGCACTGCGTCTGTGCCACCTTGTCGACGAGCACGCGCACGGCACGCGAGAGCTTGGCGCTGCGATGGTGACGAGAGCGGACCTCCGACAGTCCCCGTACCGCGCGCGACCGGCGCTTCTTCTCCTGCGGGTCGACGCGGTCGCCGAGCGCCTCGGCGGCCGTGCCGGGCCGCGAGGAGTAGGGAAACGTGTGGACCTTGCTGATGCCGGCCGCGCTGACGAGGTCGAGCGTATTCTGAAAGGCGGTCTCGTCCTCGTTGGGAAAGCCCACGATCACGTCGGTGGTGACGTTGACATCCGGAACCGCCGCGCGCAGCGCGCGGATCGCGTCGAGGTACTCGGCCGCCGTGTAGTGGCGGCCCATCGCCCCCAGCACGTCGTCGTCGCCCGACTGCATCGGGACGTGCAGGTGCGGGCACACCTTCGGCTCCTCCCGCAGCGCCGCTATCAGCGTGTCCCTGACGTGGATCACCTCGACTGAGGACAGCCGCACGCGCTGCACCCCTGGCACCTGGGCCGCAGCGACGAGCAGCTCTCCGAGCTCCAGCCCACGCTCGGGATCGCGGTAGTCGCCGACGCTTATGCCGGTCATGACAACCTCCGGCTGGTCGTTCTCGGCCCGGCGCGCGACCTCGCGCAGCACGGCCG
>DASPVR010000182.1:0-15890 GCA_035622255.1 Solirubrobacteraceae bacterium | reverse complement strand
CACGAAGGTCGGCAACCGCTCGGGGCTTCTTGGCCGCTGGCAGCACATCGAGTACGTGATGGCATTCAGCCTCGATCGTCGCGTGTACGAGATGCTCAACTGCATGCCGACGGTCCCGGGGGCGATCGGGGCCTTCCGTCGCGACGCGCTGCTGAGGGTGGGCGGCATCTCCGGGGCGACCGTCGCCGAGGACACCGACGTGACGCTCGCGATCGGGCGCGAGGGCTGGCGGGTGCTGTATGCCGAGGATGCGCGCGCCTGGACGGAGGTGCCGCACACCCTGTCGGGGCTCTGGCGCCAGCGAAGCCGCTGGGCGTACGGGACGCTGCAGTCGCTGTGGAAGCATCGCGGCGCCTTCGCGCGCCGCGGCGAGGGCCGGATCGGGCGCCGCGCGCTGCCCTACATGATGATCTTCCAGGTCCTGCTGCCGCTCGTGGCCCCGCTCATCGACCTGTTTGCGATCTACTCGATCCTGTTTCTCGCTCCGCTTCAGATCCTGGCCTTCTGGCTCGCCTTCAACGCGTTCCAGCTGACGCTCGCGTGGGCCGCGTTCGGCTGGGACGGCGAGTCGCGCCGCGTGCTCTGGTGGATGCCGCTACAGCAGTTCGTCTATCGCCAGCTGATGTACCTCGTGGTCATCGACTCGGTCATCGTCGCGCTCATGGGTACGCGCGTGCGCTGGAACCGACTCGCGCGGACCGGCGAGGTGCAGGTCGCCCAACCCGCGAGCCCGTGAGCTCGCCGCGCGCCCCGCTGAGGTGTGCGCTGGTGCTCGCGCTGTCGAGCACGCTCTGCGGTTGCGCCGCCGCCAGCGGCTCTGAAGGGCAACGCGTGCAGCCTCCGGGCGGCAGCCCGATCTTCGCGCCCTACGTCGACGTGACGCTCACCGCGCCGTTCGATCTGGAAGGCGTGGCCTACGACGCGGGCGCACGGGGCCTCACGCTCGCCTTCATCACGTCGGCCGGCGAATGCCAGCCGGCCTGGGGTGGCCAGCTGCCGATCGATGCACCGGCGGTGCTCAAGCCGGCGACCCGCCTGCGCAGCGAGGGGGTCGCCCTGCGCGTGTCCTTTGGTGGCGCGACCGGCAGCGAGCTGGCCGCGGCCTGCCCGAGCGTCGAACGGCTGGCGGGCGCCTATGCCTCGGTGCTCGATCGCTACGACGCGGCGGGCGCGGACTTCGATCTCGAGGGGGCGACGCTCTCCGACACGACTGCGATGGAGCGTCGCGCGGCGGCGGTCGCGCGCCTGCAGGCGACGCTCGGGCGTCCGCTGGCGGTCTCGCTGACGCTTCCCGTCGAACCCGGCGGGCTGTCGGCGCCCGCCCTGGCGGCGGTGCGCTCGATGATTGCGGCGGGCGTGCACGTGAGTGTCGTGAACCTGTTGGCGATGGACTACGGCGGCACGTGGACGCACGGGCAGATGGCGCGCGCGACGATCCTCGCGGCCAGCGCGGCCCACCGCCAGCTGGCAGTCCAGGAGCCAAGCCTCGCCGGCTGGAGCTCGCTCGGCGCGACGATCATGGTCGGGGTCAACGACGAAAGCGGCGAGGTCTTCACGCTCGCCGACGCCCAGGCGGTGGCCGCCTTCGCCGGGGAGCACCGGCTCGGGTTGACGTCGATCTGGTCGCTGGCGCGCGACAACCCGTGTGAAGGCGACCGCACGGTCGCCCAGCCAACCTGCAGCGGCCTTGCCGAGCCGCCCTACGCCTTCAGCCGGGCATTCGGCGCGAATTCACGCCAGGGCTTGCTCACGCGCCGCGCCGTGGACACGAGCTAGCTCAGCGCGCGGCGGCCTCCAGCGGACGGCCGGCCAGCGGGACCGAGAGGCGCACGACCGTACCGTGCCCGGGCGCGGGCAGAAGTTCCAGCTCGCCCCCCACCAGCTCGGCGCGCTCACGCATGCCCGACATGCCAAAGCCGCCCTCCAGCCCGTCGCCGCGCGGGCCCAGGCGCTCGGTGTCGGGCAGGCCGCGACCGTCGTCGGTGACCGAGGCGACGACCACCCCGCCGCGCTCTGATACGCCGACGACCGCGCGTGTGGCGTGCGCGTGGCGACCGACGTTGGTGAGCGCCTCCTGCACGACCCTGTAGATCGTGCTCTCGAGCTCGGCGTCCAAGCGCCGGCGATCACTCTCGGGGCCGAGGTCGATCTCGGTCTTGACCTCGAGCCCGTCGATCGCCTGTGCGCGGCGCGCGAGCGCCTGCAGCGCCGCGGTCAGGCCGAGGTCGTCGAGCGCGGCCGGGCGCAGCTCGGTGATCAGGTGGCGCAGGTTCTCGATCTCGCGGTCGAGTCCCGCGAGCGCGCCGTCGACCGCCTCGGCGAGGGCACGCTCGTCGTCGGCTTCGCGCGCATGGGCCAGTTTCAGCCGCAGCGCGCCGATGCCCTGGATGCTCTCGTCGTGGATCTCGCGGGCCCAGCGCGTGCGCTCGTGCTCGCGCTCCTGCAAGCCGTAGCGGCGGCGCTCGATCTCGACCGAGCGCTCCGCCGCCAGCCGTTGGGCCACGCTCGCCGCGAACGCGCTCAAGGCCTGGCGATCGGGATCACGGAAGCTGCCCGAGCTGCGCAGCGCGATCACCAGCCCGCCGCCGTGGCCCTCCATCTCGAGCGGCTCGACGACGATCGCGCGGGCTTCGAGCCCGAGCTCGTGCAGCCACGCCGCCTCCTCGCCGCGCGGGCGCTCCAGCGAGACCGCCTCACCGGCGGCGAACAGAGCGCCGAGCGCGCTGCCCTGGACGGGCATGCTGCGCCGGCGCACGGCCCCGCCGCTCGAGGCCGCCACCTGCAGCTCGGCGCGGTCCTCGATCACGATCAGCAGCTGGCCGGCACCAGGGCTGTCGAGGTCGAGCAGCGCAAGCCCGCGATCGGCCATGAGTCGCAGCAGCCACAGCTCCGAGCCGGCTAGCATCGCGGCCGATTATGAAGGCTCGGTCGGCTCTCCAAGGGGCGGCTGTCCGACGCTCAGCGGGGCCTCGGGCGGACTCGACTGATCGAGCTGTTCGCCATCGAGAGCGTGCAGGCCCCCGTTGGGGTCGCTGGCGCCGTTCGCAGCGGCGGTGCGCGACTGCGCCAGCAGGTCCTCGCCGCTGGAGTCGTCCCGCCAGGCGGCCAGCCCGACCGAGATGTGCAGCGGACGGCGCGTGCCGTCCGTTTCGAGCTTGATCGTCTCGAGTCGCTTGAGCACACGCCGCGCGACGACCTCGCCGCGCAGGTCGTCGGCGCCGGGCAGCACGACCACGAGCTCTGAGCCACCCGGCCTCCCCACGCGGTCGAAGTTGCGCAGGCCGCGCACGAGCGCCTGACCAATGTAGGCGAGCGTATGCTCGAGCAGCTCGTCGCCGTGCTCGCGCGTGAGCTCGGTGAGGTTGTCGATCACGAGCAGCAGGCAGCTCAGGTGCGTGCCGTACCGCGTCGCCCGGTTGACCTCCTCGTCGAGCTGGCGGCGCAGCGCTGTGGCGGACAGGTACGCGCGTCCAGGCGGTACCGGATCGGGGCGCAGGTTTGGGTCGTTGGCAGCCATGCCGTTTGCGAACTAACGCTAGAGCCCGACTCGCGGGGTGTCCATCCCCCGCGGACCGTCCGGCCTGACCAGATTATGCCCGCTCGCGGAGAGCCTGGGAGGGGTATTGCAGGTCCGGTGGGCGGCGCGATCCGTCGGCGCGTGCTGGTACACGTCCCACGATGCTGGCCGAGCTGTCCGTTGAGAACCTGCTGCTGATCGAGCGCGCGCGGCTGCGGCTCTCCGACGGGCTGAACGTGCTGACGGGCGAGACCGGCGCGGGCAAGACGGTGCTCGCGCACGCCCTCGATCTGTTGCTCGGCGGGCGCGCGCGCCCGGGGATCGTGCGTCCCGGCGCGAGCGAGACCTATGTCGAGGGGGTATTCGAGGTCGACCCGCTGAGCCTCGAGGGCATCTGGGCGCTGCCCGTCGCGACCGCCGGGAAGGACGCTGGCGATCATGCCCGGGAGTCGCCGGTGGACGTGGTGCTGGCGCGTCGTGTGGGGAGCGACGGACGGACGCGGGCCTATGTGAACGGCCGCTCGGCAACCGTCTCGCAGATGCGCGATCTCGGCGCCCACCTGATTTGCTTCTACGGCCAGCACGAGCACCGCAAGCTCACGCTCGCCACGGCCCAGCTGGAGATCCTTGACGCGCTGTGCGGTCCCGAGCAGGCGGCGCGCCGGCGTGCCCTCGGGCAGACCTATGCCGAGGTGCGGACGCTCGAGGGACGCCTGGCCGAGCTGCGCGAGCTCTCAGATGCGCGCGAGCGCGAGCTCGACCTGCTCGAGCACGAGCTCTCCGAGATCGACGCCGCGAGGGTGGACGAGCACGGTCACGAGCAGCTGCTCGCCGCGCGCGAGCGTCTGCGCCGCAGCGATGCACTGCACGCCGCCGCCGGCGCCGGCTGTGAGGCGCTTGCGGGGGATACGCCGGAGGCAGTGAGCGCGACGGAGGCGTGCGCGCGCGCCGCGGCCGGAATGGACGGAGTCGCCGGCCTGGACCGGCGCCTGGACATGCTCGCCGAGCGCCTGCACGCCCTCGTTGTCGAGGCCGAGGACCTCGCTGGCGAGCTGCGCGCCTACGCCGATTGCTCGGACACGGGCGAGCGCCTCGCGGGTGAGGATCTCTCGCTCGAGCAGCTCGAAGAGCGCCTGGCGGTCATCGAGCGCCTCGTGCGCAAGCACGGTGGTGACGTCGGACACATCCTGCAGTACGCGGCCGGCGCGCGTGCCCGGCGCGAGCAGCTGCTTGGTGCAGACGCGGCGCTGGAGAGCATTGGCCACGAGCTTGGACGCGCCCGCGCCAGGCTCGCAGAGCAGGCCGACGAGCTCAGCGAGGCGCGTCGAGCGGCCGCGGCGCGACTGGCCGAGGGAGTCCGGGAGCAGCTGGCTGCGCTGGCGATGGACGATGCGAGCTTCGAGGTGGTGCTGTCGCGCCACGACCCCGGCCCGCGCGGCGCCGATGCCGTCGACTTCGTGATCGCACCAAACCCCGGGGTTCCCGCCGCCCCGCTGCGCGAGATCGCCTCCGGCGGCGAGCTGTCTCGCGTGATGCTCGCGATCCTGAGCGTCGCGAACGCCTCCTCGCGCGCGACGCTGGTCTTCGACGAGGTCGACGCCGGGATCGGGGGCAGGACGGCGCGCGCCGTCGGAGCGCGCCTGTGTGAGCTCGGGCGTTCGAGGCAGCTGCTGTGCATCACCCACCTGGCGCAGATCGCCTCGCTCGCCGATCGTCACTTCTCGATCGTCAAGGACACCTCGGCCAGCCCCGCATCGGCGACCGTGATCGAGCTCGCCGAGGGCGAGGTCGAGCCCGAGCTCGTGCGGATGCTCGGCGCTGACGTCGACGACGCCGGCGCGCGCCGTCACGCGCGCGAGCTGCGCAAGGCGGCCTGAACCGCCGCGGCGCCGTGGGCAAGCCCCGTCCGGACGGCCGGCTCGGGCGAAGCGGCGCAGCGGCTGCATCTCGTGGGCGTGGGCGTTACCCTCGCTGAGGCGATGGCCGTGACACGATCCAGCGGGGTCCCGGCCGCGGCGGCTGGATCGGCGCTGCGGCGTGGCGCGGCGGGAGCCCCGACCCAGCGTGACGGGGTGAGGAGCGCGGGGCGCATGGGAGCCGACGAAAAGCCCGCCGCGGCGCGTGTGGTGGCCGGTCCCGTGCGCAAGGGCCGGCGCACGAAGCTGCTGGTCAGGCACCTTCGCCAGGGCGAGATCGCCCTGATCGACCACCTCGACATCGATCGCGTCTCGGCCGAGGAGCTGATCGCGGCGCGCGCGGGGGCGGTGCTCAACTGCCGCCGCTCCTCGGGCGGCTCCTACCCCAACCTCGGGCCGCAGCTGCTCGTCGAGGCGGGTGTCCTGCTGATCGACCTCTCCGACGATTCGCTTTTCGGCGCCGTCCGCGACGGCGATCGGCTGCTGGTGTGGGCCGCGGATGTCGGCGCCGATGGCGCCGGCTCCCGCCTCGCGCCGTCACGTCGTGCGCAGGTGCTGCGCGAGGGCCGCGAGACGGAGGTGCTCTGCGAAGGTGAGGTGCTCGACCTCGCGCGCGTGCGGGCTCAGACCGACGCGCGGCGGCGCGAGATCTCAGAGGCGCTCGAGCGGTTCGCGCAGAACACGATCGAGCACATGCGCGAGGAGCGCGAGCTGCTCGCCGGGCGCATAGAGCTTCCGCGCTTTGCCACCGACTTCCGCGACCGCCCGACGCTCGTGGTCGTCCGCGGCGTCGGACACCAGCGCGACCTGCACGCGCTGCGCCTGTTCATTCGTGACATGCGCCCGCTGCTCGTGGCGGTCGACGGCGGCGCAGACGCGCTGCTGGAGGAGCGCTTGAGGCCGGACATGATCGTCGGCGACATGGACTCGGCCTCGACGGCGGCGCTGCGCTGCGGGGCCGAG
The DNA here is from genome assembly GCA_035622255.1 of Solirubrobacteraceae bacterium. Classification (GTDB taxonomy): domain Bacteria; phylum Actinomycetota; class Thermoleophilia; order Solirubrobacterales; family Solirubrobacteraceae; genus Palsa-744. Next base: position 9,494 of record DASPVR010000182.1, on the reverse strand, counting down.
CTGGTCGTGCACTCCTATCCCGACGGACGCGCCCCCGGCCGGCATCGTCTCGATCAGCTCGGCCTGCCCTTCAAGCTCGTGCCGGCGCCGGGCACCAGCCAGGACCTCGCGCTCCTGATCGCAGCGGAGAAGGGTGCGCGCCTGATCGTCTCTGTCGGCTCCCAGTTCAACCTAGTCGAGTTCCTCGATCGCAACCGCAAAGGCATGTCCTCGACGTTCCTGACCCGCCTGCGCGTCGGCGAGATCCTCGTCGACGCCAAGGGCGTCAGCCGCCTCTATCAGCCCAGGCCCGGGCTGGCGCCGCTGCTCGCGGTGATCGCGGCGGGCCTGATCGCGCTGCTGGCCGTCGTCTGGATGACCCCGGCGCTGCGCGATGTCGCAGAACTGCTGTGGGTGAGGCTCGGTCTGCTGCTCGGCGGTGGCTGACGGCTGCGCAACGGCGCAGGGGATGCTCGACTATCGCTATCACGCGCTCTCACTGGCCGCGGTGCTGCTCGCGCTCGCGGTCGGGGTGGTGATCGGGGTCGCGATCGGCGACTCCAACCTCGTCTCCTCGGCGAAGAACGGGATCGTGCACGACCTCAGCTCGGAAGTCGACGCCGCCCGCCGCCAGGCCGACCAGCTGCGCACGCAGCTGAGCGCCGAACAGGCCTTCAGCGACGACCTCTATCCGATCGCGGTACACGGCTTGCTCGCGGGACGCTCGATCGGGCTCGTGTTCTTCGGTGTCGCGTCCGATCGCGTCGACGGGTTCGTGCGCAGCGCAGTCACGCAGGCGGGGGGAGATCTCACGACCGTGGTCGCGATGCGCGAGCCGCTCGACCCGGGGATGCTCGCACGCGAGTCGGGCTCGGGCGCGTTCAGCGGGCTTGCGGCGGATCGATCGCGTGCCGGCCAGGCGCTCACGGGACGTTTCGGCGTCATCGTCGGCAGGCAGCTGGTGAGCGGGGGAGTCCTCATCGACCGCGAGCTCGTCAGCCGCGTGCGCGCGGGGCTGTTCAGCGCCTTCGACGGACAGCTGTCGCGTCTGGACGGGCTCGTCGTGATGCGCACCGAACCGCCCGCAATGAGCAGCGAACAGCGCTCCTACGTAGCCGCCCTCCAGGCGGGCCTGATCGACGGTGCGGCCGACGTCGGGGTCCCGCTGGTGGGGGTCGAGCTGACGAGCACGCAGCCCTCGCAGGTCCCCTGGTACCAGGCTCAGAACATGTCGAGCGTCGACGATCTCCAGGCGACCGCCGGCCAGGCGGCGCTCGCTTACGCGCTCGAGGGCTCGCACGGTGCGTTCGGCACCAAGCCCTCGGCCGACTCGCTGCTGCCCGACGTGACGGCCCGCCTGCCCCTGTCCCCGGCCGCCTCGGGCCCGTAGGGCGCGTGCATGGGCGCGTGTGACACATCCGCTGACGACGCTAGCTTGCAGCCGTGCATGCGCTGCCCTTCGTCATCTCGCTGCTGAGCGCCGTTGCGATCGCTCCGCTGATGCTGCGCACGCTGAAGGGCGGGGGGCACACGCGGCCCAACTACCGCGGTCGAGCGCTGCCCTTTCCGTTCGGCGCGCTCGCGCTTGCCGCGGCACTGTTCGCGCTCGTCCCGCTGGCGCTCCTGCAGGGGCCGAGCGGGGGTGACGTGTTTCACCCCGAGACGTTTCCTATCTGCGTGTACGCGCTGGGCGCGCTCGCCCTCGGGCTGCTGGACGACACGCTCGGCGACGATCAGCGTTCGGGCGCGGCCCCGGCGCCGCGCGGCTGGCGCGGGCATGGCGCGGCGGCGCTGCGGGGCCAGCTGTCCACGGGGATCGTCAAGGCGGTGGGCTCGCTCGGTCTAGCGCTGCTGGCGATGAGCTGGCTCGGCCTGCCCGGCGGCCGCTGGATCCTGGCAGCCGCCGTGCTCGTGCTGGCGACGAACGTCTTCAACCTGCTCGACCTGCGTCCGGGCCGCTCGGCGAAGGCGTTCGTGCTGCTCGGCGCCGGCCTGGCGATCGGGTCGGCCCAGCTGCGTCCACTGTGGGCGCTGGGACTGTTCGTCGCGCCCGCGCTCGTCGCCGGGGCGTACGACCTGCGCGAGCGCGCGATGCTCGGCGACACGGGTTCCAGCCTGCTGGGGGCGCTCGCGGGCCTGTGGCTGGTGCTCACGCTGTCATTTACCGGCCAGCTCGTCGCGCTCGCGCTGCTGGTGTCGATCACCCTCTACGGCGAGCTGTGCTCGATCTCCGCGCTGATCGAGCGGACGCCGCTGCTACGCCAACTAGACTCCCTTGGCAGGCCCTCATAGCTCGCCCACTGAGATGAACCTGCCCCACTCCGATCGCTACGCGCAGACGCCGAGCAGGACGCGCTTCATCTTCGTGACCGGCGGCGTGGTCTCGTCGCTCGGCAAGGGCATCGCCGCCGCCTCGCTCGGGCGATTGCTCGTGTCGCGCGGCCTGACCGTGGGTCTGCAGAAGTTCGACCCCTACATAAACGTCGATCCGGGCACGATGTCGCCATATCAGCACGGCGAGGTGTTCGTCACCGAGGACGGCGCCGAGACCGATCTCGACCTCGGCCACTACGAGCGCTTCACCGATGCCAACACCAGCCGCGCCTCCAACGTCACCGCGGGTGGCATCTACGACACGGTCATCCGCCGCGAGCGCCGTGGCGACTACCTGGGTGCCACGGTGCAGGTCGTCCCGCACATCACCGACGAGATCAAGCAGCGGATCGCGCTGATCGCCGAGTCCAGCGACGTCGACTTCGTGATCACCGAGATCGGCGGCACGGTCGGCGACATCGAGTCGCTGCCGTTCCTCGAGGCGATCCGCCAGTTCCCGGTCGACGTGGGCCGGCGTCGCTGCATGTTCATCCACCTGACGCTCGTCCCGTTCGTCGGTCATGCCGGTGAGCTGAAGACCAAGCCGACACAGCACTCGGTCAACGAGCTGCGGCGCATCGGGATCGCGCCCGACATGGTCATGTGCCGCTCGGAGAGCTCGCTGTCCCCCGAGATCCGCAAGAAGATCGCCCTGTTCGCGAGCCTCCCCCCCGAGGCGATCGTGTCCGGGTACGACGTCGACGACATCTACAGGGTGCCGCTCGTCTTTCACGAGCAGGGCGTGGACGCGTTCGTGCTCGAGCACTTCGGCCTCAGCGCGTCCGCGCCGAAACTGTCGGACTGGAAGGAGCCGATCGAACGCTCCGCCCGGGCGCATCGGACGGTCAGGATCGCGCTCGTGGGCAAGTACGTGCGCCTCGAGGACGCCTACCTGTCGGTGTCGGAGGCGCTGCGACACGCCGCCTCGCTGCAGGACGCCCGCGTGCAGATCGACTGGATCGACTCCGAGCGGCTCGAGGTCGCCGAGCTCCGCCCCGAGCTCGCCGGGGGCGCCGCTGGGCAGCAGGCGCCGGCTCGGGCGCCCAGCGGGCCCGGGCGCAGCACCGATGCCCGCGAGCGCCTGTCCGAAGCCGACGGGATCCTCGTGCCGGGCGGGTTCGGGGGTCGCGGGATCGAGGGCAAGATCACAGCCGCCCAGATCGCGCGCGAGCAGCGCATTCCCTACCTGGGAATCTGCCTGGGAATGCAGGCGGCTGTCGCCGAGTTCGCGCGCAACGTGGCCGGCATGGACGGCGCAAACTCGACCGAGTTCGACATCGAGTCGCCCTACCCGGTCATCGACCTGCTGCCCGAGCAGAAGGAGGTCGCAGGCCTGGGCGGGACAATGCGCCTGGGGGCCGACCCGATCAAGCTGCACGCCGGATCGCGGACGCGGACGATCTACGGCGAGGGCGTCATCTACGAGCGCCATCGCCACCGCTACGAGGTCAACAACCTGCTGCGCAAGCGCCTGACCGACCCGCGTGGCGGCGAACCCGGGCTGCGGCTCGCCGGCACCTCCCCCGACGAGCGCCTGGTGGAGGTGATCGAGATCGACGACCATCCGTTCTTCGTCGGCTGCCAGTTCCATCCCGAGTTCAAGTCGCGCCCACAGCGGCCCGCCCCGCTGTTTCGCGAGTTCGTCGCTGCGGCGCTGCAGCGCTCCGGCGACGACGAGCCCGCGCGCGCGGTCGAGCGGAGCGCCGCGGCCGACCCGGCTCCGGCGGGCCGATGAACAAGGCCGGATCCGACACGGATCCAGACGCCCGTCGCCGCGCGGCGGTCGACGCACGCAAGCCGCCGGCCACGAGCGAGCTGCGGGTCGAGATCGTGTTCGGAGACATCGACGAGCGCCACGCCCAGGACATCGCGGCCGAGATGATCGGGCGTGCGCACGAGCTCGCCAACCGCGCCGAACAGGAGTGCGACGTCGATGTGAGCGTGCAGCTCTGCCCCTCCGGCGGTGCGGTCGAACGCGACGAGATGCCCGCGCTCGCCCCGGTCGCCGATCCCGGCGACGGCGAGAGCAGCGCGCCGATGGGCGGGGATTTGGCACCGCGAGCCTCCGCGGGCCAGGCTGCGGCGACGCGGTGACGTGCTGAAGCTGCGCCGAGGCACGGTCCTCGAGGCCGAGCCCGACGACGGACCCGAGCAGCAGCTCGTGGTCGCTGTCGACGGCCGCGCGCAGGCGGCGATCGCCGACGTCGGACTCGTCGGAGCCGCTGCACCCGGGGACGAGGTCGTGGTCAACGTGCAGGCGCGCGAGCTCGGGCTTGGCGCTGGCGGCTTTGACATCGTCCACGTCAACCTCACACGCGGGCTGCGCGGCGAGGGAGCGTTCGGCGTGAACGTGATGAAGCTCAACTACACGAGCGTCCAGCACGCCGTCGCCGTGGTCGGCGATCGCCGCATGCGCCTGCCGCTGGCACACCCGGTGGCCGTGATCGCGCTGCACGGTCAGCTCGCCCCGGTCGCGTGGGCGTTCTCCCGCAGCGCTCCGGGAAGCCGGCTCGGATACGTGCAGACCGAGGGCGGGGCTCTGAGCGGAGCGCGCTCACGCGTCGTGCGCACCCTGCGCGAACGGGGGCTGTTGGCGGGTGTTTTGACGGCGGGCGCGGCGTTCGGCGGCGAGCACGAGGCGCCGAACACCGCGGCCGGGCTGCACCACGGCCTGCGTACGCTCGGCTGGGACGCTGTCGTGTGTGGGCCGGGACCGGGGATCGTCGGCTCCGGCACTGCGCTCGGGCACGGCGGCATGTTCGCGCTGGACTCCGCCCATGTGGCGCTCGCGCTTGGCTGTCGGACGCTGCTCGTGGCGCGCATGTCCTCAAGCGATCCGCGCGAGCGTCACCGCGGGTTCTCCCACCACACGCTGACCGTCCTCGATCTACTGCTCGAGCCGGTCACGGTCGCGCTCCCGGCGGGCCTGCGCTCACCCGCGGACGCTGAGCTCGCGACCGTTCTGGGAGGCGTTCCGGGCAACGGTGTGGCGGGCCCTGATGGGTCGTGGCGGGCCACGCCGAGGCCCGATGTCCAGCGCCCGGCGCGCCTCGCCCGTCACGACTGGCGCCGTGCGGCCGTCGACCTGCCCGCCTATGCGCGCTCGGGGCTGCCGGCCGAGACCATGGGCCGCACGCTGACCGAGGATCCGCTGTTCTTCGCCGCCGCGCTCGCCGGCGGCGGCGTGCTGGCGGAGCTTTCGCACTGGCGTGCCCCGGCGCCGGCCGCGCAGGAGCGCTCGCAGCACGGAGGAGCCCTCGCACGCGAGGCGAAGCATCATGGATGAGCGAGCACAGCTCCGTCGCGCTGCGTCAGGCCGCGGCCCCTGCGTCACCCGAAGGGGTCACGATCGGGCGGCTGATCCTCGACTTCCTCGCCTACATGGACCTCGAGCGCGGCCTCTCGCACAACACGCTCGTGGCCTATCGCAGGGACCTCGTTCAGTTCGGCGAGCATCTCGACCGTCGTGGCCTGAGCGTCGGGGAGACCTCCCATGGCGACCTGGCAGCGTTCGTCTCTGAGCTGACCGCGGGCCCCGAGCCGGTGGCGGCGGCGACGCTCAGTCGCAAGGTCGCGTGCCTGCGCTCGTTTCACCGCCACCTGCGAAGCGAGGGCGTGATCGCGCACGACCCGACCGCACGGCTGCGCGGCCCGCGCAAGTCCCAGCGCCTGCCGCGCGTGCTCTCACGCGCGGAGGTCGCCAAGCTGCTGATGCAGCCCAGGGGCACAGACCCGCGCGCGCTGCGCGACCGCGCGCTGCTCGAGGTGATGTACGCCTGCGGGCTGCGCGCCTCCGAGGCGATCGAGCTGCGCCTGGAGGATGTCGACCTCGACGAGCAGATCCTACGCGCGCGCGGCAAGGGCTCCAAGGAGCGGCTCGTGCCGATCGGGCGCCAGGCGCTCGCGGCGCTTCGCGCATACTGCGCACGCGGACGCCCGGCGCTCGTCGGCGTGAAGGTCGAGCGGCGCCTGTTCGTCAACCGCAGCGGTCGCGGGCTCAGCCGCCAGGGGCTGTACAAGATCATCAAGGGCCACGCGCGCAGCGCCGGCTTGGAGCACAAGATGAGCCCGCACACGCTGCGCCACAGCTTCGCCACACACCTGCTCGCCGGGGGCTGCGACCTGCGCTCCCTGCAGGAGATGCTCGGACACGCCGACCTGTCGACCACACAGGTCTACACGCACCTCTCCGCCGATCGCCTCAAGGACGTGTACTTCAGCGCCCATCCGCGCGCATCGCGGTGAGCGGCTTCCCGCAGCTTCCTTCATAGGCTGACGGGCAACATGCCCGAGCTCCCCGAGGTCGAGACGCTTCGCCGCCAGCTCGCGCCGCTTGTCGAGGGCAGGACCCTGTTGCGACTGGAGGTCCTCGACCCGCGGTGGTCGAGACCGCTGTCGCCGCGCCGCCTGGCCGCCGCGCTTGAGGGCAGGCGCATCGAGCGCCTGGGCCGGCGCGGCAAGTACCTGGTGTGGGACTTCGAGGGCGACGTGCACCTGGCTCAGCACCTGCGCATGACCGGCGCCCTGTTGTGGCAGCCCCAGGGGGAGAACCAGCATGTGCGCGTGCGCGTGCAGCTGGCGGCGCTGCGCGGGGGACGGGCGCGCAGCACGCACAGCGGGCGCGCACGCGCCGCCGCGGACTGCCGGGATCAGCTGGCGATCGTCGACCCACGCCGCTTTGGCACCGGTCAGCTGCTGATCAGCTCGAGCGAGCTCGAGCGCTTCTTCTCGGCGCGCCTGGGCCTCGAGCCGCTGGATGAGCGCTTCACCGCCGAGCACCTGCGCGCGCTCGCGCACGGCCGCCGGGCGCCGATCAAGGCGCTGCTGCTCGACCAGCGCCGGGTGGCGGGCGTCGGCAACATCTACGCCGACGAGGCGCTGTTTCGCGCCCGCGTGCATCCGCTGCGCGCGGCCGGGCGGCTCACGCGCGGGCAGTACGCCCGCCTGCGCGACGCCGCCGTGCAGGCGCTGTCGGCGGGGATCGACGCGCGCGGGGCGTCGATCTCCGACTTCCACGACCTCGACGGAGCGCGCGGGGCCTTCCAGGATCAGTTCCTCGTGCATCGTCGAGCCGGTGAGCCGTGCGTTCGCTGTGGCACGGCGATCACAAAGATCGTCGCCGCCGGCCGGGGCACGTACGTGTGCGAGCGCTGCCAGCGGCCCCCGCGCCCGCAGCGCGCAAGCTAGCTCGACAGCAGCTCGCGCAGACGTCCGCTGTCGGCGGCCGCCTGGATCTCGGCGAAACCGCCGATCGAGCGTCCGTCGACGAGCACCTGTGGGAAGGTCATCAGCCCGGTCTTGTGCGCCAGCGCGACGCGGCCCTCGGGATCCCGCGACAGGTTGATCTCCGCGAAGGGCAGCCCGTGGGACTCGAGCAGCCCCTTCAGGCGCCGGCAGTAGGAGCAGGGCTCTGTCGTGAAGACCGTTATCTCGGCCATTACTTCAGAAAATATAGCCTTGTGGCGCCGCCCCGCCCCGGGGCCTGGCCAGAATGTCTGGACCCAACGTGTCTGGACCCGATCGAAGGAGAGCCATGTCGTCACAGTCCCCAGACAGCGCGCCGCTCGCGCCCTCCGACTTCCAGCAGATCCGCTACGCGGTGGTGGACGAGGTCCTCACGATCACCCTGTCGAGGCCCGAGCGCCTGAACGCCTTCACGCCGCGCATGGCCGACGAGCTCGTGGCGGCGTTCGAGCACGCCGACGCCGATGACGCCGTACGCGTGGTGATTGTGACCGGCGAGGGACGCGGGTTCTGCGCCGGCGCCGATCTCCAGGGCGGCGGCGACACGTTCGACTGGCGCGATCGGTCGTTCGAGGGCGACACGCCGCGCGACGGCGGCGGTCGCGTGGCGCTCTCGATCTTCGCGTGCCGAAAGCCGGTGATCGCGGCGATCAACGGGCCCGCCGTCGGCGTCGGCGTGACGATGACGCTGCCGATGGACATCAGGATCGCGTCGGAGGAGGCACGCATGGGCTTCGTGTTCGCCCGCCGCGGGATCGTGCCCGAGGCCTGCTCGAGCTGGTTTCTGCCGCGCGTGGTGGGGATCAGCCAGGCGATGGAGTGGGTCGCCACCGGGCGCGTGTTCGACGCGCGCGAGGCGCTGGAGGGGCGCCTCGTGCGCAGCATCCATCCGGCCGGCGAGCTGCTCGGCGTGGCGCACGGGCTCGCGCGGGAGATAGCCGACAACAGCGCGCCCGTATCGGTCGCGCTGGCGCGGCTGATGCTGTGGACGATGCTCGGCGCCGAGCATCCGATGCTCGCGCACCGCGCCGACTCGCGCGCGATGTTCTCACGCGGGCTCTCTGCGGATGCCAGGGAGGGGATCGCGTCCTTTCTCGAGAAGCGGCCAGCTAGCTTCCCCGACAGGGTCAGCGATGGCCTGCCCGACATCTTCCCCGGTCGCGAGGAGCCCGCGTTCGCATAGTGGTCTGGCTGGGGCGCCTGAGAACATGGACACGTGGCGGGGCGAGCTGTCAAGACCGAGGCGATCGTGCTGCGCTCGATGCGCTACGGCGAGGCCGACCGCATCCTGCACCTGTACACGCTCGACCGCGGGCGCGTGAGCGCGATCGCCAAGGGGGTGCGCCGCGCGCGCAGCCGCTTCGGCGGGCGGCTGGAGCCGTTCTTTCGCCTGCGCATCGAGTTGCACGAAGGGCGCAGCGAGCTGCTCACGGTCACCGGCGCCCAGACGGTAGACGGCCATGCTCGCCTGCGCGGCGACGCGCGCGCGCTCGACGCCGCCGCGCGCGCGTGCGACGCCGTGGGGCGCCTGTTCGAGACCTCCGAGGCGCATCCGAGCGTGTTTCACCTGCTGTGCCGCAAGCTCGCGCTGCTCGACGAGGCGCCCGCCCGCGCCACGCGCGAGACGGCGCTCGCGTTTCGCCTCAAGCTGCTGCTCGCCGCCGGCCTCGCGCCCCAGCTGGCCGCGTGCGCCAGCTGCGGCGAGCACGAGCACCTAGTGGCGTTCTCGGGCGAGGCCGGGGGGGTCGTCTGCGCGGCGTGCGAGGCTGCATCGTTTGCGCTCGACGAGCACGCCTACCGCTTCATGACCGACGCGCTCGCGCTCCCGCTGAGCGAGGCGCCCGGCGCGCCCGGTCCTGCGCTCGGGCAGGTCGAGCGGGCGATCTCCGAGACGCTCG
>DASPVR010000181.1:0-3849 GCA_035622255.1 Solirubrobacteraceae bacterium | reverse complement strand
GGTAGCTCGTGACCTTCCCCGAGCCGTTCGAGCGCCGGGGTTGGACTGATCGCCGCGGCCAGCGCCCCTGAGCCCGCCGGGGCTGCCGGTGTCGGATACGGTGCCCGGGGCGTCCGTTTGCGTCGCTAGAACATATGTTCGCATGCCGACCCGCGCACCAGAGATGACCACCTACTGGACCAATGAGTCCGTGCTCCGCTTCGCCGGGGACCTCGACCCCATCAGCGCCGTCGAGACCGCCGCGCAGCAGCTCGTGCTCGAGGCAGTCGAGAACGAATGGCAGGGGCCGCCGTTCGACCCGTTCGAGCTCGCGCGCATCCTCAACATCCCGGTCATCCCGATGCAAGAGCTCCAGGACGCACGGACCGTGCCCGTCGGATCGAAGGTACGGATTGAGTACAACCCCACCCGGCCCCCGCAGCGGCTGCGATTCTCGCTCGCCCACGAGATCGCGCACACCATGTTCCCTGACGTGGCCGAGGCAGCGCACTACCGAAACAACCCCGCAAGCGGCCCTGACGATGCGTGGCAGCTCGAGCTGCTCTGCAATATCGCCGCAGGGGAGATCCTCATGCCCACAGCGAGCCTGCCCGAGCTCCGCACCAGTGACATCAACATCGAGCGGCTCATGGCGTTGCGCCGCGAATACGGCGTGTCAACGGAGGCGCTCCTGCGTCGCGCAACGAAGCTCTCCGTGAAGCCCGTCGCTATGTTCGCGGCTTCGCGCACCGACCCACAGCGGGCCGCGTCCGCGTTCCGCATTGACTACGCGGTTCCGTCCCGCGCGTGGCGGTCAAGTGTGCACGCTGGTCAGCGCCGCCCGGCCGACTCCGTGCTCGCCGAGTGCACTGCGGTCGGCTTCACCGCGCGCCGCCGGGAACAGTGGTCAAGCACGATGGGCGAGGTCGAGGTCGAGGTCGTGGGCGCACCGCCGTTCCCCGAGCAAAGGTTTCCTCGCGTTCTCGGACTGCTCCGGCCGCACGGCGTGCGGCCCGTAACGGACACCGAGATCACCACCGTCCACGGCGATGCGACCCAGCCGCGTGGCCACGGCCTACAGCTGATCGTGCACCTCGTCAACGACAGGACGCCGAATTGGGGCGGTGCGTTCGCCCGCGCCCTCCGCCAACGCTACCCCGAGGCGCAGGAGGACTTTCGCTCATGGGTGCGGGAGGACCCGCACCGGCTGGTGCTGGGCGCTGTCCACATCGGCGAAACAACTGACGAGGTCCACGTCGCCACGATGGTCGCTCAACGCGGCTACGGGCCCTCCGCGTCCCCGCGGATCCGCTACGGCGCGCTCAAGCAGTGCCTCGACGCCGTCGGCGAGTATGCGTGCGCCAACGAGGCATCCGTGCATATGCCACGTATCGGAGCGGGCCAGGCGGGCGGCCGTTGGGAGATCATCCGCGAGCTCGTAGAAGAGTCCCTGACACGCCGGGGCACGGATGTCACCGTGTACGTACCCCCGAACCAGCTTGTCAGCGAGGAACCTATCGAGCTAACGCTCGGGATCTAGGTGCGCTCTCCCTATGGCTCGCGTCGTCGTCGTCCTTACCGGACCCGTCTCCGCCGGCAAGACGACGCTCGCTAAGCGCCTCGTCGAGCGCTACAGCGCGACCCACTACAAGACAAGCGAGCTCCTCGAACAGCTTTCCGGCGGCCAGGTCGCGCGCGAGCGCACGGCGATGCAGGAGTTCGGTGAGAAGCTCGACCGCGGGACCGACGGCGCCTGGGTCGCCGACAACCTTGTGCCCGAGATCAACGCGCTCGGTCCAGACGCGATCGCCGTGATCGACGCGACACGCATCCCCGAGCAGATCACGGCGCTCCGCAACGGCCTGCCGCGCCAGGTCGTCCATATTCACCTGAAGGCGACGCAGCGGGAGCTCGAACGGCGCTACCGGCGACGCCCGAAAACACGCTTCCAAGAGAAGGGGAGCTACGCGGAGGTCCTTGAGAACGAGACGGAGCGACGCGTCGAAGAGCTCGCCGACGACGCGGACGTCGTAATCGACACCGAGAGCAACACTGAGCTCGACGTCGAGGTCCGCGCCGCGGCCTATCTCGGGCTCCAGACCTGCGCTCCCGGTGGACTCGTCGACGTGATCATCGGCGGCCAGTACGGCTCGGAGGGCAAGGGAAACATCGCCTTCGCGATCGGTGCCGAGTACCAGCTCCTCTGCCGAGTCGGTGGTCCGAACGCCGGTCACAAGGTCCCGCTCAACGAGCCGTTCACGCATCGCCTCCTGCCGTCGGCGACGATGACGAGCGAGGCGCCGATCCTCATCGGCCCGGGCGCCGTGCTCGACCTCGACATACTCTTCGACGAGATCCGCGACTGCCGCGTCGAGGTCGGCCGCCTCCACATCGACGAGCAGGCCATGATCATCAGCTCCAAGGACAAGCGCGACGAGCGTGAGCTCGTAGCCGCGATCGGTTCCACGGGCCAGGGCGTCGGCGCGGCCACGGCGCGCCGCATCACCGGGCGCCGCACGCAGACGCGGCTCGCGCGTGACGTGCCCGAGCTCGCGCCGTTCCTCGCGTGTGCGTACGAGGTGCTGAACGAGGCGTACGCCCGCGGCGACCGCATCCTCCTCGAGGGCACGCAGGGAACCGGTCTCTCCCTCTACCACGGCGCCTACCCCCACGTGACCTCGCGCGACACGACGGTCGCCGGCTGCCTCGCCGAGATGGGCGTCGCACCCGCGCGCCTGCGTAAGGTCATCATGGTCTGCCGCACCTACCCCATCCGCGTGCAGAGCCCCGGCGCCCAGGGCAAGACGTCGGGCCCGATGTCGCTGAAGACTTCGTGGGCGGAGGTCTCCCGACGCTCGCACATTCCGCTGCCAGAGCTCCGCAACGTCGAGAAGGGATCGGTCAGTGGCAAGCAGCGCCGGGTCGGCGAGTTCGACTGGGAGCTCCTTCAGCGCGCCGCGCGCCTCAACGGCGCGACCGACGTCGCGTTGACGTTCGTCGACTACCTCGACATCCGCAACCGCAACGCCCGCCGCTTCGACCAGCTCGATCAGGACACGATCTACTTCATCGAGGAGGTCGAGCGCGTCGCCGGAGCGCCCGTGTCCCTGATATCCACGAGATTTGACATGCGCAGCGTAATCGACCGCCGCGCGTGGTGAACATGGAGTCGAGCGAGATCATCGAGCACTACCCGCTGCTCTACCATATGGCTGAGGCCAGTTCGTGGGACAGCATCAGCCAGCACGGCCTGCTCTCCACGCGCAGCCTCATCGACCTCTTCGAGCTCAACGGCGACGCTCAAGACGCGATCCTGCGCACCCGCCGCCCGGCGTCGGTTCCCCTGCACCACGACGTTTATGGCGACGCCGTCGTTCGTGACCAGATCCCGCTTAACGAGTCCCGCCTCGCCGCGTGCCTCACCGATATGACCCTTGAGGAATGGCTCGACGCGCTGAACTCGCGTGTTTTCTTCTGGCTCGACGAGGACCACCTGGAGACACTCCTTGGGGCCCGCGAATACCGCGACGACGAGCACGACGTGATCACCGTCGACACCGCGCGGCTGCTCGATCGCCACGCAGACCGCGTCACGCTCTCGCCGATCAACTCGGGAGCGACGATGTACAAGCCCCCGCCGCGCGGGCGCAACACTTTCCTGCCGATCGCCTCATATCCCTTCGACGAGCGGCGAAGGGCCCGCGGGGTCGGGAATGCGATCGTCGAGCTCGCCGTCGACGGTGGTGTGCCCGACATCCGCGACGTCGCCGTCCGGGTCGAGCGTCGGCGCGCCGGCGCCGGCGGCGCCGTCATCTGGGAGCTCGAGAGTTGATCGTCGCGCTCGAAGGCCTGCCCGGCGCCGGGAAGACG
>DASPVR010000180.1:0-9710 GCA_035622255.1 Solirubrobacteraceae bacterium | reverse complement strand
ATCAATCGCCACCACGAGCGTGCTCGTTGGCAGCTCAGCGCTGACCAGATCCACGAACAACCTCCTTCTCGTGAGAAAGAAAGAAAGACCCTCCCCGAGGGGAGGGTCCACATCAAGCCGGTTGCTCTTAGCTATCAGTAGGCGCCGCGGCGCGTGAGCACGGCCGGGACGGTCTTGAGCAGGATGCTCACGTCGAGCGCCAGCGACCAGCTCTCGAGGTAGAGGAAGTCGAGGTGCACGAGGTCGTCGAAGTCGAGCTCCGAGCGACCCGAGACCTGCCACAGCCCGGTGATCCCGGGGAGCACGAGGTAGCGCTTGCGGTGCCAGTCGGAGAGCATCTCGTAGTCGCGCTCGGGCAGCGGCCGCGGGCCGACGAGCGACATCTCGCCGCGGAGCACGTTGACGAGCTGGGGCAGCTCGTCGAGCGAGAAGCGGCGCAGCAGGCGCCCGACCGGCGTCAGCCGCGGGTCCTCGCGGATCTTAAAGAGCGCGCCCGAGGCCTCGTTGAGGTCTTCGAGATCGGCCTGGCGCTGCTCGGCGTCGGTGTGCATCGTGCGGAACTTCAGGCACGCAAACGGGCGCTGGCCGATGCCGCGGCGCGTCGAGCGATAGAGGATCGGCCCGCGCGAGGACAGGCGCACGGCGAGCGTGATCGCGGCGAGCAGCGGGCTGAGGGCGATCAGCAGTAGCGTGGCCCCGGCGAGGTCGAAGGCGCGCTTGAGCGCGAAGTCGACGCCCTCGAACACGGGTGGGCCGAGCTGAAACAGCGGCACCGACTGCCCGGGCACGAACACGGCGCGGTGCACGAGGATCTCCATCGTGGACGGCGCGACCATCACCTGAACGCCACGACGGTGGCAGCGGTCGACCAGCTCGAGCGCCTCGACCTCGGGGAAGTCGGGGTCGGCGATGATGACTTCATCCACACGCTCGCCCCCGAGGGCGCGGTCGAGGTCGGTGAGCGAGCCGAGGGAGCGCAGCGCGCCGAGCCCGTTGCGCGGCAGCGAGCGGGGCGCCAGGTAGCCGACGACCTCGATCGGCGAGTGGGGTGCATCGGCGAGCGCGTGGGCGACGTCGCGGATGTGCTTGCCCGTGCCCACGAGCAGCACGCGGCGGCGGTAGCCGGCCCAGCCCAGCGCCACCCCGCTCGCGCGCTCGAAGGCCTGGCGCAGCAGCGACACGTAGAGGACGGCGAACGCGAGCGAGCCGTAGAAGAGGTAGTAGCTGGAGAAGTGTTCGCCGCTCACGACCGCGAAGATGAGCGCGACCACGGCGACCTCGAACAGCGAGCCGACGATGCGCGACAGGCCGGGGCGCAGCGAGCGCGACGAGTACAGCCCCGAGCGCCAGAACAGGAGCGCGGTGAGCAGGTAGGCGAACGGTAGGAAGCGTTCGGTCTCGTGCAGCGCGTTGGACAGCACGACCTCGCCGTGCACCGCTTCCTTGAGCGCGAGCGCGGTGAAGATGGCGAGCGCGAGGCCGGCGAAGTCGAGCGCGAGCAGGATGACGATGCGCGCCAGGCGGCGCGCCGTCTCGATGCGCAGCAGGAACGAGAGCGCGGGCGGGCGCTTGGAGCGCATGTCGCGATCGGACGGCTCACGCCGCACGGTGCGCTCGGACAGGAGCGCATCGCCTTCGAGCGCGCTCGGCCGCGGCGGCGGGCCGGCCGGGGGGGCTCCCGGTGACCTGCGCACCGTGCGCTCGTGGGGAGCGGCGGGAGCGGACGTGCCCGATGAGCGTGGCGCCATCTCGCTGCTCACAACCCGTCAGCCTGCCAGATGTAGCGGTCGACAGACCGCCGGGTGGACGTTCGCGTGCGCCTCAGCGGGCCCCGCCGCCGATCAGCAGATCCACGCCCGACGCCTCGATCGTGCGCTGGAGGCCCTCGCGCAGCGCCACCTCGGGCGACCAGCGGAGCAGCTCCTGGGCGAGCGCGATGTTGGGACGGCGCTGCTTGGGGTCGTCGACCGGAAGCGCCTCGAACACGATCTCGCTGCTCGCGCCGGTGAGCTCCCTGACCGTTTCGGCCAGCTCGAGCAGGGTGAACTCGTCGGGGTTGCCGATGTTCACCGGTTCGTGGTAGCCGGACTCGGCGAGCGCGATGATCCCGCGGATCAGGTCCGACACGTAGCAGAAGGAGCGCGTCTGGCCGCCGTCGCCGAAGACGGTGAGCGGCCGGCTGGCGAGCGCCTGGCGCAGGAACGTGGGTATCGCGCGCCCGTCGTGCGGGCGCATGCGCGACCCGTAGGTGTTGAAGATGCGCACGATCGCCGTGTCTACCCCCTGCTGGCGGTGATATGCCATCGTCAACGCCTCGGCATAGCGCTTGGCCTCGTCGTAGACGCCGCGCGGGCCGATCGGGTTGACGTGCCCCCAGTAGCTCTCGGACTGCGGGTGCTCCTGTGGATCGCCGTACACCTCGCTCGTCGAGGCGAGCAGAAAGCGCGCGCGCTTGGCCTTGGCCAGACCGAGCGTGTGGTGGGTCCCGTAGGAGCCGGTCTTGAGCGTGTGCAGCGGCAGGCGCAGGTAGTCGATCGGCGAGGCGGGCGAGGCGAGGTGGTAGACGACGTCGACCGGCTCGTCCACGAAGTAGGGCTCGATGACGTCGACGTTGAGGTGCAGGAAGCGGTCGGGATCGCGGATGTGCTCGATGTTCTGGAGCGTCCCCGTCTCGAGGTTGTCGACGCAGATCACGCGGTGCCCGCGCGCCAGCAGCTCGTCGCACAGATGCGAGCCGAGGAAGCCTGCCCCGCCGGTGACAAGGCACGTCGACACGGCTGTGAGCATAGCTCCGCTGCCACGCGCCGGCCCCCCGGCCGCGGCGCATCGCGCGCCCACGAGCTGGCCGGCCCTTGCCGGCCGCCACGGTGCGCGCGGCGCGCCCGCGGGCTGTCCTTATCATCTAGGTCGATGGCCACCACCGAGGACCGATCGACGGTCGCGCCGATCGTCGGGCCCGACGACCCGCGGCGGTTCACCGACTCGGGGATCGAGATCGCAGAGCTCTACAGCGAGGCCGACCTGCCCGCGCAGCTCGACCTCGGCGAGCCGGGCGGGTTCCCCTATACGCGCGGCATCCACCGCGAGATGTACCGCAAGCAGACCTGGACGATGCGCCAGTACGCCGGCTACGCCTCGGCGAGGGAGTCCAACGAACGCTACCGCTACCTGCTCAGCAAGGGCTCGACCGGGCTGTCCATGGCCTTCGACCTGCCCACGCAGCTCGGCCTGGACTCCGACAATGAGCGCTGCCTCGGCGAGGTCGGGCGCACGGGCGTGGCGATCGACACGATCGACGACATGCGCACGGCCTTCGAGGGCATCCCGCTCGACCAGGTGAGCACGTCGATGACGATCAACGCCCCGGCCGCCTGCCTGCTGCTGCTGTATGAGCTCGTCGGCGAGGAGCAGGGGGTGCCGTCGGAGCAGCTGCGCGGGACGACGCAGAACGACGTGCTGAAGGAGTACATCGCCCGCGGCAACTACATCTACCCGCCGGCGCCGACGATGCGCCTGACGACCGACATCTTCCAGTACTGCCACGAGCGCGTGCCGCGCTGGAACACGATCTCGATCTCGGGCTACCACTTCCGCGAGAAGGGCTGCTCGGCCGTGCAGGAGGTCGCGTTCACGCTCTCCTCGGGCATCGCCTACGTCCAGGCGGCGGTCGAGAAGGGGCTCTCGGTCGACGACTTCGCGCCCCGCCTGGCGTTCTTCTTCAACGGCCACAACAACGTCTTCCAGGAGGTGGCCAAGTTCAGGGCGGCAAGGCGCATGTGGGCGCACATCATGCGCCAGCGCTTCGGCGCCACCGACCCGAAGGCCGCGATGCTGCGCTTCCACACCCAGACCGGCGGCGTGACGCTCACCGCCCAGCAGCCCGAGAACAACATCGTGCGCGTCGCGCTCCAGGGCTTCGCCGCGGTGTGCGGGGGCACGCAGTCGCTGCACACCAACGGCTTCGACGAGGCGCTCGCGCTGCCCACCGAGCGGGCGGCGAAAATCGCCCTGCGCACGCAGCAGATCCTCGCGCACGAGAGCGGGGCTGCCGACACGGTCGACCCGTTCGCCGGCTCCTACTTCGTCGAGTCGCTCACCGACGAGATCGAGCTGCGCGCGCGCGAGCTGATCGACAAGATCGACTCGCTCGGCGGCTCGGTGAACGCGATCGAGTACATCACCGGCCAGATCGACGAGTCGGCCTGGGGCTATGAGGAGCGCTACCGCGTCGGCCAGGACATCGTCGTGGGCGTGAATCGCTACCAGGAGGAAGACATCGAGGTGCCCGAGCTGCTGCGCGTCGACCCCGAGTCCGAGCGCGAACAGGTCGATCGGCTGACCGAGTTCAAGCGCACGCGCGACCAGGGGCTCGCCCAGCGACGCCTGGACGAGCTGCGCCGGGTCGCACGCGGCAGCGACAACCTGCTGCCCGCGATCCGCCAGGCGCTCGCCGACCGCTGCTCGCTGGGCGAGGTGTGCGCCGCCATGCAGGACGTGTTCGGCGCCTACACGCCGACGTTCTAGCGATCTAGGCCCATCGGGCCGGCCATGCCGCATGCGGCATGGCCCGCGGGGCGCGGCTGAGCAGGCGCCGACTGGCGGTTACCCGAGCCAATAGGATGCGCCCGTGCCGCTCGCCGTCGCCTTCTACGAAGTCGTCATCGCGCTGCACATCATCGCCGTGGTCGTGGCCTTCGGCGCCACGTTCGCCTACCCGGTGATCTTCGCGACCGTCGCGCGCGCCGACCCGCGCGCGCTGCCCGCGGTGTACCGCGCGATCCACGCGATCAGCCGGCGGATCATCAGCCCCGGTCTGCTCGCGGTGCTCGTGTTCGGCGTCTACCTCGCCTCCAAGCTCCACCTCTGGCACGCCTTCTTCGTCCAGTGGGGGCTCGGGGTCGTGATCGTGATCGGCGCGGTCGAGGGCGCCTACCTCGGCCCGCGCGAGAAGCGCCTGGTCGCGGTCGCCGAAGCCGATCTCGCCGCCGCGGGCCCCGACGGCGCGATCGCGCAGAGCACCGAGCACCAGGCACTCGCGCGAAGCGTGGGCGCGGTCGGCGCGCTGATGGACGTGCTCGTGGTCGTCACGATCTTTTTCATGGTCGCCCGCACGGGGGCCTAGGCCGGCCGGACGGCAGGCCGGCCGGACGGCTCGCCGGCCGCGGTACGCTGACGGCCTCATGGGCGAGGGCTATCGGGTAGCGGTCGTCGGGGCCACCGGACAGGTGGGCACGCTCATGCTCGCGCTGCTGCGCGAGCGCGAGTTTCCCGCGCGCGAGATCGTCGCGTTCGCCTCGGAGCGGTCGGTCGGGCGCGAGCTCGATGGCGGCCTGGTCGTGCAGGGGCTCGGCGAGGACACGATCGAGGGCTTCGACCTGGCCATCTTCTCCGCCGGCGGCGCCACGTCGGGCGAGTGGGCGCCGCGCTTCGCCGACGCGGGCGCCGTCGTGATCGACAACTCGTCGCGCTGGCGGATGCACGACGACGTGCCACTGGTCGTGAGCGAGGTCAACCCCGACGCCCTCGCCGCGCACCGAGGCATCGTCGCCAACCCGAACTGCTCGACCATGCAGATGGTCGTGGCGCTCAAGCCGCTCTACGACGCCGCCGGGATCGAGCGTCTCGTGATCAGCACCTACCAGGCCGTGTCGGGCACGGGGAGGCGGGCCGTCGACGAGCTGCTCGACCAGTCCCACGCGATCCTCCACGAGCGCGAGATCGCCGCGCCCGAGCAGTACGCCCACCAGATCGCCTTCAACGCGCTCCCGCACGCCGGCGGCTTCCAGTCCGGCGACGACCACACCGACGAGGAGCGCAAGCTGATCAACGAGACGCGCAAGATCCTCGGCGACGAGTCGATCGCGGTGAGCGCCACGTGCGTGCGCGTGCCGGTCGTCAACGGCCACTCGGAGGCGGTCAACGTGCAGACGCGCTCAGAGCTCTCCCCCGAGCGCGCGCGCGAGCTGCTCGCCGCGGCACCCGGCGTGGCCGTGCTCGACGACCCCGCCAGCGCCGTCTACCCGATGGCCGTCGACGCCGACGGCCGCGACGAGGTGTTCGTCGGGCGCATCCGGCGCGATCCCGGCTGCGAGCGGGCGCTCGACATGTGGATCGTGTCCGACAACCTGCGCAAGGGCGCGGCGCTGAACGCGATCCAGCTCGCCGAGCTGCTGCACGACCGCGGGCTGATCGCCCAGCCGCGCGCACGCTCGGCTGCGTAGCCGCCGGCGCAGCAGGAGTAGCGCGAGATCGCTCGAATTGGGGGGCGATGAGCGCATCCACCGAGGTGCAGCGAACCCTCGTCAAGTCCCCGCCCGAGCTCTGGGCCGAGCTGAGCGATCCGACCGCGCTGGCCCGCCACCTCGCAGAGCTCGGCGAGGTCCGCATCACCGCCACCGAGCCCGAGCGCGCGGTCGCATGGGAGGCGACCGCCGGCGACGGCACGAAGGCCAGCGGCCGCGTCGAGATATCGCCGTCGGGATGGGGCACGCGCGTGACGTTCATCGCCACCCGCACCCCCTCCGCACCGCCCGCGCCCTCGACCGCGCCTGCTCCGCTCACCGAGCCCCCGTGCGAGGCGCCCGCCGAGCTGGGCGCCCCGGCGCCCGCCGAGCTGGGCGCTCCGGCACCCGCGCCGCGAGCCGAGGGCGATCCCTTCGAGGACGACGACCTGCCCGAGGAGGACGACCCGATGGACGATCCGTTCGAAGACGACGAGCTCGAGGACGACGACCTCGACGACCCCTACACCGATGACGATCCCTACCGCGACGACGACCCCGACGGCGGCGACGAGGTGCTCGTGCAGGCCGACCACGCGATCGCGCATGCGCCCGCAGAGCCGGCGCAGGGCGCAGCCGTGGACGGGCGCGACCCCGAGGCCGAGCCGCGGCGCGGCCTGCTCGCCCGCCTGCTCGGGCTCGCACGGCGCGCCGGCAGGCCGCCGGCCGATCCGGCCGTACCCGCGCCGCCGGCCTGCGGGCCCGGCGAGGAGATCGCCGTCCAGCTTCCGCCCCCCGCGCTGCCGAGCTCGGTCGCGATCGCCCAGCAGGTGACCCAGTCCTATGAGAGCGCCGGGGTGCAGCCGCCGGCGGACGCCGAGACCGTGGAGCCGCGCTCGAGCGAGCTCGCGGCCCTCGACGCCGCCACGCTGCGCCGGGCCCACGCCGCCGAGGCGCCGACCGGGGGCGACGAGCCGGCGAGCGACATCGCGGGTGAGCTGCGCGAGGCTGAGGAGGTCGCCGCCGAGCACGTACGGGCGGTCCTCCGCTCGGCGCTCGACCGCCTCGGCTCGGCGCATCACCGGCCGTTCTCGCGCGCCTAGCAGGCTGCGGCGTCGCCGCCCTCGATCAGGCCGGCGCGCCCGAGGCCGGTGTCTGCGCCGTGCGGGCGCGGGCGTCGGGGAACTCGCGCGCGGTCTGGCGGCGCAGGACCTCGGTGCCGAACAGGGCGAGCGCGAGGAAGACGATGATCCCGGCCGGTTTGCCCGTGGCCGGTATCGGGTCCCAGATGAAGATGAGCAGCATGATCGCAATCACGATCCCGTAGGTCCAGCCGGGCTGGTCGCGCAGGAACGGGGCGATCTCGCGGCGGGCCCGCACGGCCAGGCGGGCGGGTCCGGCGAACCAGGCGGCCGCGATCAGCGGCACGCCGACGATCACGAAAGCGCCGGCGATTTCGGACAGCATCGACGTCGCGATCGAGATGATGGCTTCCCCGGCGGGCTTGTTCGCTTCCACCTTCACGAGCGAGTCGACGGCCTGGGACTCGATGATCGCGCGCCCGGCGAACACGACGAGGCCCGCGAACACGATCGCGATCCCCACCTGCATGAGCGTCTCGCGTCGGCGCGCGCGCGCGAGGAAGATAGCGAGCGCGTACAGCAGCGGAACGATGATCGTCAGCAGCAGGGCGAGCCCTTTGAGCGCTTTCACACCGTCCTGCACGGCCTTCAGCTGCTTGGACTTGAGGATCGTCACGTGCGCGACCGAGGCGGGAAGTTTGGAGCTCACGTTGGGAAGCCCGAGCCGTTCGGTGATGTTCGAGACGATCGAGGCGAGGTCGAGCGTCACCACTCCGCCGTTGGTCGCGACCGCCCCCTTGCCGTTGACGATCGCGAGGAACGTCTCGTCGGCCGCCTTGTTGGCGTGCTTCCAGGCTTCCTGCACGCGCGCGTTGGCGAGCGCGCGCTCAGCGGCCTGGATGGCGAGGTTCTGGAGCGCGCCCGCCACCGGAGCGGCCAGCGGCTGCAGCTGGGTCGGCAGCCGCTTCTTGAGTTCTTCTGAGACGTTGACGTTCGCGTACAGCTGGTTGACCAGGTAGTTGGACGTCGCTTCGCGGACCTTCTGGTTCTGCAGCAGTTTGGTGCTCGTGTTCGCCCAGTTGTTCGGGTTCAGCAGCTGCCGGTTTGACCATACGGCGAAGATCGCCACGATCGCGAGCACCGTCGTGCCCCACACGAGCAGGCGAACGAGCCAGCGGTGTTCGCGCGCGGCCGGGCGCTCGCGCGCTCCCCCCGCCGGCGTGGGCGGGTCGCCGGGCGGAGCGGGTGGCCGCCCCCCGGCAGAGGCCGACGGGGCTGGGTCGTCGGGCGTCATCGCGCCCCCCGCCGGCTGCCCGGCCGCGACGTGGCGGCTCGCCGGAGCGCAGGAACGCCACGGGCCTCCGTCGCTCGATCGGGCGCCTCGCGCCCGATGAGAAGATCGTCCGCTCGCCGCCTGCCGCTTACGATGCCGGTCGCCCCCGTGCTCGGAAGCCACGAGCGTATCAGCCGGCCCCGCGGGGCGACCGCTCGCTCGACGATCGTCTGCGAGCGACTAGGATCACGCTGCGATGGCCAGCAGCTCGCACGATCGACAGGCAGACGCCGCGCTGCTCGCCGCTTCGCGCAGCGGACATCGCCGCCCCTCGCGCCAGAAGGCACCCGAGACCTACGAGGAGAAGCTCGCCCAGCTGGGCGAGCTGCGCGAAGCCGCGCTGCACTCGGCGCCCGAGGCCGAGGAGAAGCAGCACGCGCGCGGCAAGCTGACGGCGCGCGAGCGCGTGCAGAAGCTGCTCGACCCCGACTCCTTCCAGGAGCTCGACACGTTCGTGCGCCATCGCACGCACGACTTCGAAATGCAGGCCAACCGGCCGTGGGGGGACGCCGTCGTGACCGGCCACGGCACGATCGAGGGGCGCACCGTGTGCGTATTCAGCCAGGACTTCACCGTCTTCGGGGGCTCGCTCGGCGAGGTCATGGGCGAGAAGATGTGCAAGCTGATGGACCTGGCAGCGAAGATCGGCTGCCCGGTGATCGGCATCAACGACTCGGGCGGCGCGCGCATCCAGGAGGGCGTCGTGTCGCTCGGCGCCTACGGCGATGTGTTCATCCGCAACGTGCGCTCCTCGGGCGTGATCCCCCAGATCAGCCTGATCATGGGCCCGTGTGCGGGCGGGGCCGTGTACTCGCCGGCGATCACCGACTTCATCTTCATGGTCAAGCAGACCTCGCACATGTTCATAACCGGCCCCGACGTGATCAAGACGGTCACCGGCGAGGAGGTCGGCTTCGAGGAGCTCGGCGGGGCGATGTCGCACAACACCAAGAGCGGCGTGGCCCAGTTCGCCTCAGAGGACGAGGAGGCCTGCCTTGAGGACTGCCGCTACCTGCTCAGCTTCCTGCCCCAGAACAACCTGCAGACGACGCCGCGTGTGCAGCCCACCGACGA
>DASPVR010000179.1:0-3572 GCA_035622255.1 Solirubrobacteraceae bacterium | reverse complement strand
GGATGTGAGAAGAGTCCCATCCCAGCTCCCGCCTAGCCTGGCTCGCCGCACTGCACCTGCGACGAGGACGCCAAGGCGATGCTTGCTCGAGCACATACGTTCACGATCGACGGCCTGAGCGCGCGCCATGTCGCGGTCGAGCTCGACGTGCGTCGCGGGCTCCCGGCGTTCACTATCGTCGGCCTAGCCGACGCGGCGGTGCGCGAGGCGCGCGAGCGGGTCCGGGCCGCGATGCTCAACTGCGGCTACGAGTTCCCGGCGCAGAGGATCACCGCGAACCTCGCTCCCGGCGACCTGCGCAAGGCCGGAGCGAGCTTCGACCTCGCCCTCGCGGCGGCCCTCCTCGCGGCGAGCGGCCAGCTTCCCGACGAGCGGCTCGCCAGCCACGCCCTGTTCGGCGAGCTGGCGCTCGACGGCGCGGTGCGCGGCTGCCAGGGCGCGCTCGCGGTCGCGCAGGCGACCCTGCGCGCAGGTCTGACCACGCTGTGCGTGGCGCGCACGCGGGCACACGAGGCGGCGCTCGTCGAGGAGCTCGACGTCGCGGCCGTCGGGGATCTGCGCGCGGCTGTGCGCGTGCTCAGCGGCGGCCGCGGCGATCCGCTGTCGAGGCGCCGGACGTGTGGCCGCCGATCAGACACGAGCCGTGACAGCGCGCTGGACCTCGCCGACGTTCGCGGCCAGCCGCGCGCAGTCGAGGCGCTCGTGATCGCTGCCGCCGGCGGCCACAACCTGCTCCTGACCGGTCCGCCGGGAACCGGCAAGACGATGCTCGCCCACCGCATGGCTTCGATCCTCCCGCCGCTCACCCGGCGGAGGCGCTTGACGTGACGCGGATACACAGCGCCAGCGGAAAGCCGATGTGCGAGCTGGCGTTCGAGCGCCCGTTTAGGGCCCCGCATCACTCGATCACAGCGGCCGGCCTGATCGGCGGGGCACGGCGTGGGTTCATGGGCGAGGCGGTGCTCGCGCACAACGGCGTGCTGTTCCTCGATGAGCTGTCGGAGTTCGCGCGCCCCGCGCTGCAAGCGCTGCGCCAGCCGCTGGAGGAGGGACACGTCGCGCTCGTGCGCGCGGGCCGCTGCGCGGTGCACCCAGCGCGCTTCATGCTCCTGGCGGCAACGAACCCGTGCCCGTGCGGCTTCGCCGGCGAGGGCGAGTCCTGCAGGTGCAGCGACGCCGATCGGGCGCGCTACGCCCGCCGCCTGGGCGGGCCGCTGCTCGATCGCATCGACCTGCTCGTGCAGATGCGCCGGGCGGGCCCCGACGGGCGGGCCGAGGGCATGGGCTCGGGCGCGGCGCGCGAGCGCGTGGCGCAGGCGCGCGAGCGCCAGGCTGCCCGCCTGGTAGGGACGGGCGTGACGCTCAACTCGCAGCTCGACTCGCGCCTGCTGCGCCGCCACGCGCGGCTCGAGTCCCGGGCGGAGGAGCTCGTGTGCCGCGCGCGCGAGCGCGGGATGCTGAGCGCGCGCGGACACGACCGCGCGCTGCGCGTCGCGCGCACGATCGCCGACCTCGACGCGCGCGAGCGGGTATCGGCGGGCGACGTGAGCGCGGCGTTGGCCGATCGCCCCGAGGCCGCGATCGGCGGCGGCGACGCATGACGCACGACTCACAAGCGCCCGAAGACCTCCGTACCGGGGCCGGCGGCGCGTGCGAGCGCTGCCTGCGACGCAGTTGGCTGCTCGCGCTGCTGAGCGCGCGCCTGGAGTACCGCGGGCGCGAAGGCAGGCTGCTCGAGCTGCTGCAGCTGTCGGACGAGCAGCTCGTGCAGGCCGTGGGCGGCCGGCGGCGCGTTGAGCTGCGCGAGCGCTTGAGCCACTTCGACCCCGACGCGATGTCCACCGCGCCGGGGGTTGCCGCGGTCTGCCGCCACGACCGCCGCTATCCGCGCGCGCTCCTCGACACGCCAGGTCCCCCGATGCTGCACGTCGCGGGCTCTCTGGAGGCTCTCTGCGCGCCCACGGAACGGCCGGTCGTAGCGATCGTGGGCTCGGAGCGGGCGAGCGACTACGGCCGCGAGATGGCGGCGTCGCTCGCCCGGGGTCTAAGCGCCAGCGAGATCACCGTGGCGGGCACGCTGTGCGACGGGATAGCCGCAGCTGCGCACGCCGGGGCGCTGGAGGCGGGCGCGCCGGGCATCGCTGTGCTCGGCGGCGGTGTCGACGTCGCCTTCGCGGCCCGGCGGCGCAGGCTGTACGAGGCGGTGCGCGCCGGCGGGTGCCTTGTCGGTGAGCTGCCCTGCGGCATGAGGGCCCGTCGCTGGGCGCTGCGCGCAGCGGAGCGCATCGTCGCGGCGCTCGCCCGGCTGACGGTGGTCGTCGAGGCCGAGGACCGGGCACGCGACCTCGGCTGCGCACGCATCGCGTCCGCACTGGGCAGGTCCGTGGCCGCAATCCCCGGGCGCGTGACCTCGCCGCTCTCGAGCGGCGCTCACACGCTGCTGCGCGAGGGGGCGTGCCTCGTGCGAGGGCCGGCGGACGTGCTCGAGCTCCTGTGCGGGCAGGAGACACGTGCGGTGCACACCCGCGGGGATCGGCTGGCGGCGCGGCTGCGGCACACGCTCGAGCGGGTGGGCGCGGGCCTCGACACGCCCGAGCGGCTCGCGGCCGCGGGCGAGGACCTCGGCGCGACGCTGCTCGCGCTGGCCGAGCTGGAGCTGCTCGGCCTGCTTGCGCGCGGCGACGGCGGACGCTACGTGCCGCGCGAGACGCTCGACGCGAGTCAGCGGTGCGGCGGCGCGATCCGATAGACGGCGCCGGTGGAGTCGTCTGTCACGTACAGCGCCCCTTCGGGGCCCGCGACCGCGTCGGCCGGACGTCCCCAGCGTTCGCCATTTGGCAGCTGAAGGCCGCTCACGAGCGGTATCGGTTCCCCGAGCGTCCACTGCCGGGCCGGGTCGGGCATCAGCATTGGTCGATCGCGTCGCCTAGGCGCAGGTTTGCGCGGGGGGCCCGACACTGCCCGCACAGCCCGCGGGCAGCGGCTGAAATCGCGCTCTCGCGTGCCCGCCGTGACCCGGCCTTCTCTATAGTTTGCGCTCGATGCGGATGTAGCTCAGTTGGCTAGAGCGTCTGCTTGCCATGCAGAAGGTCGAGGGTTCGAGCCCCTTCATCCGCTCTCAAGAAAGGCCCGCAAAAGCGGGCTTTTTCCTTTGCCCCGCTGCCAGCGGCCCTCTCCGTCGTACCGCCGTATCACAGCCCTATATCACAAGCGCCGACTCAGCTTCGCGGCCTCGCCGGCTGCTTGATCGTCTCCAGCCACGCAGCCAAGTCGGCGGCGTCATAGCGGATCAGCCGACCGATCCTGATGCACGGCACTAGACCGCGGCGCGTGTGTTCCCGCAGCGTGCTCTCGCGGAGCTTCAGCATTTGTGCCGCCTCGGCCGTCGTGAGTAGCTGCGGCTCCGCACCTTCTGCCACCTACACCTCCTAGCTATGAACCCTAGTGGGGCGGCTCTGTAAGGAGCCGCCAGGGGAGTGGAGTGGAGGGCAATGGGGTCGGCATTGCCCATACCAGCTATCCGCTCTTGCTCCAGCGCTTCACGGCACCCCGTTTGCCATTCCGTCGGCGCC
>DASPVR010000178.1:0-14521 GCA_035622255.1 Solirubrobacteraceae bacterium | reverse complement strand
GGTTTTCGCCCTCAGGACGGCAACCGCACGTCGCAGACAATACACTGCGGCACGCCCTTCGCGCCGGCCCCTTCGGCCACTGGCCGTGTAACCAAAATTGTTTGGCTGTGTGACCAATATCACACGTCCGTCCGCCGCCTTCGCCCCTATACTTCGGTAGAAGCACGGAAGCATCCTTCCCGCATCACAGAAGCATCTCCTCCCCGAAACGGCCCGCTTCCCCGGCGGGCCGTTTCCCCTTCTGTGCCGCCGGCGCCCGAGGGCAGGCGCCGCTCTAAGGCTGGGTAGCGCCGATCGCAGCCGACTGCCTGTCCGAGATCGCCGTGGCAACCCGTTCGGCGATACGCGTTCCGGTGAAGCCGACCTCCTCGTGCAGCAGCGCAGGCTTGCCGTGCGTCACATAGCGATCGGGCAGACCCACGCGCAGGATTCGCGGTGCCGCGCCGGTCTCGTTGAGCGTCTCCCACACCGCGCTCCCGAAGCCGCCGGCGAGCACACCCTCCTCGATCGTCACGAGCAGATCGTGCTCGGCCGCGAGTTGGGCCATCAAGCCAGCGTCGATCGGCTTGGCAAAACGCGCGTCGGCAACCGTCACGGCGATGTCGTGTTCGGCGAGCTCGGTCGCCGCCGACAGCGCCTTAGCCACGCCGCTGCCGTAGCCGATGAGCGCCACGCGCCGGCCGACCGCGCCGCCGGCTCCTCCCTCACGCACGATCTCTCCGGTGCCGATCTCGATCGCCGTCGCCGCGGCCGGCAGCGCCACGCCCTCGCCCTCGCCGCGCGGGTAGCGCAGCGCGATCGGGCCGTCGTCGTACGTGAGCGCCGTGCGCAGCATGTGCACGAGCATCGCCTCATCGCGCGGCGCCATCAGCACTATGTTGGGCAGGCAGCGCAGGTAGGCGATGTCGAAGGCACCGTGGTGGGTCGGGCCATCGTCGCCGACCAGCCCCGCCCGATCCATCGCCAGCACCACGTTCAGCCGTTGCAGGCAGACGTCGTGCACGATCTGGTCATAGGCGCGCTGCAGGAAGGTCGAGTAGATCGCCGCCACCGGCTTGACGCCCTGCAGCGATAGCCCCGCCGCGAAAAGCACCGCCTGCTGCTCGGCGATGCCGACGTCGAAGTAGCGCTCGGGCATAGCCCGCTGCAGCAGGTTCAGCCCCGTGCCCGAGTTCATCGCAGCGGTAATTCCCACGATTCGCTCGTCACGCTTGCATTCGCGCACGAGCGCCTCACCGAAGACCTGTGTGTACTGTGGCGGAGGCTGCTTGGCGCGCACAGGCGCCGGGCTGACCGGGGCGGGCGCGCCGTTGGCAATCGACTTGGGCTTGGCCGCGTGCCACTTCTCCATTCCCTCCAGGCCACCGTCCTCGGCGGGCGCAAAGCCCTTGCCCTTGACGGTCGCGATGTGCACGACCACCGGGCGCTCGGCCGCCAGCGCCTCGCTCAGCGCCTCGCGCAGCGCGTGCACGTCGTGGCCGTCGACGACTCCCATGTAGGCCCAGTTGAGCTCCTCCCACCACAGGCCGGGCGCCCAGAAGGCCTTAATCGACTCCTTCAGCTGCGGGCCCAGCCGCTCGATCGCCGCCCCGATCCCACCCGGCAGGCGGGTGAGCCCGTCCTCCACGCCCGCACGCGCGTGCCACAGCTTCGGATTGAGGCGCACGCGCGTGAAGTAACGCGACAGCGCGCCGACGTTCGGAGCGATCGACATCCCGTTGTCGTTGAGCACGACGGTGATCGGCGTGCCGAGCCCGCCCGCCTGGCTGATCGCCTCGAACGCCACCCCGCCGGTCATCGCCCCGTCGCCGATCACGGCCACGACCCTGCCCTCCCGCTCGGCGCCGGCGGCCGCGAGGCCCGCCTCATCGTGCGCGCCGCCAGCCCCGGCAGGGGCGTGTGCGGAGGCGCGCATGTGGCGCATGCCCTCCTTGATCCCGACCGCATAGCCGATTGAGGTCGAGGCATGGCCGGCGCCCATGATGTCGTGCTCTGACTCCTCGATGCAGCAGAACGGCGTAAGGCCACCGTACTGGCGGATCGTCGTGAGCTCGTCGCGGCGGCCGGTGAGAATCTTGTGCGGATAGGCCTGATGGCCGACGTCCCAGAGGATCTTGTCGTGCGGGCTGTCGAGCAGCGAATGCAGCGCCACCGCCAGCTCGCAGGTGCCGAGGTTCGCCCCGAAGTGCCCGCCGATCTCACCGACCGTGTCGATGATGTGCTCGCGGACCTCCTGGGCAACCTGCGCGAGCTCGGGCTCCGGCAGCGAGTGAAGGTCGCCGGGCCCGTCGATCGCGTCCAGCAGGCGTTGCCGCTCGCGTGCCGCCGACGGCTGCCCGCAGCCCTCGGCGTCCCCTGCGCCGGCCGGCTCCCTCGATTTCGCCTCGGATGTCATGAGCTGCGGGTGTAGATGAAGTCCGTTATCTGCTCCAGCTCGTCCGTCGCACGCGCGTCGGCGGCCTCGATGGTCTGGGCGAGGGCTTCACGCGCGGCGCGGTGGGACTGGGCGGCCAGCTCGCGAGCCCGCTCGATGCCGAACTCGCTGACGTACGTCCGCTTGCCGTGACGCTCGTCGCTGCCCTGCGGCTTGCCGAGCGCCGCGTCCGTGCCGGTGACATCGAGGATGTCGTCGACGATCTGGAACAGCACACCCAACTCGGCGGCAAAACGTCGAAACGGAATGTTCGCTCCCGCATCTTCAAGCCCCCCCAACAGTAGTACGCAGAGCACCGACGCGCTGATCAGGCGTCCGGTCTTCAGCTCGTGCAGCCGCCGCAGCGCGCCCAGGCTGGGAGGCGTGTCGAGGCTCACGTCCGCGTACTGCCCGCCCACCATGCCGTTGACGCCGGTCGCGGCCGCGAGCTCGGCGCCCGCTGCAAGAACGCGTGCGGGCGGTACGTCGGTCGCCCCGAGCAGGTGCGCGAAGGCCTCGGCGTACAGGCCATCGCCGGCGAGGATCGCCACGTCCTCGCCGAACTTGACGTGGCACGTCGGCTGACCCCGGCGCAGCTCGTCGTCGTCCATCGCGGGAAGGTCGTCGTGGATCAGCGAGTAGGTGTGGATCAGCTCGATCGCCCCCGCCAGCGGCAGGACCTCGCGCTGGGAGAGCCCGATCGCGCGCGCGGTCGCGAGCGCGAGCACGGGCCGGATGCGCTTGCCCCCGGCCAGCAGCGAGTAGCGCATCGCCTCCTCCAGGCCCGCGGTCAGGGGCTCGCTGGAGAAGCGCATCCCCTCGAGATAGCGCTCGACCTCGGCGCGCAGGTGATCGGGGTAGCCGTCCCTCATCGCTCGCTTGGGATCGAAGCTGTGCGGCGGTATCCGTGGCTGGAGATGGGCCGAGTCGCCTGCACCCGGTCAGGACCCTAAAGCAGCGTGTCCTGTCCCGGCGGCGGCAGCTCGGGGGCTCCAGCCGCAAGCTCCTCGTCGCGCGTGAGCTGCTCCAGCTCCGACGCCGCCCGCCCCGCGAGGGCCGCGCACTCCTCGACGATGCTCGCGGCCGCGTCGGGCGAGACCTCGCCCGAGCGCAGCTGCTCAGCCGCGCGCTCCAGGCGCACGATCAGATCGTCCAGGTCCTCGACGCTGCTCATCCGATCTGCGCATTCTCGCGCAGCTCGCGCAATGCCGCCGCGAGCACGCCGTTGACGAAGCCCGGCGCCTCCGAGCTGCAGAAGCGCTTGGCCGACTCCACCGCCTCTCCGATCGCGCCTTCGGGCGGGATCGGCTGCTTCGCCGGCACCTCCTCGGGATGCAGCATCTCCACCAGCGCGACGCGCATGATGCTGCGCTCGAGCGGCTGGATGCGGTGCACCGACCAGCCGTGCGCGTGGCGGTCGATGATCGCGTCGAGCTCGTCGCTGCGCTCCGCCGCCGCCGCCGCGAGCGCACGCACGAAGCTCGAGTCGTCCGGGCTTAGCGTCTGGGCGACCTCGCGCCCGGTGAGGTCGTGCTGGTAGAGGGCGAACACCGCGGCCCGACGCTGATCGGAGCGGCGCATTCAGGCCCGTGAGATGTACTCGCCAGCGCGCGTGTCGACCCTCACGACATCGCCCACGTCGATGAACAGCGGCACCTGGATGACCGCGCCGGTCTCGAGCGTCGCGGGCTTGCTGCCACCTCCCGAGGACGTGTCGCCGCGCAGCCCCGGATCGGTGGCGGCGATCTCGAGATCGACCGCGCTCGGCAGCTGGACGTCCGCCGGCTGATCGTCGATGAACAAGAGCTCGACTTCGCTGCTCGGCTTGATCCAGCGCAGCTGCTCGGCGAGCGCGGCCTGGGCGATCGCGATCTGCTCGAAGGACTCGGTGTCCATGAAGTGCGCGTCGCTGCCGTCCTCGTATAGGTACTGCATCCTGCGTGTCTCCGTCCTCACGGCGCGGAACTTCTCGCCGGCGCGAAACGTCCGCTCGATCACGTTGCCGTCCGAGGCGCGGCGCAGCTTGGTGCGCACGAACGCGCCACCCTTGCCTGGCTTGACGTGCTGGAACTCGAGGATCTTGAAGACGGTTCCCTCGACGTCGATGTGGTTGCCGTTCTTGAACTGGTTGGTGCTGATCGCCATGGCCGCTCCGGTTTGCCGCCCGACAGCGTAGTCAAAGCATGCGTGGCGGCCGGCACATCGGATGCGCCGGCCGGGTGGCGCGAGGCGAGCGCAAGCGGGATCCTCGACAACAAGACGGGCGGTGCCACGCTCGTGTTCGAGATCGCCTGGACCGGGACGGTGAGCCGCAACGAACCGGAAAACATCGAAGAGCTCTAGGCCGTCCTGGCCGTCGTCACGCGAGAGACTTCAGGCTAGGGCGGCGTAGGCGCATCGTCGCCGAGGCGCTTACGACACGACCGTGAGCTCCTTGGGCAGGGCGGTGAGCACCTCGCAGCCGTCCTCGCCGACGACGACGAGGTCCTCGATGCGCACGCCCAGCAGGCCCGGAAGGTAGACGCCGGGCTCGATCGTCACCACGTTGCCGGCCACAAGCGGCTCCTCGCCGGCGTGGCGCGAGAGGCGCGGGGCCTCGTGCACCTCGAGACCGACACCGTGGCCGAGACCGTGCCCGAAGCGCTCGCCCTCGCCCGCGTCCTCGATCACTGCGCGCGCGACCGCGTCCAGCTCACGCCCGCTCGGACCGGGCGCCACGGCGGCGAGCGCAGCCCGCTGCGCTCGCAGGACGAGCGCGTAGACGTCGCGCGCCCGGTCGCCGATCTGCTCGCCGGTCGCATACGTGCGCGTGCAGTCCGAGCAGTAGCCCTCGTGCAAGGCACCCCAGTCGATCGTGACCAGCGTGTCGCGCTCGATCGTCTCCGCGCGTGGCTCGGCATGCGGAAGCGCGGCGTGGGCGCCGGCAGCGACGATCGCGGGAAAGCTCGGCGCCTGCGCGCCGAGCAAACGCATCTGCCGCTCGAGCTCGATCGCGACCTCGCGCTCGCTGCGTCCGACCAGGCCACCCTCCAGGAGCGTGCGCAGGGCCTCGTCGGCGAGCTCGCTGGCGGCGCGAATGCGGACGATCTCGCCCGCGTCCTTGACCGCGCGCAGCCGCCTCACCGCATCGCTGCCGGGGACGAGCTCCCAGCGCTCGCCGAGCAGCTCGCCCAAGCGTGTGTGCTGGGCAACCGTCAGGCCCTGATCGTCGAAGCCGAGCCGCCCGCCGCGCGCCTCGCTGTCGAGCAGACGCCCGAGCGCGCCCAGCGCGTCGTCACCGACGATCTCGCGCCGCAACCACGGCCCCACCTGCTCGGCGGACTGCGCCTCGTAGCGGAAGTCCGTCAAGAACCAATGATCCTCGAGCGAGGGATGCTCGCCGTTCTGGGCGGAGATCAGGACCAGCCCGTGACTGCCGGTGAAGCCGGTCAGATAGCGCACGTCGACAAGGCTCGCGACCAGCAGCGCGTCGAGCCCGCGCGCGCGCAGATCCTCGGACAGTCGCGCGACGCGCGCTGCATCTGGCCCGCTCATACCCCTTCGGCGCTGAGCTCGTCGCGCAGGCGCACGAGCGCGTCGCGGTAGCCGTCGGGGCCGCGTCCTGAGATCGTCATCAGGCAGAGGTCGCCGATGACCGACAGGCGGCGCCAGGGCTCGCGCGAGTTGATGTCGGAGATGTGCACCTCCACGGCCGGGGCTTCGACGAGCTCGAGCGCGTCGTGGATCGACCAGGCATAGTGAGTCCACGAGCCCGGGTTGAGGATCAGCCCATCGACCTCGCCGCGCAGCGCGTGCAGGCGCTCGACATACTGCGACTCGGCGTTGGTCTGAAAGCAGCTCGCGCGCAGCCCGAGCTCGGCCGCCTGCTGCTCGATCTGGGCATCGAGCTCGGGCAGAGTGAGCGTCCCGTAGTGCTCGGGGTCGCGCACGCCGAGCATGTCGAGGTTGACCCCGTGCAGGACCTCGATGCGCTTCATGGCGCGACCAACTCTTGCACGGCGGCGTGCAGCTCTGGCTCGGGCACCTCGCAGCCGATCAGCGGCTCGCCGGGCGCGCGCAGGAGCACGAACGGCACGGCCGGGCCGACGCGCTTCTTGTCGCGCGCGGTCGCCTCGACGACCTGCTCGGCCGATGCGCCCTCCAGCGTGAGCGGAAGCCCGCGCACGCGCAGCAGCTCGCGCACCTGCTCGTGCAGCTCACCCAGGCCGGACAGGCGCAGCGCGGCAAGCAGCCCCAGGCCGACGGCCTCGCCGTGCCGGTAGCGGCCGTAGCCGGTCGCGGCCTCGATCGCGTGGCCGACGGTGTGCCCGAGGTTGAGCACCTGGCGCCCGCCCGCGTCGCGCTCGTCCGCGGCGACGATCGCGAGCTTCGTGCGCGCGCAGGCGAGGATCGTGTCCACGTCCGGCTCGCCGCCAGCGCTGACGTGCTCCCACAAGCGCCCGCCCGCGATCAGCGCCGTCTTGAGCACCTCCACCCAGCCGGCCGCCAGCTCCGGCCCTGGGAGCGTGTTGAGCACTTCAGGATCGACGAGCACGCCGGCTGGCTGGTGGTAGGCGCCGATGTAGTTCTTGGCCTCGGGTAGGTCGACGCCCGTCTTGCCGCCGTAGGCGGAGTCGACCTGCGCCACGACGGTCGTCGGCACGTGCACGACGGGCACGCCGCGCTGGTAGGTCGCCGCGCAGAAGCCGGCCAGGTCCCCGACGACGCCGCCGCCGAGCGCCGCGACGTGGTCGGAGCGCGTCATCGCGCCCGCCACGAGCGCCGCCCACACGCGCTCGGCCTCGGCGAGCGTCTTGTGAGTCTCGCCGGGCTCGATCGCGATCATCGCGGCAACGTCGCCCAGCCGATCCCCGTACAGCGCGGCCACGCGCTCGTCGCTGACGCAGAAGCAGCGCGAGCGCGTGCGATCAAGCGGCCACACGCACTCGAGCTCCCGCAGCAGGCCGCGGCGCACGAGCACCGGATAGTCGCCGGAGGGTGCGCTGGCCCACAACAGCCGCGTGCCGTCCGGGGCGGCGGCGAGAGTGCGTAGCGCAGCGGCCACCCCGCCAGCGGCGCCAGGCGCGAGGGCCGGCAGGACCGCGTCGGCCAGCTCGTCGTAGACCTCGCGGCGCTGGGCGTGCAGCGCGGTGAAGCTGTCGCGGTCGCGCGCGAGCGGACGCTGCGCCTCGGCGCGCGCATGCTGCACGCGCTCCCACGCCGTCTGGGCGTCCACGTCGAGCAGGACGGTGAGATGCGGGTCGAGCGCGTCGCGTACGCGCTCTGACAGCACGCTGCCGCCACCGAGCGCGATCACCGAGTCGGGCGCGGCATGGTCGAGCAGCTCGCTGACGAGCTGCTCCTCGGCGGCGCGGAAGGCGGGCTCGCCGTTGAGCTCGATCTCGCGCGCGACCGGGTGGCCGAGGCGCTGCGCGAGCAGGTCGTCGCTATCGAGTGCTGTCGTGCCGAGCGCCTCGGCGATCTCACCGGCGGCGGTCGACTTGCCGGCGCCCATGAAGCCGATCAGGACGAACGCCATTCGATCCGTTCTTCGTACGCCCGCACCGCCGCCAGCACATCGTCGATGTGGTCGCCGCCGAACTTGCGCCTGTAAGCGTCGGCGAGCACGAGCGCCACCATCGCCTCGCCGACGACCGCCGCCGCGGGAACGGTGCAAGAGTCGGTGCGCTCGCGCAGCGCCTGCGCGGGCTCGTGGGTATGCGTGTCGACCGAGCGAAGCGGCTGCGTCAGCGTGGGTAGCGGCTTCATCGCGCCGCGCACGATCAGCGGCTGGCCGTTGGTCATCCCACCCTCGAGGCCGCCGGCGCGGTTGGTCTCGCGGTAGTAGCCGCGCTGCTCGGAGAAGAAGATCTCGTCATGGGCCTCAGAGCCCGGCTGCGCGGCGACCTCGAAGGCGTCGCCGATCGAGACTCCCTTGATCGCTTGAATCGAGCAGATCGCCATCGCCAGACGCCCGTCGAGGCGCTGCTCCCAGGAAACATGCGAGCCGAGCCCCGGTAGCAGCCCGAAGGCCTGAACCTCGAACACCCCGCCGAGCGACTCGTTGGCCTTGCGCAGGCGGTCGATCTCGCCCACCATCGCCGCGCTCGCGTCCTCGTCCAGGCAGCGCACGGGCGAACTGTCGACATCGGCGAAGTCCTCGAGCGCCAGCGCCCGCCGCGGCGCCGGCGCCTTCACGGCGGCGATCTGGATCACACGTGAGCGCACATGGACGCCGAGCGCTCGCAACAACGCCTTGCACAACCCGCCGCCGGCCACGCGCGCCGCCGTCTCGCGTGCCGAGGCACGCTCGAGGATGTTGCGCACGTCCGACTGCTTGTACTTGAGCGTGCCGACCAGATCAGCGTGGCCGGGGCGCGGCAGGTGGACCTCCTCGAGCGGCCCGTCGACCGGCCACGGGCTCATGCGCTGCTCCCAGTTGGCGAAGTCGCGGTTGTCGACGCGCAGCGCGACGGGCCCGCCGAGCGTGCGTCCGTGGCGCACGCCGCCCGTGACCTCTGCCGAGTCGCGCTCGATCTTCATCCGCCCACCGCGCCCGTGCCCCAGCTGGCGACGGGACATGTCCCGGTTCAGGTCCTCGGGGCTGAGCTCGATCCCCGCCGGCAGGCCCTCCACGATGCACGTCAGGCCGGGGCCGTGGGACTCGCCGGCGGTGATCAGGCGGAGGCTCATGTCCGCCTAGCTTATTTGCATGCGCACGCGCGCCCAGCCGGCCCGGCGACCCCGATCGGCGCCCGTGGCGAGCCCGCTAGGCGAGGTGGTGTGTGCCGTGCCGGCCGGCGTGCGCCCGGGCCACGTGGGCGCGAACGGCGCTGGCCTTGGCCGTCGTCCCCGCGGGCGTGATGCTCACGACCTGTAGTTCATATGTCGTCGTGGCACCGCTCGAGCTGACGTGTTCGAGCTGCTCGGCTTCGCCGGGCTTGAGCGTGATCGACGTGCACTGCTGGGGGCTCGGCACGCACATCGCGGGGCCGTGCACGATCGCTTCACCGCTGAGCGTGAACGTCGCGGCCGTCCCGCCCCCCGTCCAGCCGCTGAACGTCACGAGCGACAATTCGGGCGAGGGCAGCTGCAGGCCCCGCTTGGCGTTCGGATACGGCGTCAGCTGCGAGATCGCAGGCGGCGGGGAGAAGACGCCGAACAGCAGCGAGACGTCATAGGTCTTTTCCTCGGTCTTGGGCTTGGACGGCGTCGAGGGCTTGCTCGGGGTTGAGCCGCCGGTCTTCTGCGGCGGCGTGGTCGAGGTCGCGCCGCCGGTACTCGGCGTACCCGATCCGGGGATCGAGGCCGAGCCCGAGGAGCTGCTCGACTTCGCACTCGAGGTCGCGCTGGTGCTCGGGGAGGAGGTCGTCGTCGTGGCGCTTGAGCCCGGCAGCGGCTGGAAGAAGTCGCGCCCGGGCGGGTTGCTCTGGGTCGTCGCCGTGAACGCCTCGGCGGAGGCGTCGGTCGCGGTCGGCGCGGGGCTGATCGCGATCCCGCCGGTGGCCGTTTCCGAGGGAGACGGCGACGTCGCCGGGGGGGTGCTCGAGGAGCCGCCGCCGAGCGCGGCGTAGGTGAGCACGCCGACGAGCGCCGCGCACAGCGCGATTAGGTACGGCAGGCGGTGGCGGTCGAGCAGGTCGGCCTTGACTGCGCTCAGGAACTCGCTCATGGCGTAACCCTCGCGACTGCCGGTGTCGTTGGGGAGCTGGGTGAGGCGCTGCCGGCCGCGGGGGTGGGCGAGCTCGACGGGCTCGATCCACTGCCGCCGGAAGCCGAGGCGGGAAGCGCGTAGGCGGTCGCGGTGATAGTGCCGATCAGCATCGAGGACTTCGTCGTGGCGTTTGAGCCGCCAGGCCCGAGCCTCAGGCTCTGGATCGTGAGCAGCCGCCCGGTGATGTCGAGGTTGCCCGAGGAGCCGTTCTTGGTGAAGCCTTCGACCTCTTCGAGCAGGCCCGCGAGCTCGTGGAAGCCGCCTTCGAAGCCGAGCGTGAAGGGCAGGGACGTGAACGTCGTCGCCGCGCCCGCCTTCGTGCTGGCGCTGCCGGACGAGCTGGAGGAGCTGGACGAGGTCGAGTTTGAGATCGATGCGAAAGCGACGTTCTTGACGTGCGAGGCGGCGCTGAGCTGGAAGACGAGCGCAGGGACTTCTGCCTGCGGCGGGACGGCTTTGCCGAGTTCGACGAGCGACGCGTACGCGGTCGCGTAGCTGCTCTGGGCGCTGCGCGCGCTCGCCAGCTCGCCTTCGACGCTCTGCAGGCGCGCGTTGGCGGCGCTGACTTCAGACACGGCCTTGGCGGCCTGCTTGCGCTCGGGCGAGACGACCTTCACCCACACGCCGCCGAGCACGACGACGATGGCCACAACCATCAACACGATGCGATCGCGGGAGGTCATCCCGCACCTCCTGTCGACTCTGCCTTGCCGAGGGTCGAGCCGAGGGCCGAGTCGCTGGCGTTGGTCGTAGACGAGGAGCCCGGCGTCGCGCTCGCGCTGCCGCCGCTGGGCAGGGGCTGGTAAGTGACGAGCACCGTGAATGTTGGTGAGCCGGCCGGGCAGTTGCTGCCCGAGCTGCCCGACCCCGCCGAGCCGCCGGAGGCGGCGCCGGCTGCGGAGCCCGAGGTGGACCCCTGGAGGGTCGCTTCGGCGACACCGTGGATCAGCGACAGCCGGTTGAGCATCACCGCGACGGTCTCCTGGCTGGTCGCGCACCCGGCGAGCGTGAGGGTGGGAACGCTCCCCGGTGGCGTAGCCGAGGCGACCGCCGTGCCGCCCTTCGCCGTCGTGCTCGCGCTAGACGACGCGCCGGAGGACGTCGGGCCGCTGCCGACGGCCCCGTTCAGCGAGGAGATCGACACTCCGAGCGGAAGCACGCGACCGAGTTCATACAGTGCGTGCGCCCAGGCAAAACGCGAGTTGGTGAGCTGCGTTACCGCCTGCAGACGCGCGTCGCGCATCGCGATGAAGCTCGCGTACTGCGACAGCTGGCCGGCGTTTTCGTTTGCCCGCTGGGAACGCGCGTCTATCGCCGCCACTTCCGAGCGCCGGCTGGACGCCTGGTGGTGCGCGATGCCGTAGAGGAGCGCGAGCAGCACCAGGCCGGCGAGCAGGCCGAGGACCGCGTACGCGCCGCCGCCCGAGCGTCCGCTGCCGAGGCCGGCGTCGCCGCGAGCCTCGCTGGGGATGAGGTTGACCGCCCTCATCGCGGCGCCTCCACGGTCGCCAGACCGGCTGCGACCGCGAGCCGATGCGTTGAGACCTCCCAGCGCAGGTTCTCGTTGGCCAGGCCAACGCTCTCGGCGCGCACATCGAGCCCAAGCGAGGTCTCGAGCGCTTCGGCGAAGCCGGCCACGTCAAGCGCCGCACCGCTGAGCACGACATGCGAGACTTCTCCGCCGCCGTCCTGGGAGCGGTGGAAATCTAGCGATGTGCGCACCTGCCCGGCGAGCTCGCGGATGCCGTTCTCCAGCAGCGCGCGCACATCCGCGTCTGACACGGGCGGTGGCACGGGCAGTGGCGGCTCCGCGGGGGCCGACGATGCGGAAAGCTCGGCGAAGCTCATCGACGCCTCATGAGCTTCGTGGTCCTCGATGCTCCGCCCGGCGGTCGGGCCCTCGGGGGGCTCGGCCGCGTCCGGTCCGTCGGGCTCACGTGGAGCTCGCGAGGCGCCGGCGAGCGCTTCGGCCGCCGCGACCGCCTCGGTGCCCGACGCCCCGATGTCGCCGACATCGAGCGAGCCCTCTCGAGCAGCTGCTGCGCTCAGCCCAGCCGGCGACGAGACCTCGGGCGATTGCGCATCCGCCGCAGCGAGCCCAGCGTCCTGCTCGGTCGCCCCCAGATCGACGGCCGTGATCAGGCCGCGAGCATCGGCGAGCGAGATCCCGCGCCGCTCGGCGAGCTCGCTTGCGAGCGCCTCGATGCCGCCTCCGACCACGCGCGTGAAGCGACACGTCGTGCCGTCGGCGATGGCGAGGTTCGTTAGTCCGTCGACGTTCAGGTACAGCACGCGGTCGCCCTGGTCGGCGTGGGCCTCGGGGATCGCGCGATGCAACGAGCGGATTAGCGCGAACGCCGACAGGTCGATGCCCTCTGGGCGCAGGCCGGCCGCCGCGGCGGCAGCCAGCAGGCGCTGAACCATGTCGCGCTGGGCGGCGACGAGCAGCACGCGCTGGCGCGGTCCCGCGGGCGTCTCGACCATGCCGAGCGAGTGATAGTCGAGCACCGCGTCGGCGAGCGGCATCGGCACCTGGTCCTGGGCCTGGAATCGGACCGCCGCGGCGAGGTCCTTGCCCTCGGTGACGGGCGGCAGCTCGAGCGTGCGCATGA
Source organism: Solirubrobacteraceae bacterium (assembly GCA_035622255.1). Classification (GTDB taxonomy): domain Bacteria; phylum Actinomycetota; class Thermoleophilia; order Solirubrobacterales; family Solirubrobacteraceae; genus Palsa-744. The sequence continues at coordinate 1,803 of DASPVR010000178.1, read as the reverse complement.
CCGTCCGCTGGTTGGCCACGCCGATGCGAACGCGCCTGGCCAGGCCGCTCGACTCAAACAGCTCGCGGAGCGTGTCCGCCAGCGTCTCCTGGTCGAACACCTCGCCCTCGCGGACCGCGTCCCCGGCCAGCGGGAGGGCAGCCGCGCGCTGGGCCAGCACGGCGCCGTCGACGCGGGCCTGCACGGCCGCGACCAGGCCCGGCTGGATGTCGAGCCCGACCACATCGGCACCCGAGCGCGAGCCGAGGCTCAGCTTGGGATTGGGTATGGGAGGGATCTTGAGTTTGGGCAGCGAGGGCATGGTCTGGACGCTCGACGCTGTGGCTCGAGGGCGTCGAGGCGCCGACAGGAGCCCTATCGGCGCGAATGCCATGGCGCTTGAGCCCTGGATGGACGCGGCTGTGGGCGGCGCGACGCCGCGCGAGCAGGCTCCTGCGCGCGAGCGGCGTGCGCCCAGCCCCACCGTTAGGACAGGAAGTGGCCGGCGTAGAGTTCCACGATCGGCTGCCCGACGAACACGGCCACGAGCGCGCCGAGAGCCAGGAACGGCCCGAACGGAACGGCGGTCCGGCGACCCTCGTGAGCGCCCTTGCGGGCGATGATCACAGCGCCGACGAGCACGCCCGAAAGGAGCGCGACGAGCAGCGCCACGGCCACGGCGGGGCCGAGGAACAAACCCATCATGCCCGCCAGCTTGACGTCACCCATGCCCATGCCTCCCGGCCGCGCCAGCGCCGCCAGCAGCAGGAAGCCAGCGGCGGCCGCGCCGGCGAGCAGCCTCGCCGGCTCGCCGGCTGGGTCGAGCGCCATCCCGAGCACGAGCGCGAGCGCCGCGCCCGGGCCGGTTATCAGGTTGGGGATGATGCGGTGCTCGAGATCGATCAGCGCCGCCGGCACGACGAGCAGGATCAGGGTCACGCTGAGCACGACGCCGCTGGCCGTATCGTGGGTGAGCACGGCGCCCGCGCAGCACGCGGCCGTGATCGTCTCGACGAGCGGATAGCGCGGCGAGATCGACGTGCGGCAGCTGCGGCAGTGCCCGCGCAGCAGCAGGTAGGAGATGATCGGGATGTTGTCGTAGGGCTTGACCGGCGCGCCGCAGCTCGGGCAGCGCGAGCGCGGCATGATCAGCGACTCGTGGCGCGGCAGCCGGTAGGCGACGACGTTCAAGAACGAGCCGATCGTGGCACCGAAGACCCCGGCCAGGACAGCGACCTCCATATTGCAGTGATCGGTCGTCCGGTGCGCTCGCTTGAGCGCGGGAAGCACGGGCCGTCGGTAGACGTGAGAGAGGGCGGCCGTGCGGCCGCCCTCTCTCGGCTGACTCGGTGGCCTGTAGAACTCAGGCCGGCGAGCTTCCTACCATTTGCCTTTTTTCGAGGACACTTCTTTACACCCACCGGGCGTCGATTCGCTGACGACTTCGCAGGTCCTGCTGATCGTTCCAGCGTTGTCTTCGAGCCAGAATTTGTTTTTCGTGCCGCTGGCTATCGACTCGACTTTGAACTGGCTCGGCCCCGTGACTTCGGGTGCTTGAGCGGCGGCGGTGGTCGTGTCCTTGAGCGTCGGCTCGATGGCCTCCAGTTCGGCGAGGGTCGGAGCCGTCCCTGCCGTCGTGCTGCCTTTTTGTTCGTAGCTGCCGTTGTTTTCTGAGGCGTAGGTCTCCATCGTCGTCTGCAGAGTCCCGACCTGCGTCTTGGCCGCCGAGTCGCTGGCCTTGCTGGTCTGGCTCAGGAACGCCGGGATGGCGATCGCCGCGAGGATTCCGATGATCAGGATGACCACCAGAAGTTCGATCAGGGT
>DASPVR010000177.1:0-9090 GCA_035622255.1 Solirubrobacteraceae bacterium | reverse complement strand
TCGACCTTGTCGGGCCAGGGCTTCTCCGGATGGTCGTCGAGCGTCTTGAGCCCGTTGCCGGTGACGATCGCCACGACCGTCTCGTCGGGAGCGAACCTGCCTTCGGCCGCGAGGTTTTTGAGCACCGCGATCGTGGTCCCGCCCGCTGGCTCTGTGAGCAGCCCCTCGGTCGAGGCGAGCAGGTCGATGCCCGCGAAGATCTCCGGGTCGCTGACAAATCCGCCCGTGCCGCCGCGTTTGCGCACGGCGTCGATCACAAGGTAGCCGTCGCCGGGGGCGCCGATGGCCAGCGAGTGGGCGGCGGTCTCGGGCATGACCGGGTGGATCTCGGCCTCCTCGGCCAGGATCGCGCTCGCGATCGGGTTGCAGCCGCTCGGCTGGGCGATGTGGATGCGCGTGGAGTCCGTCTCGGCCAGCCCGAGGATCTGAAGCTCGCGCAGGCCCTTGTGGAGGCGCGAGGACAGCGTGCCACCGGCCGCGGCGGTGATCAGATGCGCCGGCGCTCGCCAGCCGAGCTGCTCGACGATCTCGAATGCAGCCGTCTTGGCGCCCTCGGCATAGAACGGGCGCAAGGTGATGTTGGCGAACTCCAGCCCGGTGGCTTCGGCGATCTCACGACAGCGACGGTTGACTTCGTCGTAGTTGCCCTCGACCTGACAGACCTCGGCCCCGAGCGCGCGGCAGGCCCGCGCCTTGGTCGGCTCGAGGCGGTTGGGGTAGAAGACGTAGGCCGAAACGCCCGCCTTGGCCGCAAAGGAGGCGACGGCCGTGCCGACGTTGCCGGTCGACACGCACCCGACCTCGTCGCGGCCCAGCTCGAGCAGGCGGGCGATCGACATCGCCACGACGCGGTCCTTGTAGGAGAGGCTCGGGCGCGAGGTGGAGTCGTCCTTGAGATACAGGTTGGCCAGGCCGAGCTCAGCCCCCAGGCGGTCAGCGCGGATCAGCGGCGTACAGCCGGCGAACTGCGCGACCCGGGCCTGGGCGGAGCGGCGCACGATCGGCAGCAGCTCCTCAAAGCGCCAGATGTTCTGCGGGCGCTCTGATCGCGGGACCTGCTCGAAGCGGCGCGCTGCGAGCTCGTAGTCATAGACGACGTCCAGGCCCTTGCCGCAATCGGGGCACGCGAACACCGACTCGTCGAGCGCATAGCTGTTGTCGCAGCGGTGGCAGGCCAGGCCCGTCGCGCACGAGCGCGTACGCTCGCCCTCGCTGCCGCTCGCCGTCTCGTCCACGCTCATGCCGCCCACCGCCGCGTCCACCGGGCGCAGGCCCCATGCAGGCAACGTCTGGGGTCGTCGTCGCGTCTCATGCCGGCACCCGCGACGATACAGCGGGCCACGGCGTCTGCACCGGGTCCGCCTCCCTGCCGCACGCGATCCAGAGCTCCTCGGCGATGTGCGGAGCGAGCGGCCCGAGCAGGCTCGCGAGCAGCGCGATGGCATCGAGCAGCGCGGCGCTGTCGTCAGGGCCCAGGTTGCCCTGTCGGGCGATCACGCGCTTCTCGAAGTCCTTTACGCGGTCAAACAGGCGCATCACGTTGCGCACCGCGCTGTGCATCTCGAGATCCTCCATCTCCTCGGTGATCTTCTGGACGGCAGTATCGCACCATTTCTCGAGCCTCTTGCGCAGATGCTCGGTGGCGTCGCGCGGCGGCTGCTCGTCTTCGCCGGCCGCGGCCTGGATGTGTCGCATCGAGAAGTCCCACACCTGCGCGAGGAAGCGGTGGCAGCGCAGCACGGCTGAGTCGCTCCAGTTGAGCGAGCGCTGGGGCCGGGCCGCGTACAGCGTCGCCAGGCGAACCGTGTCGGCCCCGTAGCGCGCGACGAGCTCGTCGGGATCGACGACGTTGCCGAGGTGCTTTGACATCTTGCGTCCGTCCCTGATCACCATCTCGTGAAACAGGCAACCGGCGAACGGCTCGCCGTCGGCCAGGAACGCGAGCGGCCCGATGTCGCGCAGCGCCTTGGTGACGATGCGCTGGTCGAACACGAAGTTGCCGCTGTCCGAGCCGGCTACGACCCGCTCGCTCGGCAGCCACGCGCGCAGGTCATCGAGCGCCAGGATGTCCTCCAGCGGGCGCTCGCGCTCCTCCGCCGGCACGCACACCGGCACCCACAGCCAGAGCGCGTCGAAATGGCAGTCGAGCGTGTCGGTCTCGCGCCGCGCCGGCGCATCGCAGCGCGGGCAGGTCGTCTGCACGAAGTCGTCGCGCTCGGCCAGCGGGTTGCCCGTGCCCGTGGGTCTGAGATCTGGCGGAAGCAGCACCGGAAGCTGCTCGACAGGGACCGGGACGGCGCCGCATCGGTCGCAGTAGACGATCGGGATGGGCGTGCCCCACGCACGCTGGCGCGAGACCGAGAAGTCGTTCGCGCGATAGCGCACGGCGGGACGCAGGCCCGGGACGGCAGCGCCCGCGCCGTCGGTCGCCCCGAGGGTGTCCTCGTGCGCCGCCGGGACGTCGATCCCGAGGCGCTGGGCGACCAGCGCGTCGGTGTGGTCGCGCTCCGGGATGCCCAGCACCGCTGTCGTGCCGAAGCGCCCGTCCACGACCGGCGATATGAGCACCGGCAGGCGCTGCCCGTCGAGCGGGCTCGCGAGCTCGTGGCCGGTCTCGATCAACGGGATCGCCTCGGCGTCGCGCGCGCTTCGCTCGAGGCCACCTGAGCGCAGGTCCTCCAGGCGCTCACGCAGCTGCGGGCTGTCGGCGAAGCGGTCGACCTCGGGGTGCTTGGGTGAGATCAGCACGAAGCGCGCCAGCGCGACGGCGTCGCCGTGGGGGGTGAAGACCGTCAAGGGCTCGCCCTCGCCGAAGCCGAGGTCAAGCTCCACGCCGTCGACGCGTCCGAGCACGAAGCGCTGGCTGGCGAGCGCGACCTCGTCCCAGATGCCGCTCGCCTGGAGCTCGGCCAGGCGAGCGTCGTTCTCGGGAACATACGCGCTGATGCGCAGGTACCACTGCGCACGCTGGATCAGCCGCACGGGCTCGTGGCAGCGCCAGCACAGCCCGTCCTCGACCTGGATCGTCGCCAGCGTCGTCTGGCAGGTGTCGCACCAGTCGACGTTGCTGTGGCCACGGTAGACCAGGCCGGCCTGCATCAGCGTCAGGAACAGCCACTGCGACCAGCGGTACATGATCGGCTCGGAGCTCACGAACGTGCGTCCCCAGTCGAACGAGTAGCCGAGCCGGTCGAGCTGGCCGGTCATGCGCTGCGCGCAGCGTGCCACCCAGTCGCCGGGCGACTCGCCGCTGGCGATCGCGCCCAGCTCGGCGGGCAGCCCGAACGCGTCGAAGCCGAACGCAAACAGGACCTCGTCGCCGCGCGCGCGCCTGAAGCGGGCGTAGGCGTCGCCGATCGAGTAGCTGCGGACGTGGCCGATGTGGATGTCTCCGGATGTGAACGGCGCCGACGGCTTGATGTAGATGTGCGCGCGTCCCTGGTCGATCGCGGGCGTCTTGAAGGCGTCGCGCTCGCGCCAGGCGGCCTGGCGGGCGGCCTCGATCGCCTCGGGGTCATATGTGGGATGCGTGCGCTCGCTCATTGCCGATCGAGCATAGCCAAGGGGTATCCGGCGCCATGCGCGCGGGTTGGGGGGAGATGCTCTCAGCTCGTGACCGAGCGGCGGCAGCGGGGCTCGCCGCGTGCATGCCGTTGCTATGCTCGAACTCGCTTGGGTGTGACGCTCGACAGGCTCGTGACGAGTCGCAAACGGTCCTCCTCGGCCCCGTCCGATGCGGGGTCTTCTTGTCCGCGGGCCATGGGAGGATGAGCCGATGGAGATCGAGATCGGACGCGGCAAGAAGGGCCGCCGGGCCTACGGATTCGATGACATCGCGATAGTGCCCTCGCGGCGCACGCGCGACCCCGACGACATCGACATCTCCTGGAAGCTCGGGCCGTATCAGTTCGAGCTGCCGATGATGGCCGCCGCGATGGACGGCGTCGTGTCGCCCGAGACGGCCGCGATCATCGGCCGGCTGGGCGGTCTGGCGGTGCTGAGCCTCGAGGGGATCTTCACCCGCTATGAGGACGCCGAGGACCAGCTGCAGCGGATCGCCTCGCTGCCCAAGGAGATCGCCACGCGCGAGATGCAGGACATCTACCGCGAGCCGATAAAGCCCGAGCTGATCTCGCGGCGAATCGGCGAGATCAAGGAACAGAAAGTCGTCGCAGCGGCGTCGCTGACCCCGCAGCGCGTGATCCAATATCACGAGCTCGCGCTCGAGGCCGGACTCGACGTGCTCGTGATCCAGGGGACGGTCGTCTCCGGCGAGCACGTCTCGACGGTGTCCGAGCCGCTGAACCTCAAGGAGTTCATCCCGACGCTCGACGTACCCGTCGTCGTCGGTGGCTGTGCCTCCTACCACACCGGTCTGCATCTGATGCGCACGGGCGCCGCGGGAGTGCTCGTGGGCGTCGGCCCGGGCGCCGCCTGCACGACGCGCGGAGTGCTCGGGATCGGCGTGCCGCAGGCGACCGCGATCGCCGACGTGGCGCACGCGCGCGCGACGCACATGCTCGAGACCGGCGAGTACTGCCAGGTGATCGCCGACGGCGGGATGAAGGACGGCGGCGACGTGTCGAAGGCGATCGCACTCGGCGCCGACGCGGTGATGATCGGATCTCCGCTGGCGCGCGCATACGAGGCGCCGGGGCGCGGCTTTCACTGGGGCATGGCCACGTTCCATCCGACGCTTCCGCGCGGTGCGCGCGTGGCCACCAGCCAGAACGGCACGCTCCAGGAGATCCTGATCGGGCCGGCGCGCGAGAACGACGGCACGTTCAACCTGTTCGGAGGCCTGCGCACATCGATGGCCACGTGCGGCCACAAGGACCTCGCCGAGTTCAACCGCGCCGAGGTTGTGGTCGCGCCGGCGCTGCAGACCGAGGGCAAGGCGCTCCAGCGCGACCAGGGGATCGGCATGGGCGCGGTCAACGGGAAGGCGGCCGCGCTCGTAAATGACTAGAACGCAACGGTCATCTCCGCCGTCGTTTGGCAGCGTCCTCGGTCGCTCGCGTGCAATCGCACGCCACGCCACCTGCGTCCTTGCCAGCCTCGGCGGTGATGCCTCTGGCGCTCTGTTAGATGGCTGAGTCGCCCGCCGCGACGCTCGAGCCCGCCGCGCAGCGGGCACAGGCGACGCCGGCGACCAGCGAGGAGGTGCTGGTGCTGGACTACGGCGGCCAGTACAGCCAGCTGATCGCGCGGCGGATACGCGACTGCGGGGTGTTCAGCGAACTGCTGCCCCACGACACCCCGCTCGAGGAGGTCGCGGCGCGGCGTCCGCGCGGGATCGTCCTGTCGGGCGGTCCCGCCTCGGTGTACGCCGACGCGGCCCCGCGACTCGACCACGGTCTGCTCGAGCTCGGCGTCCCGATGATGGGTATCTGCTACGGGATGCAGTTGCTCGTCCACGAGCTCGGTGGCAGGGTCGAGCAGGCAGAGGTCGGCGAGTTCGGACGCTCTGATCTGACCGTCGAGCAGCCGGGCAGGCTGCTCGCGGGCCTGCCGCGCGAGCAGACGTGCTGGATGTCACACCGCGACACCGTGTTCAAGGCCCCGCCGGGGTTCAGCGCACTCGCCTCCTCCGGCTCCTCGCCGGTGGCCGCCGTGGAGGACGTCGAACGCGACATCTACGGGATCCAGTTTCACCCCGAGGTCGTGCACACCCCCTACGGTCAGGAGATACTGACGCGCTTTCTGACTGACGTGTGCGGTTGTGAGCGCACGTGGACGGCGGCCTCGATCGTCCAGGAGCAGATCGCGCGCATCCGCGCTCAGGTCGGCAACGGGCGCGTGATCTGCGGGTTGTCGGGCGGCGTGGACTCGTCCGTGGCCGCGCTGCTCGTGCACCGCGCCGTCGGCGAGCAGCTGACGTGCGTGTTTGTCGACCACGGCCTGATGCGCAAGGACGAGGGCGAGCAGGTGGTTGGGACCTTTCGCGACGCGTTCAAGGTGGCGCTCGTCGCGGTCGACGCGCAGGAGCGATTCCTGCGCAGGCTGCGGGGCGTGACCGAGCCCGAGGCCAAGCGCAAGGCGATCGGGGCGGAGTTCATCAAGGTGTTCGAGGAGGAGGCCGGCAAGCTCGCGGGCGAGAGTGGCGTGCGCTATCTCGTCCAGGGGACGCTCTACTCCGACGTGATCGAGTCCGGCGGCAGCGCCGGGGCGGCGACGATCAAGTCCCACCACAACGTCGGTGGCCTGCCCGAGGAGATGGAGCTCGAGCTCGTCGAGCCGCTGCGCGCGCTGTTCAAGGACGAGGTCCGCAGGGTCGGCGAAGAGCTCGGGATGCCCGAGCGCCTGGTCTGGCGCCAGCCATTCCCCGGACCGGGGCTGGCGATCCGGATCGTGGGCGGGGAGGCGACGCGTGAGCGGCTGGATGTCCTGCGCGAGGCCGACCACATCCTCCAGGAGGAGATCCGTGCTGCCGGCCTGTACCGAGAGCTGTGGCAGTCGTTCTGCGTGCTGCCCGACGTGCGCACCGTCGGCGTTCAGGGCGACGAGCGCACGTATGGCTACGTCGTGGTCGTGCGCGCGGTGACGGGCGACGATGCGATGACCGCCGACTGGGCGAGGCTGCCCTACGACCTACTCGAGACGGTCGCCTCGCGCATGATCAACGAGCTGCGCGAGGTCAACCGCGTCGTGCTGGACATCACCTCAAAGCCGCCCGGGACGATCGAGTGGGAGTGAGCGGCGCAAGCGGCTGAGCGCCACCTGGCGCCCACCGCCTCAGACCCTCTATCATGCACGGCCGCCGCGCGCTTTCGCCTGGCCTTTTTCACACCATGACCTCAGCGAGCACGCCTTCTACGAAGACCTACGTCGCCAGCCGCGCCGACCGTGAGCGCAACTGGCTGCTCGTCGACGCGAACGGCAAGACGCTCGGACGGCTCGCGACGCAGCTCGCCGACGCGCTGCGCGGCAAGCGCAAGCCCCAGTACACGCCGCACGTCGACACCGGTGATTTCGTCGTGGTGGTCAACGCCGAGAAGGTCCACGTCAGCGGCGACAAGCGCAAAGCAAAGCGCTACTACCGCCACTCAGGCTACCCGGGCGGCCTGCGCTCGCGGACGTTCGCGGAGCTGCAGGAGCGCCGGCCCGAGGAGATCATCCGGCTGGCCGTGAAGGGGATGATGCCGCGCAACCGCCTGGCCCGAAAGCAGATCACCAAGCTGAAGGTCTACGCGGGTCCCGACCATCCGCACGCCGCCCAGAAGCCTCAACCGCTCGAGCTCGACGCCTAGCTGTGGCAGACGACGAGACCCCCACATCCGACGAGGCCGAGCAGCCAGCGGTGCCCGATACCGCGGTGCCCGAGGGGGCCGGGCAGCCGTCGCCAGAGCAGCCCGCGGGCGGCCAGGACGACGAGCCGGGCTCCGAGCAGCCGTCCGACGAGCAGCCCGAGCCGCAGCCTGACGGCGAGCCCGCCGCGCAGGAGGCCGGCGGCGAGGTGCCGGCGTCTGAGCCGGTCGCGGACGGCGGGGAGGGCGAGGCCGGCGAGGAGGAGGACGAGACCGAGCCCGCGCCACGTGCCAAGCCGGCGGTTCCGGGCGCCCACCTGGAAGTGGACATCGTTCCCGAGGGAGCCGACCCGCTCGAGCGCGGGGAGGAGTACGAGGATCACTATGCCAGCGAGGAGGACGAAGACGCGGAGGGACCCGCCGCCGAAGACGAGGAGGAAGAGCAGCGCGAGGAGCTGTCAGAGCCGATCTCCACCGCGGCGATCGACCTCGCCTCGGGGGCGCGCTACCGCGCGACGGGAAAGCGCAAGACCGCGATCGCGCGCGTCACGCTGCGACCCGGCAAGGGCGCCTATGTCGTCAACGGGCGCTCGTTGGAGGAGCACTTCCCGCGCGAGACGCTGCAGCGCAACATCCGTCAGCCGCTCGAGACGGTCGGCTACCAGGAGCGCATGGACGTGATCGCGCGGCTCGGCGGCGGCGGCATCTCGGCGCAAGCCGGGGCGCTGCGCCACGGCGTCTCGAGAGCGCTGCTCGAGGCCGATCCGAACCTCCGTGGCGAGCTCAAGCGCAGGGGCTTCTTGACGCGCGACTCACGCGCCAAGGAGCGCAAGAAGGCCGGGCTGAAGAAGGCGCGCAAGCGCCCGCAGTTCTCCAAGCGCTGACCTTGGGGCGGACGCCGCAGCCGTCCACTGTCTGAGATGTGCCTGGCACGCTTCACGGGATGACACGCAGGCTGTTCGGTACCGACGGCGTGAGGGGCGCGGCGGGGGAGCTCGTCACCGCGGAGCTGGCGCTCGCGCTGGCGCGAGCCGCCACGGCGCTGGACGGCGCACGACGTCCGCAGGTGCTCATACTCCGCGACACGCGTGAGTCGGGGGAGATGCTCGAGGCCGCCGCGGCGGCTGGCGTGAGCGCAGCCGGCGGTGACGCGCTGCTGGCCGGCGTGCTGCCGACGCCGGCGGCGCCGCTGCTGCTCGCGCGTCACGGCCTCGACCTCGCGATCGTGCTCTCGGCCTCGCACAACCCCTTCCAGGACAACGGGATCAAGATCTTCGGCGGCGACGGTTACAAGCTCTCCGATGAGGCCGAGCTGGAGATCGAGCGCGCACTCGAGCTCGGCGGCGCGAGGCCCACGAGGCAGATCGGACGCGTGCGACCCGTGCACGGCGCCGGCGAGGACTACCTGCGCGAGCTGCAGGCGCGCTTCTCAGGACTCGACCTCGGCGGCATGAACGTGCTCCTGGACTGCGCCAACGGCGCCACGCACGAGCTCGCGCCCGAGGTCTTCAGGCGTCTGGGCGCCGAGGTGACCGCGCTTGCCGACACGCCCGACGGGCGCAACATCAACGACGGCTGCGGCTCGACGCACCTGGAGACCGTGGCCGGGCGCATGCGCGAGGGCGGGTTCGCGATCGGCTTTGCCTTCGACGGCGATGGCGACCGCGTGCTGGCATGTGATCGCCGCGGTGCGATCGTGGATGGCGACGAGCTGCTCGCCCTGTCGGCGCTTCACCTGCGCGGGCGCGGGCGCCTGCCCGGCGGTGGGGTGGCCGTGACGGTCATGACCAACTACGGCTTTCACGCGGCGATGCGCCGGGCCGGGTTGGAGGTCGCGACGACC
>DASPVR010000176.1:0-2643 GCA_035622255.1 Solirubrobacteraceae bacterium | reverse complement strand
CGCTGCGACCTCGGACTCCCCACGCGCGATCTCCTCAAGCGTGCCCCCGAGATGGAGCGTCGCGGTCTCGCGGCAGCGCTCACCGTTCCACGGCACCGCCCCCGACAGCGCCCAGTCGACCTTGCAGATCCCCGGGCCATAGCGAAAGCGCGCCAGCGCGCGGGCTTGACGCCCCGAAAGCCGTGCGCCCGCGATCGCCGTCAGCTGGCGCGGCGTCACGTCGAGCAGCGTCGCGCGGCGCGCAGGCAGCTGATCGAGATCGGAGATCCAGCGCCCCGTGGCGAGCTGTCCCCCTGCCGCCGCGATCGCGGCGAGCAGGGCATCGATCACCCGCGCGCTGCCCCCCTCCACGACCGGCCAGCCCGCGGAGTGGGCGAGCATGCCGAGCAGCAGCGCGAAGGCCCCCGTGCCCGGTGCGCTCAGCGGACGCATCGAGTGTGCTCCGAGGCCCGCGAGCGCAGCCCGCGCGGGCTCCGTCCTGAACGCGCGTGCCAGGGCGCTCAGCGGCCACAGCCCGCGGATCCCGAAGCGGGCCATCGCGAGCGGATGCGGCGGTGGCGCGATCAGCGGGCGCAGCAGCGAGGGGACGATCGTGCGCGCATCGTGCACGAGCGGGCCGAGCAGGCGCCGGTAGGCGGCCGCGTCGGCGCCGAGTGACGCGGCGGTCTCGCCGACCGACCGCGTGACGATCGCGGCACGACCGCCGTCGAGGGGATGCGCAAAGGACACATCGGGCATGCGCAGCGACAAACCCTCCAGCGCAGCCGCCTGGAAGAACGGCGAGGCCGCGAGCAGCGGGTGCACGGTCGAGCAGACGTCGTGGACGAACCCCGGGAGCGTGAGCTCCTCGCTGCGGCACCCGCCGCCCGCCGTGCCCGCGCCCTCGTAGACGTCGACCGTGAGCCCGGCACGCGCGAGCGTGAGCGCCGCGGCCAGGCCGTTTGGGCCCGAGCCGACGACGACCGCGTCCGTCGCGCGAACGGGCGCCTCGGGCTCGCCCGCGCTCAGGCCTGCCACACGCTGCCCTGCACCGCAAGCGTCACGGCGGGTGTGGGCTCGAGCTGACGCGCGAGCTCGTCGAGCGCATCATCGGTGCGATCGGGGCGATGATGGAAGAGGACCACCTCGCCCACGTTCGCGCGACGGCCGAGCTCGATCGCGTAGCGGGCCACGGAGTGCCCGAAGCGCCCTTCGGCCTCGAGCTCCTCGTGCGTGAGCAGCTGGGAGTCGTGGATGAGGACGTCGGCATCGGCTGCCAGCTCGAGCGCAGCCTCGTGATACTCGCCCGCGCCTTCGGGTCCCGGTCCGAGCTCGGTGGGGCAGTGGTCGGGCATGTAGGTCAGCGCCGAGCGACCGTCGCTCACGCGATAGCCGAACGTCCTGCCGCCCTTGTGGGGGATCTCGCGAGCCAGCACTTCAAAACCCTCGATCTGCGACTCCCCGGGTGGGACGGTCGCGAACGTCCACGACCCGCGCAGGCCGCCCGGACCGAGCGGGAAATGGGGGGGCGACATCGAGCGGGCGAGCACGGACGCCGCGTCGGCGCCGTCGGGCTGCTCAGGCAGCAGGACCGTCAGACTCGCATCGTCGCGGTCTCCGGCCGCGAAGAACGGCAGACCCTGTACGTGGTCCCAGTGCAGATGAGTGAGGAGGATCGTGCCGGTGAACGGGCGATCGCCGATCAGCTGGGTGGCCGTGCGCAGCCCGGTGCCGGCGTCGAGGATCAGCGCGGGCGGGGCGTCGGAGTCGGCCGCGATCGCGATGCACGAAGTGTGTCCGCCATAGCGCAGGAACTCGGCACCGGGCGCAGGGGTCGAGCCGCGGACACCGCAGAAGTGGACCCGCACGCGCCTCAGCCCCGCGCTGGCGCTTTGCGGCGAGTGGTCTCCCGACGATGATATGCGCATGCGGCCCTGGGCGGCGAGTGTAGAACGACGTGCGACCGCGGGCAAGCGCCCGGCGGCCACGTCGACGCCGCTAAGCTGCCCTCTCATCGCCCCCAGTGAGCGAGACAAACGATGAGCCTCGAGCAGTGGACGGCGGTCGACAGCTACATAAGCGAGCGTCTCGTCGGTCCCGACGCCGCGCTCGACGAGGCCGTGCGCGCAAGCAACGCTGCCGGTCTGCCGGCGATCGCCGTCACCCCTGCGCAGGGCAAGCTCCTGTACCTACTCGCGCGTGTCCACGGGACGCGCAGCATCCTCGAGCTCGGCACGCTCGGCGGCTACAGCACGATCTGGCTGGCCCGCGCGCTGCCCGGGGACGGGCATCTGATCACGCTCGAGGCCGAGGCCAGGTATGCCGAGGTCGCGCGCGCGAACATCGCCCGCGCCGGCATCGAGGATCGGGTAGAGCTGATCGTCGGCCCGGCCGCGGACGCGCTGCGCGCATTCGTCGCCCAGCGGCGCGGCCCCTTCGACCTGATCTTCATCGACGCGGACAAGCGCAGCATCCCCGAGTACTTCGAGCTCTCGCTCGAGCTCTCACGGCCCGGGAGCGTGATCATCACCGACAACGTCGTCCGCGGTGGCGCGCTGATCGACGGCGACGCCGACGACCCCACCGTCGCAGGGGTGCGTCGCTTCCACGAGCTCCTGGCGCGCGAGTCACGCGTCAGCGCCACCACGATCCAGACCGTCGGCG
>DASPVR010000175.1:0-9386 GCA_035622255.1 Solirubrobacteraceae bacterium | reverse complement strand
CGCGCGGCGGCGCCATCCCCTGCGCCCACGCGCGCCGGGCCAGGATCGGCGGCTGCCCCGGCCCGGCCGCGAGCGTGGGCGTGGCCAGTGGCAGCGACGCGTCGAGCGCCGCCGGCCCGGCGAGCGCCAGACGCCGCGCGCCGGCGCCGGCGCTCACGTCGACGCAGGCGATGCGCACGTCCCGCAGCGCGCCGTCGGCACGCACCTGCACGAGCTGGGTTCCCCCCGTCCAGACGGGGTCGCCGGTCGTCGTGGGCGATCGCCGTTCGCCTTCTGGGCCGTGGGCGCCCGGCCCAGCGGCCGTCCAGACGGTCCAGCGCCCGGCCACGCGGAAGCGAAGCTGCACACGCACGCCCACGCCGGCGCGATAGCTCAGGCCAAGCAGGTCGGCGTTGCGGCGCAGGTCGACGCTCATGCTCTGCCCGCCTGCCGCCAGGTCGCCGAGCGAGCGCCAGAACAGGCGCGGCGATCCCCCGCGCGCCGGCCGTGCCGCGAACGGGCGCGCGACGGCCGCGAGCGCCTCGCCGCGGCGCAGCAGCCCACCCGCTAGCACGCCTGCGCTCGCGGTGAGCACCGATCGGCGCGTCATCCCGCGCTCGCTCATCGCCGCCCACAACACGCAAGCCCTCGCGCAGTTGCCGCTGCGCCCGACGAGATCGCTCCCAGCGGGCGCCACCCTGACGCGGACGCCACCGTGGTCAGTCGCCCGAGCCGTCCTCGTCGGAGATCTCGAGATCGGCGAGCTCCTCAACGAAACCCGGATCCCCACCGCCGGCGCCGATCTTCTCCAGCGACGCCAGATCGGCGGCGAACTCCTGGCCGTAGCCCCCGCCGAGCGCCTCGGCGCCCGACAGGCCGAGCTCGGCCGCGATCTCGTCCTGGTCGAGCAGCCCGACGTCGTCGATCGCGCGCGGCAGCGGCTCGGAGGGTTCGATCTCGATACGGCGGTAGCGCTTGAGCCCGGTCGCCGCCGGGATCAGCTTGCCGATGATCACGTTCTCCTTCAGCCCGTTGAGACGGTCGGTCTTGCCCTCGAGCGCCGCGTCGGTCAGCACCTTGGTCGTCTCCTGGAAGGAGGCCGCCGACAGGAACGAGTCCGTGTTCAGCGACGCCTTGGTGATGCCGAGGATGATGTCCTCGAACTGCGCCGTCTCGCCACCGTCCTTCTTGGCCGCCTGGTTGACCTTGGCGAACTCGAAGCGGTCGACGAACTGCCCGGGCAGGTAGTCGGTGTCGCCCTTCTGGTCGACGCGCACCTTTTTGAGCATCTGGCGCACGATCAGCTCGATGTGCTTGTCGTTGATGTCGACGCCCTGGGACTTGTAGACCTCCTGAACCTCTTTGACGAGGTACTGCTCGGTCTCGGTGCGCCCGCGGATGGCCAGCAGCTCGTGCGGATAGACAGAGCCCTCGTTGAGCTGGCGGCCGGCGCTGATCTTCTCGCCTGCGCTCACGAACAGGCGCGTGCGCCGCGGGAAGGAGTAGCGGTGCTCCTCGCCGGCCTTGTCGGTCACCACGACGGTGAGCGCCTTGTCGGTCTCCTCGAGCGACACGACGCCGTCCTGCTCGGCGATCTTGGCCAGCCCCTTGGGCTTGCGCGCCTCGAACAGCTCCACCACGCGCGGCAGGCCGTGCGTGATGTCCGCGCCCGCGACGCCGCCGGTGTGGAAGGTGCGCATCGTCAGCTGCGTTCCCGGCTCGCCGATCGACTGAGCCGCGATGATCCCCACCGCGTCGCCGATCTGGGCGAGCGAGCCCGTCGCCATCGCGCGCCCGTAGCACATCTGACAGACCCCGCTCTGGGCCTCGCACTTGAGCACCGAGCGCACCGGCACGGTCACGCGCGTGCCCTTGGCGTGGTCGTCGGCGAACGCCTGCGCCATGTCGGCCAGCTCGGACAGCCCGATTTCAGCGCCCTTCTCGGCCAGCATCCGACCCCGCTTGGTCTTGATCGCCTGCGCCGCGATCCGCCCGACGATCCCGTCGTTGGGCTGGCCGTCGTCCTTGAACACCGACAGCTCGATGTGCTCCTTGGTGCCGCAGTCGGGCTCGCGGATGATCACGTCCTGCGCGACGTCCACCAGGCGGCGGGTGAGGTAGCCCGAGTCGGCGGTACGCAGCGCCGTGTCGGCGAGCCCCTTTCGCGCCCCGTGGGTGGAGATGAAGTACTCGAGCACCGACAGACCCTCCATGAAGTTGGCCTTGATCGGGCGCTCGATGATCTCGCCCTTGGGGTTGGCCATCAGCCCGCGCATGCCCGCCAGCTGGCGGATTTGCTTGAACGAGCCGCGCGCTCCCGAGTTGGCCATCATGAAGATCGGGTTGAGCACATCGAGGTTCTCGATCATCGCGTCGGCGACCTCGTCGGTGGCGGCGTTCCACTTCTCCACGATCGCCTCGTGGCGCTCCTGCTGGGTGATCAGCCCCATGTCGTACTGGTCGGCGATCTCGCCCACCTGCTCCTCGTAGCGGTCGAGGATCTCCTGCTTGTCGGGCGGCACGATCACGTCGTTCTTGGAGATCGTGATGCCGGCCTGGGTGGCGTACTTGAAGCCGAGGTCCTTGAACGCGTCGAGCACGAGCGAGATCGTGGTCGGCCCGTGCGTCTGCACGAGCGCGTCGATCAGGCGCGTGGTGTCGCGCTTCTTCATCGGCTGGTTGACGAATGCGTACTTGGACGCGTCGAAGTCTTCGCCCAGCGCCTCTGCGAGCGCGCGCTCGATGCGGTCGTTGTAGATGATCCGCCCGATCGTCGTGAGCACGTGGCCGCCTTCGCGCCCGAAGGGGCGGAACTCGGCCAGGTCGTGGAGCCCGACGACGCCGCTCTCGTATGAGAGCTCCGCCTCCTGCGCGGTGCGAAAGACGTGCGGACGCGGCTCGCCCGCGGGCCACTTGCCGCTCGTGAGCAGCTCGCGTTTTTCTCCCAGCTCGCGGTCCTCGGGGCCGTAGGTGAGGTAGTAGGCGCCGAGGATCATGTCCTGCGTGGGCGTGGCCAGCGGCGCGCCGTGCGCGGGCGAGAGGATGTTGTTGGATGACAGCATCAGGATGCGCGCCTCGGCCTGGGCCTCGGCGGACAGTGGCAGGTGCACCGCCATCTGGTCGCCGTCGAAGTCGGCGTTGAAGGCGTGGCAGACGAGCGGATGCACCTGGATCGCCTTGCCCTCGACGAGCAGCGGCTCGAACGCCTGGATGCCGAGGCGGTGCAGCGTGGGGGCGCGGTTGAGCAGCACCGGGTGCTCGTGGATGACCTCCTCGAGCACATCCCACACCTCGGCGATCATCGAGTCGACCATCTTCTTGGCGGCCTTGATGTTCTGCGCCGACTTGCGCTCGACCAGCCGGGCCATGATGAAAGGCTTGAACAGCTCGAGCGCCATGATCTTCGGCAGCCCGCACTGGTGCAGCTTGAGGTAGGGGCCGGCTACGATCACCGAGCGCCCCGAGTAGTCGACGCGCTTGCCGAGCAGGTTCTGGCGGAAGCGCCCCTGCTTGCCCTTGAGCATGTCCGACAGGCTCTTGAGCGGGCGGTTGCCCGGCCCGGTGACCGGTCGGCCGCGACGGCCGTTGTCGAACAGCGCGTCGACGGCCTCCTGGAGCATGCGCTTCTCGTTGTTGACGATGATCTCGGGCGCGCCCAGGTCGAGCAGCCGCTTGAGGCGGTTGTTGCGGTTGATCACCCGGCGGTAGAGGTCGTTGAGATCCGACGTGGCGAAGCGGCCGCCGTCGAGCTGGACCATCGGGCGCAGCTCGGGCGGGATCACGGGCACCGCGTCGAGCACCATCATCTCGGGCTTGTTGCCCGACTGGATGAACGCGGAAACGACCTTCAGCCGCTTCACCGCGCGCGCCTGCTTCTGGCCCTTGCCGGTCTTGACCTGGTCCTCGAGCTCTGCGCGTTCGGCCTGCAGGTCGACCTGGGAGAGCAGGTCGCGCACCGACTCGGCGCCCATTCCGCCGCGGAAGTACTCGCCGAAGCCATACGGCGAGCCGAAGCGCTCCTTGAGCTCGCGGAAGGTCGTCTCGTCGTGCTCGATCTGCTTGGGCTCCATCGTCTTGAACAGCTCCCACACGTTGCGCAGCCGCTCGGCCGCGTCCTCGATGTAGGCTTCGGTGTCGGCGATGTCCGCGTCGAAGGTCTTGCGCAGCTCCTTGGTCAGGCGCTCGCGCTCCTCGTCTGAGACTTTTGACAAGTTCACGTCGAGCGAGTCCGCCCACAGGTGGTCCTCGTCGTTGAACTTCGTCTGTTTGCCGGTCTGGAGGTATTTCTCGCGCCGCTTGAGAGACTCGCGCAGCTCGAGCACCCGCTCCTCGCGCTCGGCGGCGTAGGAGTCGAGCACCTTGTTGATCTCCTTCTCCAGCGAGCTGAGGTCCTTCGCCCGCGCCTCCTCGTCGACCCAGGTGACGATCGACGCAGCGAAGTAGAGGACCTTCTCGAGTTCCTTGGGCGCCATGTCGAGCAGGTAGCCGATGCGGCTCGGCACGCCCTTGAAGAACCAGATGTGGCTGACCGGGGCGGCGAGGTCGACGTGGCCCATGCGCTCGCGGCGCACCTTTGAGCGTGTGACCTCCACGCCGCAGCGCTCGCACACGATGCCCTTGTAGCGCACCCGCTTGTACTTGCCGCAGTAGCACTCCCAGTCCTTGGTCGGACCGAAGATGCGCTCGCAGAACAGGCCGTCCTTCTCCGGCTTGAGCGTGCGGTAGTTGATCGTCTCGGGCTTGGTCACCTCGCCCGAGCTCCAGCTGCGGATCTGCTTTGAGGAGGCCAGCGAGATCTCGATGGCGTCGAAGTTGTTTATGTCGATCATGTGTCGGCTTTCGCTCGCGGGTGAAACTGAATCTGAATCGCTTCGCCTGTCCTGCCCTGCTCCTGCTGGGGAGCACCCGCGCCCAGGCACGCGCCGGTGCACGCTCGACGCTCGCCGCAGGCTCGCGGCGACCGCCCCCGCGGCCTACGTCTCGACGCCCGAGGCCTCTTCGTCGGCGAGCGCCTGCAGCGACTCCTCGCCGAGCGCCTCGTCGGCGCCCAGCGACTCGGCGGCGAGCTCCGCCTCGCCGTCTTCGAGATCCTTGAGCGAGCCGTCCGCGTCGCCGGACTCGCGCTCATCTGCATCTGAGCCGCCCTCGTCGCCGTCGCCGGCCGCGGCGCGCACGCCCGAGAGGTCGATGCCGAGCTCCTCGGCCGCGCGCAGCAGGTCGTCGTCTTCGTCGCGGATCTCGGCGCGCTCGCCCTCCTCGGAGACGACGTTCACATCGAGCGCCAGCGACTGCATCTCCTTCAGCAGCACCTTGAACGACTCGGGGATCGACGGCTCGGCGATGTTCTCGCCCTTGACGATCGCCTCGTAGGCCTTCACGCGCCCGACCGTGTCGTCGGACTTGATCGTGAGCATCTCCTGCAGCGTGTAGGCGGCGCCGAACGCCTCCAGCGCCCACACCTCCATCTCGCCGAAGCGCTGGCCCCCGAACTGCGCCTTGCCTCCCAGCGGCTGCTGGGTGACCAGCGAGTAGGGGCCGGTCGAGCGGGCGTGGATCTTGTCGTCGACGAGGTGCAGGAGCTTGAGGATGTACATGTAGCCCACCGTCACCTTCTCGGAGAACGGCTCGCCCGTGCGCCCGCTGAACAGCGTCATCTTGCCCGACGCCTGCTCGCCCGGCCGGCGGCTCTTGTCGATCTCCATCTTGATGGCGCCCTTGTGCTCGTCCTGCCAGCGCACGAGCGCCTGGTCGACGTCTTCGATCGTCGCGCCGTCGAACACCGGGGTCGAGATGTAGACGCGTCCCTGCGCGCCGTTGCCGTTGGCGCTCCTGGAGTGCGCGCTCTTGTAGGCGTCGGAGCCGTCGTCGTACCACCCCTGCGCCGCCGCCCAGCCGAGGTGCGTCTCGAGGATCTGGCCCACGTTCATGCGGCTTGGCACGCCGAGCGGGTTGAGGATCACGTCCACCGGGGTGCCGTCCTCCAGGAACGGCATGTCCTGCACGTCCACGATCTTGGAGATCACGCCCTTGTTGCCGTGGCGGCCGGCGAGCTTGTCGCCCTCGGAGATCTTGCGCTTCTTGGCGACGAACACGCGCACGAGGTCGTTGACCCCCGGCGGGAGGTCGTCGCCGGCTTCGCGGCTGAACGTCTTGACGTCGATCACCACGCCGCCCTCGCCGTGGGGGACCTTCAGCGAGGTGTCGCGAACCTCGCGCGCCTTCTCCTTGAAGATCGCGCGGATCAGCTTCTCCTCGGCGGTCAGCTCGGTCTCGCCCTTGGGCGTCACCTTGCCGACTAGCAGGTCGCCGGACATGACCTCGGCGCCGACGCGCACGATCCCGCGATCGTCGAGGTTGCGCAGCGACTCCTCGGAGCGGTTGGGTATGTCGCGGGTGATCTCCTCCTCGCCGAGCTTGGTCGTGCGCGCGTCGATCTCGTACTCCTCGATGTGGATCGAGGTCAGCTCGTCGTCCTGGACGAGGCGCTTGGAGAGGATGATCGCGTCCTCGAAGTTGTAGCCCTCCCAGGACATGAAGGCGACCATCAGGTTCTTGCCGAGCGCCATCTCTCCGCGGTCGGTCGAGGACCCATCGGCGAGCACATCGCCAGCCTTGATCTTCTGGCCGGTCGCCACGATCGGCTTGTGGTGGATGAGCGTGCCCTGGTTGGAGCGCATGAACTTGTGCAGGTCGTAGTCGTGCTTCTTGCCGTCACCGCCCTGGACGACGATCTGGTCGGCGTCGACGTAGTCGACCGTGCCCACGGCGTCGGCCAGCAGCACGTCGCCGGTGTCGAGCGCTGCCCGGCGCTCCATGCCGGTGCCCACGAGCGGCGCGTCGGCCTTCAGCAGGGGCACGGCCTGGCGCTGCATGTTCGACCCCATCAGCGCGCGGTTGGCGTCGTCGTGCTCAAGGAACGGGATCATCGCGGTCGCCACCGACCAGATCTGCTCCGGCGAGACGTCGACCAGATCGACGTCCCTCGGCCCGACCGTCACGTACTGGCCGGCCTGGGTGCGGCAGAGGATCTCCGGTCCTTTGAGGCGGCCCGTCCTGGGGTCGACCGGGGTGTTGGCCTGGGCAATCAGCAGCTCCTCTTCCTGCGTGGCGTCCAGGCGCACGACCTGGTCGGTGAGCACGCCGTCCTTGACCACGCGGTAGGGCGTCGTCACGAACCCGTGCTCTGACACCTCGGCGAATGACGACAGCGAGCCGATCAGGCCGATGTTCGGCCCCTCGGGCGTCTCGATCGGGCACATGCGCCCGTAGTGGGTGGGGTGCACGTCGCGCACCTCGATCGGGGCGCGCTCGCGCGTCAGGCCGCCCGCGCCGAGCGCCGACAGCCGCCGGCGGTGCGTCAGCCCGGCCAGCGAGTTGGTCTGGTCCATGAACTGGGACAGCTGCGAGGAGCCGAAGAACTCCTTCAGCGCCGCCACGACCGGGCGGATGTTGATGATCGTCTGCGGCGTGATCGTGTCGGCGTCCTCGGTCGTGAGGCGCTCGCGCACCACCCGCTCCATACGGTAGAGCCCGATCCGGAACGCCTCCTGGATCAGCTCGCCGACGGTGCGCAGGCGGCGGTTGCCGAAGTGCTCGTACTCGTCGAGGTGCTCCGCCACGGGCTCGCGCGGCATGCCCATCGCCTCGGCCGCGTAGTCTTTGATCTCGACCTCGCCGTCCTCGGGCAGCCCGAGACGCTTGGGCAGCGACACGAGCTCACGCACCAGCGCGAGGATGTCGTCGTGGGTGAGCGTGCGCGTGTCGATGTCCACGTCCACGCCGAGACGCGAGTTGAGCTTGTAGCGTCCGACGCGCGTGAGGTCGTAGCGCTTGGGGTCGAAGAACAGCTGGTTCAGCAGCGTCTTGGCGTTGTCCACGCTCGGCGGCTCGCCCGGCCGCTGCTTCTTGAACAGCTCGATCAGGGCGCCGTCTTCGGTGCGCGTGGCTTCGGTGTCGGATTCGATCGTGTTGCGGATGTAGAGCGAGTTCCCAAAGAGCTCGAGGATCTGCTCATCGGAGGCATAGCCCATCGCGCGCAGCAGCACCGTCACCGGCAGCTTGCGCTTGCGGTCGATCCGCACGAACACCTTGCCCTTCTTGTCGATCTCGAGCTCGAGCCACGACCCGCGCGCGGGCATGAGGTTCGCGATGAAGACCTGCTTCTCGCGGTCCTTGGGCTCCATCAGGTAGGCCCCGGGGGAGCGCACGAGCTGCGTGACGACCACGCGCTCGGTGCCGTTGATCACGAAGGTGCCGCGCTCGGTCATCCACGGGAAGTCGCCCATGAACACCGACTGCTCGCGGATCTCGCCGGTCTCGCGGTTGATGAACGCGACCGTGACCGTCAGCGGGCGCGCGTAGGTGAGGTCCTTCTCACGGCACTGGTCCAGCGAGGCGACCGGCTCGTCGAAAGTGAACTCGCCGAACTGGACGGCGAGGTTGCCGGTGTAGTCCTCGATCGGCGAGATGTCGTCGATCGTCTCGCGCAGGCCGCCGTGCTTGGGGTCGGTCAGCCAGGCGAACGAACGGCGTTGGATATCGATCAGGTTGGGGACATCGAGGGTCTTGCTGAGGCGCGCGAAGCTTCGGCGCGTGCGGAGAGCATCTGCTGCAGCCAAGAAACGACTCCTTCGGAGGGCAAGGAACGGGCAGAGGAGGGCGCCGAAGCGCGACCAACGAAGATAGCACAGACTATCGACGCCCTCAAGGGGCCGCCGACGCTCACGGACCCCGCCCCGATGCTCGCGTATGTGGCGCGGCATCGTGCCTTGGGCGGCTGCGGCTATTGGCCAGCGGACGGAACCTTACCGCAAAACGCGAGAAAATGTTAGGGCTGGATAAAGCCGAGAGCGTGCGGCGGGCGCGGCCGCTGCGGCGCTGCTGCGACGCGTCCCGCCACCGCGAGCCCGGGCCCGTGCTCGCCCTCGGCGCGCTACTTGAGCTCGACCGAGGCGCCGGCCTCCTCGAGTTCCTTCTTGAGCTTGTCGGCCTCCTCGCGTTCGATGCCCTCCTTGACGGGTTTGGGGGCTTCGTCGACGAGCGCCTTGGCCTCTTTGAGGCCGAGCCCGGTGGCGGCACGCACGACCTTGATCACCTGGATCTTCTTGTCGCCGCCGGAGGCGAGGACCACGTCGACCGTGCCCCCCTCTTCCTCGCCGCCGCCGTCCTCGCCGCCGCCCGCGGCGGCCGCGGCGGGCGCCGCAGCCGCGACCGCTGTCGCCGACACGCCGAACTCCTCCTCGAGCGCTTTGATCCGCTCGGCGAGCTCGAGCACCGAGATGCCCTTTAGCTCCTCGATCCACTCCTTCGTGGTAGTGGCCATGTTTCGTCAGTCCTCCTTCGTGGTGGTCGCGTCGGCGGCGTCGGGCTGCTCTTGCGCCGAGGCGCCCGCCTGGTTGGGATCGTCC
>DASPVR010000174.1:0-19480 GCA_035622255.1 Solirubrobacteraceae bacterium | reverse complement strand
GTGGTCATGGAGGTCACCAACGTGCGCGCCGAGGGCGGCGAGCTGATCGCCGAGCGCCCGATCCTCGGCGACTCGGCGATCTCGGAAATCAAGTACCGCTCCGACGTGGGGATCATCATCGGCCGCCTCAACGCCTTCGAGGCCAGGGAGACCGGCGACGCCGACGCCCCCGTGGAGAAATTGAGCTTCGAGCTCTCGCCCCAGGCCACGCAGGCGACGATGGTCACGCGCGGCGAACAGCGCGGCGCCGACGTGGACATCGAGGGCGCCGACATCCTCGTCGCCGGCGGGCGCGGGCTGGGAAAGCCCGAGGGCTTCCAGCTCGCAGAGGACCTGGCGAAGGCCTTCGGCGGCAACAGCGCGGTGGCAGCTACGCGTGCGGTCGTGGACGCGGGCTGGTACCCCTACGCGGCGCAGATCGGCCAGACCGGCAAGACGGTCGCGCCGAAGCTCTACCTCGCCGCCGGGATCTCGGGCGCGATCCAGCACAAGGTGGGCATGCAGTCCTCGGAGAACATCATCGCGATCAACAAGGACTCCAACGCGCCGATCTTTGAATTCTCAGACCTCGGGATCATCGGCGACCTCAACAAGATCCTGCCCAAACTGACCGAGGCGGTGAAGGCCAAGAAGGGCGCCTAGGCGATGGCGGCAGTTCACGGATCGCACAACGGCCGGGTCGTGCCGGCGGCCTTCCCGCCGCCGGTCGACAGCCGCAGGGAGTTCATCAAGCGCGGGCTCGATCCTGAGGACGAGCTGATCGAGGTCGGCGTCGTGATCGTGGGTGGCGGCACGGCGGGGCTGGCATGTGCCAACCGCCTGATGCGGCTGCTCGGCGACGATGCCGAGACGATGGAGCGCCTGGGCGAGGTGCCCGTGGCGGTCGTCGAGAAGGCCAAGACGTGCGGCGGCCACAACCTCTCGGGCGCTGTGATGCGGCCCGGCCCGCTGCAAGAGCTGTTCCCCGACATGACCCGCGAGCAGTGGCGCGAGGCGGGCTTTGCCTTCGGCGAGGTGACCAAGGAGTCCGTGTACATGTTTCCCAGCGCTAAGACCAAGATCTCGGTGCCGATCCCGTTCGTGCCGAATTTCAAGAACCACGGCAACGAGGTCATCTCGGTCTCGGCGCTTGCGCGATACCAGCAGCGCCAGGCTGAGGAGGCCGGTGCCTACATCCTCACCGAGACCGCCGCCACGCAGCTCGTCGTCGACGACGGCGAGGTCGTGGGCGTGCGCTCGGGCGACAAGGGGCGTGGCAAGGACGGCCAGCCGCTGGGCAACTTCGAGCCGGGCACCGACATCAAGGCGCGGCTCACCGTCCTCGGCGAGGGCTGCTGGGGGCACCTCACCGGCGCCGCGATCCGGGAGTTCGACCTCGCCAAGGATCGCGAGCCGCAGGTATGGGAGCTTGGCGTCAAGGAGGTGTGGAAGGTGCAAAAGCCGCTTGACCGGGTCATCCACACGTTCACCCAGCCATGGCCGATGAAGATCTCGCCGAAGTACGGGCAGCTCGGCGGCACCTGGATCTACCCGATGACCGACGCCAAGAGCGGCGACCACCTCGTCTCGATCGGCTTCGTCGTGGATCTCAACTACCACGACGCCACCACGTCGGCCCACGACCTGTTGCAGGCGTTCAAGACCCATCCCCTCGTCCGCGGGATTCTCGCCCGCGGCGAGCGCGTCGCCTGGGGTGCCAAGGCGCTGCCGGGTGGGGGCTACTGGTCGATGCCGAAGCTGACGATGCCAGGCGCGCTGCTGGTGGGCGACGCCGGCGGCATGGTCGACACCGCCGCACTCAAGGGCGTGCACCACTGCATCAGGTCGGGCATGCTCGCGGCCGAGGCGATCCACGCCGCGCTGCGACGCGGCAGCAGCGACCTGTCCGACTACGAGCAGGCGATCGAGGAATCCTCGGTCGGCGAGGAGCTGTGGCAGGTACGGAACACGCGTCAGGGCTTTCAGAAAGGCTTCCTCTTCGGCAGCCTGCTCGCCGGCCCGTCGATCATGTCCAAGGGCAAGATCCCGCCGGGCCGCGCAGACTGGCACCGCGACGACGCCGAGCCGATGTTCATCGGCGATACCAAGGAGGTGTATCCCAAGCCCGACGGCAAGTACACATTCGACAAGCTCTCCTCGGTGTTCATCACCGGCAATGCGACGCGCGACGACGCGCCCAACCACATCCGTGTCCAGAAACACGTCCCCCGCGAGGTCGCCGAGACGTGGCGCTGGATGTGTCCCGCCGGCGTGTATGAGATCCCCGAGGACGCGCCCGAGCACGGCGACGTGGACGTGATCGTCAACTACACCAACTGCGTCCAGTGCGGCGCGATCACGGCCAAGGGCGGGCGGCTGACGACGCCCGAGGGCGGCGACGGACCGCTGTACCAGATCACCTGAACTACGGCCGCCGCGCCGAGCCGCCGGCCGGGTTCGATCACGGGCGCCGCGCGCGGCCCCTTGTATGGCGTGGCCAGCCGAAACCTATGCGCTAGCAGGGTGTTAGCAGGTGTGATGACCGCGATCGACCGTGTGCGCGCGCTCGCGCTGGCTGCCTGCCTGCCCGTCTGCCTGTGGGCGGCGCCGGCTGCCGCGAGCACCGTGCGCCGCGCGCGCGCGCTCGCGACCACGCCGGCCCAGCCGATCGCCACGGCGACGCTCACGCAGTGCGTCACGACGGGCGCCGAAAGCGAACGCTCGTTGACCGTCGCCGCGCAGATGACGCTCGTCGCGGGCAGCTCGCGCATGCAGACGCGCACATACCTCGTGCAGCGGCGCTCGGGCGAAACGCAGTTCCGCATGATCAGTGCCCCGGGCCTGGGTGCGTGGCTGGAAGCCGAAGCGGGGGTGAAGACCTACAAGGACCTGCGCCAGGTCACGAACCTCGCGCCGGCCGTCTACCGAGCGGTCGTGGACTTTCGCTGGCTGAACGCCCACAGCCACGTCGTCAAGCGGCTGCAGCTGGACACGTCCAAGTGCGCGCAGCCGGCCGTGTCGGCGACTGCGGGGCCGAGCGCGCCCTAGCAGGGCCTTCGTCCGGCGTCGTTCACCCGGCGACGCTGTCGTCGCAGCTCACTTCACTCCCGCGGCCCCGCGAGAGACGACACAAGACCCTGGAATCGATCATCTAGAATCGAGCGACGATGAAGGACAAGATCCACCCCAGCTACGTTCGGGCACACGTGCGCTGCACCTGCGGGAACGAGTTCTTCACCCGCGCCACGCAGGAGGAGCTGCACGTCGAGGTCTGCTCGCAGTGCCATCCGTTCTACACGGGCCGCCAGAAGCTGCTCGACACCGGTGGACGCGTCGAGCGCTTCCAGCGCCGCGTGGCCAAGGGTCGTCTGCACGCGCAGGCTCGCTCGGCTTCCTAGCCCATGTCCTCACCGTCGGCTGGCGGCACCCCCGCGAGCCCGGTCCAGCAGCCGGGCGCCGAGCCGGCGTCCGAGCAGCTGGCGGCGCTCGACGGCAACGGCGGGCTGGCGCTCGCGCGTGCCGAGGCCGCGGGCGCCGCCACGGTCGAGGCTGATGGCGAGCTGAGCGCGCAGCGCGACGCTCCGGTCGGCGGGCAGGCGGTGCTGGAGGGCGTGATGATGCGCGGGGTGGGTCACTGGGCCGTCGCGGTGCGCAAGCCGAGCCCAGAGCAGCTTCGCGATGACGACTACGGGCCGACGCGGGGCGCCGAGGGCGAGATCGACGTCAGCGTATTCGCGCTCACGAGCGCCCTCCAGCGCCACCGCTGGCTGCGCGTGCCGATCATCAGGGGGGTGGTCGCGCTGGCCGGCTCGCTCGTGGTCGGCTTTCGCGCGCTCGAGATCTCCGCCAACGCGCAGCTGCCCGACGAGGAGCTGCCGGCCGCCGCGAGCGATGAGAGCGCCGAGGCCATTGCCGCGGGCGAGGTTCCGGGGGCGCGCGAGCGCGGCCGCGAGGCGCCGCAGGCGCAGGAGATCCCGCCGAGCGTGTGGATCGGCACGGTCGTGGTCGCGCTCGCGCTCGCCGTGGGCCTGTTCTTCGTCGTGCCGGTGCTGCTCACGAGCGCCGTCAAGGACCAGCTGGGCTCGCCGGGCCTCTTCTGGGTGGTCGAGGGCGTCGTGCGCACGGCCATCTTCGTCGGCTACCTCTTGCTGCTGTCGCGGATGCGCAACCTGCGGCGCGTGTTCGAGTACCACGGCGCAGAGCACAAGACGATCTCCTGCTTCGAGGCGGGGCTGGCCCTCACCCCGGTCAACTGCCAGCGCTTCTCGCGCCTGCACCCGCGCTGTGGCACGAGCTTCTTGCTCGTCGTGATGATCGTCGCGATCTTCGTGTTCGCGCCGCTCGGTCTGCCCGCGTGGTACTGGCTGCTGGCCACGCGCATCCTCGGCGTGCCGCTGATCGCCGGGATCTCGTTCGAGCTGATCAAGCTGGCGGGCAAGAACCGCCGCCGGCGCTGGGTGCGCGCGGTGATGTGGCCGGGGCTCAAGCTGCAGCTGCTGACGACGCGTGAGCCCGAGCTGGACCAGCTCGCGGTCGCGATCGCGGCGCTAGAGGCGGTGCTCGAGCGCGAGCCGGTGGGGGCCTTGACGGCCGAGGACATGGTCGGCGTCGAGGTCGTGGCCTGAGGGCCGCCCGCCGCTAGGAGCGCGCCTGCCGTCGCCGCCGGCGGCCTAGACTCAGCGACGATGATCGAGCCCCTCGTCGAGCAGATCGAATCGCGCTTCGCCGAGCTCGGTGAGCAGATGACCGACCCGCAGGTGATCGCAGACCGCGAGCGCTTCGCGGAGGTCGGTCGCGCCTATCGCCAGCTCGAGCCGGCTGCCAGGGCGGCCGCGGAATGGCGGCGCGCGAGCGACGACGCGGGCGGCGCCGAGGAGCTGCTGTCCGAGAACGGCGACGATCCCGAGCTGCGCGAGCTGCTCGCCGGCGCGCGCGAGCGCATCGAGCAGCTCGAGGAGGAGATCCGCCTGGCCATGATCGAGCGCGATCCCAACGACGACAAGAACGTGATCGTCGAAATCCAGGGAGGCGCGGGCGGCGAGGAGGCGGGCCTGTGGGCAGGCGACGTCTACCGGATGCTCACCAAGTACGCCGAGCGCCTGGGCTTCGTGACCGAGCCGCTAGACGTCGGCGAGGGCAAGTACACGTTCGCGATCAAGGGCGATGGCGCCTACTCGGTGTTCAAGTTCGAGGGCGGCACCCACCGCGTGCAGCGCGTTCCCGAGACCGAGTCCCAGGGGCGCATCCACACCTCCACGGCCACGGTGGCCGTGCTCCCGGAGGCCGAGGACGTCGACGTGCAGATCGACCCGGCCGACCTGCAGATCGACGTCTATCGCTCGACCGGCCCCGGGGGCCAGTCGGTCAACACGACCGACTCGGCGGTGCGCATCACGCACGCGCCGTCTGGGATCGTCGTGTCGATGCAGGACGAGAAGTCCCAGCTGCAGAATCGCGAGAAGGCGATGCGGGTGCTGCGCGCGCGCCTGTACGAGCGCGCGCTGTCCGAGCAGCAGGCCGAGCTGGCCGCCGAACGCCGCTCGCAGGTCGGGACCGGCGATCGTGCCGAGAAGATCCGCACCTACAACTACGGCGAGCGGCGCGTGACCGATCACCGCGTCAAGCTCACCGTGCACAACCTCGACCAGGTGCTCGAGGGTGATCTGGATGGGCTCACGGCGGTGCTCGTGGCCGACGAGCGGCGCAGGCGCCTGGCGGCCCAGGCCGCCGCTTGAGCCGGCCGCGTGATGGTCGATCGTGCGCTGCGCGCCGGCACGCCGGCCCGTGAGGCGCTTCAAGGAGCGGTCACGGCGATCGCCGCGTCAGGTGCCGACACGCCGCGCCTGGACGCCGAGCTGCTGCTCGCGCACGTGCTCGGCGTCGGTCGCGAGCGGCTCTTGATCGACCGCGGGCTGACCGTCGCCGGCCCGGCCGTGCGCGCGTTTCAGGAGGCGGTGCGCCGCCGCGCCGTCGAGCGCGAGCCGGTCGCCTACATCATCGGGCGGCGGGATTTTCGCGCGCTTGCGCTGCGCGTCGACCACCGCGTGCTCGTGCCGCGTCCGGAGACCGAGCTGCTCGTCGAGGTCGCCGTGGCCGAGCTCGCGCGCGGCGCCAGCGTGCTCGACCTCGGTACCGGCAGCGGCGCGATCGCGCTCGCGCTGAAGCACGAGCGCCCTGACCTCGATGTGGCCGGCAGCGACGTGAGCGAGCCCGCTCTGGAGCTGGCGCGCTCAAACGGGCGGCGCCTGGGGCTCGCCGTGCGCTGGCTTCAGGCCGACATGCTGCGCGGCATCGGCGACGAGTTCGACGCGGTCGTCTCCAACCCGCCGTATGTGTCAGAGCTCGAGAGCGCGCAGCTCGCGCCCGAGATCCGTGACCACGAGCCCCCGCGAGCGCTGTTCGCCGGCGCGGACGGCCTGTCGTCGATCAGGGCGCTCGTCGCCCAGTCGGGCGAGCGCACGCGCCTGGCGCTGCTGGCGCTCGAGGTTGGCGTGGGGCAGGCCGCGGCCGTGCGCGAGCTGGTGGCGCAGGCCGGCTTCGGCCACGTGCGCAGCGAGCGCGACCTGGCCGCGATCGAGCGCGTCGTGGTCGCCCGCCGAGCGGCGGGCGGGGCGGGGTGAGCCCCGCGACGCTCGACACCGGCGACGCCGTGCGACTGGAGGACTGCCTGCGCCGGGGTGGCGTGGCCGTGTTCCCGACCGACACCGTCTATGGGATCGGCTGTGACCCCGACAGCGCGCGCGCGGTCGCGCGCGTGTACGAGCTCAAGGGGCGCCCGGCCGAGCGCCCGGCCGCAGTGCTGTTCTTCGCGCTCGCGCCGGCACTCTCGGCGCTGCCCGAGCTGACAGGGCGCGAGCGCCTCGCGCTGGGCGCGCTGCTGCCGGGGCCGGTGACGCTGCTGCTGCCCAACCGCGCGCGGCGCTTTGCGCTTGCGTGCGGCCCCGATCCCGACACGCTCGGGCTGCGGGTGCCGGCGCTGGCACCGGCGCTCGCGGCGCTGGGCGCGCTCAGGGAGCCGGTGCTCCAGTCGAGCGCCAACCTCACGGGCGAGCGTGAGGCCCGGCGTCTGGCCGACGTCCCGCGCGAGCTGCGCGACGGCGTCGAGTTGTGCCTGGACGGGGGCGAGCTGCCAGGTGTGGCCTCGACGGTGATCGACCTGCGCGAGTACGGCGACGGTGGGCGCTGGTCTGTCGTGCGCGCCGGCGCGCGCTCGAGCGAGGCGGTGCGGGCGGCGCTGGCGACAGCGCACGAGGATCGGTGAGCGCGCCGCGCACCGGCCCCGCCGCGAGCGGTCCTGCTAGGCTCGACAGAGCTGCCGCGACTGGCGCTGTGAGGTGGAAGCGACCACCGGGAAGCGGCTAGCCGAGCAGCCGCGCGCCTGGGCATCTGAGCCGCAATCCCAAGGAGAGCGCCATGTCCGAGCCCAGTCCCGACTACTTCGACCGTCCGCTGGATGAGGTCGATCCCGAGGTGGCCGAGGCGCTGCGGGGCGAGCTCGAGCGCCAGCAGAGCACGCTCGAGATGATCGCCTCGGAGAACTTCGCGCCGCGCGCCGTGCTCGAATGCCAGGGTTCGGTGCTGACGAACAAGTACGCCGAGGGCTATCCGGGGCGCCGTTACTACGGCGGCTGCGAGTGGATCGACGTTGCAGAGCAGCTGGCGATCGACCGCGCCCGCGCGCTGTTCGGGGCCGAGCACGCCAACGTGCAGCCGCATTCGGGTGCGCAGGCCAACACCGCCGTCTACCAGGCGCTGCTGCAGCCCGGCGACATGATCATGGGCCTGTCGCTGGCGCACGGCGGTCACCTCACGCACGGGATGAAGATCAACGTGTCGGGCAAGCTGTATGAGATCGTCGCCTACGAGGTCGACCGCGAGAGCAGCCTGATCGACATGGACGCGGTCGCGAGCCTCGCTCGCGAGCGCCGTCCGAAGCTCCTGCTCGCCGGGTGGTCGGCGTATCCGCGCCAGCTCGAGCTCGACCGCTTCCGCGAGATCGCCGACGAGGTCGGTGCACTGCTGATGGTCGACATGGCTCACTTCGCCGGGCTCGTCGCTGCCGGCCTGCACCCCAACCCGGTGGAGCTCGGCGCCGACGTGGTCACAACGACCACCCACAAGACGCTCGGCGGTCCGCGTGCCGGGATCATCCTGTGCAAGGCCGAGCTTGCCAAGCAGATCGACTCGGCCGTGTTTCCCGGCCAGCAGGGCGGTCCGCTGGAGCACGTGATCGCGGGCAAGGCGGTCGCGCTGAAGCTCGCCAAAAGCGAGCTCTTCCGCGAGCGCCAGCGGCGCACGCTCGCGGGTGCGTGTGCGCTGGCGGGCGAGCTGCTGTGCGCCGAGGGCCAGCGCGCCGGGCTGAGGGTGCTCACCGGTGGCACCGATGTCCACCTCGTGCTCGTCGACCTGCGCGACCTGCGGCCCGAGCTGACCGGGCGCGAGGCCGAGGACCGGCTGCACGAGATCGGGATCACGGTCAACCGCAACGCCGTTCCGTTCGATCCGCGCCCGCCGATGCAGGCCTCGGGCCTGCGAATCGGCACGCCCGCGCTCGCCACGCGCGGGCTCTTGGAGGAGGACTTCGTCGAGGTCGGTCAGATCATCTCCCAGACGCTGCTCGCCGATCACTTCCCCGCCGCGGCACCGGCGCTCGCCGAGCGCGTGCAGGCGATCGTTGGGCGCTACCCGCTGTATGAGGGGCTGACGAGCGCCGCGCCGGCGTAGGCGCGCAGCCGCCGGCACGCGCGGGCGTTCGGCGCGTACGACCCCGATGCCTGCGATGCTGTGCGGGGTCTATGCGCCATCCGACCGAGCTCGACGCGCTGTACGCGTTCGTGGTCGCCGCCGCCGTCACAGCGCTGCTGACGCCGCTTACGATGCGCTTCGCGCGGGCTGTCGGCGCGATCGACGAACCGCGCGAGCGCGGGCTGTCCGAGCGGCCTACGCCGCTGCTCGGCGGCCTGGCGATCTTCGGCGGGGTGCTCGTGGCCGCGCTGATCTGGCTCCCTTCGGGCTATGCGGGCGCCAGCCACATGTGGGACGGGGTGCTCCTGGCAGCGGCGCTGATCACGCTCGTCGGGGCGCTCGACGACCGCTTCGACCTCCCGCCGACCGTGAAGCTCTCCGGGCAGGTGCTCGCGGCTGTGATCGTCGTCCACTT
Source organism: Solirubrobacteraceae bacterium (assembly GCA_035622255.1). GTDB lineage: Bacteria > Actinomycetota > Thermoleophilia > Solirubrobacterales > Solirubrobacteraceae > Palsa-744. The sequence continues at coordinate 10,341 of DASPVR010000174.1, read as the reverse complement.
CGGCGTGACGGTCAAGGCGATCACGCTTCCGTTCGTCGGCAAACTCGACTTCCCCAACGCCGGCGTGACCAACGCGGGCCCCGTGCTGACCGTGATCGGCCTCGTCGCGATGATGAACGTCGTCAACTTCTCCGACGGCGTCGACGGTCTGGCCGCGGGCGTGTGCGCGATCATCGCGGCGGCTCTGGCGGTGATCGCGTTCGACCTCAACCGCGCCCAGCCGGGCGTGCTGGCCGCGCTGACCGCGGGCGCGGCGCTCGGCTTCCTCATCTACAACTTCCCGCCGGCGTCGAGCTTCATGGGCGACTGCGGGGCGAACCTGCTGGGCCTGCTGATGGGCGTGATCACCGTCGAGGCGGCGGTTAAGACCGCTGCGGTGGTGTCGTTCGTACTGCCGCTGATCCTGCTGGCGGTGCCGTTCCTCGACACGACCTTCGTGGTGCTCAAGCGCCTGAAGTACCGGCGCCCGATCTACGCGTCCGACAGTGAGCACTTCCATCACCGCATGGCGCGCATCGGCTTCTCGAGCAGGCGCACGATCGCCTACCTGTACGCCTGGACGCTGCTGTGCGCCGGGCTGGCGCTGGCGCTGCGCTTCATCCCATACAGCGACCACAAAGGTCATCTGCACACCGGCTGGACGCTGGTGGTGATCGCGCTCGGCCTGATCGTCGTGGCGGCGAGCATCTACCTGGTCTACGTGCTCGAGATCCTCAAGTTCAGGCGCCTGGACACGATGCGACTACGGCGGCTGAGCCCGGAGGCGTCGCCGGATGAGATCGAGCGCGGCGTGACCGCCGATCTGGAGACGGGCGAGTTCGAGACCGTCACCACGCTCGAGCAGCGCGACGGACGCCCGCGCCGCGAGCGCTCATCGCGCGAGGATGGCGACGGCGGCGGCGTGGTGCTGGGGCGGGCTGAGCAGCGGGTCGGCGAGCGGCAGGTGGATGAGGACGGCGTACGCGCAGAAAGCGAGCGTGGCGCCACGCAGACGCCGATCGCCGCCGACCGCCGCTAACGGCAGCGCCCACACGGCGTACCACGGCAGAAGCCAGGCGGTCGACACGAGCAGCGCGAGCGTCGTCCAGCCGGCGGCCACGCGCCAGTCGGCGCCACGCGCCGTTCGCCACAGCGCCACCACGAGCACGACCGCGAAGGCGGCGATGAAGAGATGGCGCCACCAGCCGGGCGTCCCGCTCAGCCCGAGCAGGCGGGCCACCTCGGCGGGAATGCTGTGGCTGGACACGAGCTGCTGTTGCTCGCCGACGGCGTCGAGGAAGCCGAGCGCGTGGACGCCGAAGCCTGCGATGCCGATCACGCCCACCACCACCAGCCCCAGCGCCGCGACCCCAGCCGCGCGCGCGCGCTCACGCCAGCTCGGGGGGGCGAGCAACAGAAACGGCAGCACGACGCCGGCGGTCACCTTGACTCCCACGCCGGCGGCGAGCGCGAGCGCGCCGGCGCGATAGTGCGCCGCGGTGGCGGTTAGCGCGAGCGCCGCCGAGAGCAGCAGGAGCAGCAGCGTGTCGTTGTGCGCGCCGCCGAGCGCGAGCACGAGCAGCACCGGGTTCAGGCCCACGAATGCGACCGCCCAGCGCTGGCTCTGGCCCAGCCGCTGCGCCGCGCGGGCGACGAGCGCGACGGCGCCGAGCGTGGACGCGACGGCGACCGCCTTGAATGTCCATAGCGCGCCCGCTACGCCGAGGGGCGCGGTTGCATAGCTCGCGAGCGTGAACAGCGGGCCGTAGGGTGAATGCAGGAAGGGCCAGCCCAGGAAGCTGAACACCGGGTCGCTGGGCACGTCGGCGGCAACGCTCGTGTAGGGGTCGAGGCCGTGCAGCGCACCCATGCGCGCGAACCCGATGTAGCCGAACACGTCCTGGGAGATCAGCGGGGGCCCGAGCAGCAGCGCCACGCTGGCGAGGACGATCGCGCCGGCGATCGCGCGCATCGGCAGCGCGTCGGCCGTGAGCAGCACGAGCGCGTAGCTGGCGCAGAGGATCAGCATCAGCGTCTGAAAGCTGTACCTGCCGATGCCCACGTTCAGGCCCTCGAGCGGCCCGGCCAACCAGCCCGTCCAGCCGCCGCTGCGCCCGGGCACGTAGATCGAGGGGCGGGTGGCGGCGCCGGCGCTGATCAGGAACACGCTGCAGATCACGCCGAGCAGACCGAGCGAACCCAGCGCGCGCAGCGCAAACGCCGGCCTGCGCGGAGCGCTCCGCGCGCCGGTCAGCCCGTGCGCGCGCCCCGCAATCGCGGGGCCCGTTGTGGGGTTGGCGGCCTGTATCGGCTCATTGTTGCGTCTGTCCCGCCCGCCGGACGTTCCCTGCAGTCGCTAACCTGTGCGCCGAGCGCCCGGCGGGGGCAGTTTTCCGCGGGCGCGATGGTGCCGAACGAGTACCCGCGCACGCACGGGCAGACAACGGAGATGCGAAGTCGACACCGCAAACGCTCTCAGCCTCGCGCGCCAGGACCGCAGCGCGTCCTGATCCTGTCCGCCCAGGTTGGCGAGGGCCACGCCGCCGCGGCCCGAACGCTCGCGCGCCAGATCGAAGACACGCCACAGCCGGCGCAGGTCACCGTGATCAACGGCTTGGCGGCGATGGGGCCGCTGCTGCGGCCGGTCGTCGAGGACGGCTACCGCGTGCAGCTGCGCTTGATGCCCTGGACCTACAGTGCGTTCTACTGGCTGCTGGAGCACGTCGCGCCGGTCCGCGGGTTGACCCGGCGCATGCTCTGCCGGCTGGGCTCGCGGTCGCTGGTGCGCACGATCGCCGAGCACGAACCCGACGTGGTCGTGTCCACGTACCCGGCGATCACGGTGGTGCTCGCGCGCCTGCGCCGCACCGGCGCCGTGGACTGCCCGACGGTCGCGACGATCACCGACCTGACGGGCCTGTTCTTCTGGGCGCAGTCGGGGATCGACACGCACATCGTCATGTACGGAGAGTCGATCTCGGCCGTCGAGCGCATCGCCGGACCGGGCAGCGCCCGGCTCGTACGTCCCCTGATCTCCGCCGAGTTCCTCAGCCCCCGCTGTCCCGTTCAGGCGCGCCGCGCCCTCGGCCTCCCCGAGCACGGCCGCATGGTCGTGGTGTCCGGCGGAGGCTGGGGGGTCGGCGACATCGCCGGAGCGGTGCACGAGTTCACACGCGTCCCCGAGGTGACGAGCATCGTGTGCCTGTCCGGACGCAACGAGTCGCTGGCCGACAAGCTGCGGGCTGACTTCGCCGACAACCCCGCCGTGCACGTATACGGCTTCACCGACAGGATGCCCGAGGTGCTGGCCGCCGCCGATGTGCTCGTGCACTCGACCGGCGGTGTCACGTGCATGGAGGCGATGGTCGCCGGCACGCCGGTCGTCTCCTACGGGCTTCCGGTTGGGCACGCGCGCATCAACACGCGCGCGATGGCCGAGCTCGAGCTCGTGCGCCTCGCCAACGACACCGACGAGCTGCGCGAGCAGGTGTGCGCGAGCTTCGCGTCAGACGCCTCCGAGGCTCGGGCGGGAGCGCAGGCACAGTCGCCGGGCTCCGGCGAGCGCACGGAGAGGCGGGCCGGCGCGGTAACCGCAGCCGACGTGGTGCTCCACGCGCCGCGACGCGTGCGCCCGATCCCCGCGTGGCGCTTGCGCACGACCGCGCTGTCCAGCCAGCTGGCGCTGCTGCTCGTGATCGGCGCCTGGGTGATGTCGACCGACGAGGTCACGGCGCTCGCCTTCAAGCTGCTGCGCGTGCACCCGCTCGCGCACGTGCAGACCGACCAGCGGGCGGTTGGGGTCGTCGTGCGCGTCCCCGCGCGCGACGCCCAGCTCGTGGCGGGCGAGCTGGCCCAGCGCGGCATCCATGTCTCGATCGCCGACGCCGGGCGCACGCCCCCGCGCAGCGACATCACGATGCTGCGCTCGCTGCGCGACGAAGTCGTCCCCGAGATACCGGGGTCGGCCCCGGTGCGCTGGCTGCGCACGCGCGCGGCGCTGCACTCGCAGGCGCGCGCGCTGGGGCTCGGACATCGCTTCTACTACCTGCAGCCGAGCGGTGGCCTGGCCGTCGGCCAGCTGGTGCTGGCGCGCACGCTGGGCGCCACGCCGATCAGCGGCGCGATGCGCCTCAACGCCACGGGCTCGCTGCCTCAACGACCGGCGCGGGCGGGCGACGTCGTGGTCGTGGCGGTCAACGGCTCGCCGCCCTCGGTGGCGGGGCTGGAGCGAGTGGTCGCCTGGCTCGGCGAGTACGGTCTACGCGTCGAGCCGCTCGAGAAGTTGATGCGCTCGCCTTCCATCAGCGCCAGCAGCAGCGGCGAGCGCACGAGCATCACCGCCGACGTCATCAGCAGCGCGAGCGAGACGATGAGCGGCACTCCGTAGAGGGGGGTGTCGGCGAGGTGCTCGCCGAACAGCACCGGCGCGAGCGCGACCGGCACGATCGTCTGCGTTACGAACACGACCGGCGCGACCTGTATCGCGGGGCGCTCCTGGAGCGCGCTCATCTCGCTGAGCAGGCCGAGGCCGGAAGCCGCGATCGTCGAAAGTCCCCACGCGATCGCGACGCCCGGGTGCCCGAGAGCGAGATCGTCGGAGGCGAGCTTGGTCGCCACCCCGCTCCAGGCGTAGGCGAGCCCGGCGCCGACCATAGTCACCGCGGCAGACGCGCGCAGCACCGAGCGCAGCAGGTAGGGCGCGAAGCTCGCCGCGGCCAGCACAGCGAGCGTGACCGTGATCGTGAGATGCTCGGTGGGGTGGCCGTCGCTGCGCGGCGGCGCCGTGAGGGCGATGCCGACCACGCCGAGCACGATTCCGCACATCGCGAGGTGCTCGGTGCGTCCGGCATGCTCGCCGAGGATGCGCTGGGCCAGGAACAGCAGCACGAGCAGCCCGATCGCGAGCGCCGGCTGGACGACCACGAGCGGCGCGAGCAAGAGCGCCACGACCTGAAGCGGCCAGCCGAGTACCGTCAGACCCGTGCCCAGGAGCCAGCGCGAGCGGCGCGCCAGGCGCCTCACGAGCGCCACGCGCAGGTGCTCGTGCGACGGCGCCTCGCGGGCGTCGAGCGCCTGGATGCTGATCCCTAGGCTGTACAGGGTCGAGGCACCGACCGCCGCAACGATTCCCAGGACGAGATCGACCATAGACCCAGACGATGATCGCAGCCCGGCCGGGCCGCTCGCCCACGCGGTCGCCGGCGTGGCGATGGCCAGCTATCTACTACCCGGCCTGGCGGGTGCCTGGCCGGCGCTGCGCGCGCCCCTTGGGATCGAGGATCGGACGCGGGCAGGGCGCGGCTATGCGCTCACCTTCGACGACGGCCCGCACCCGCAGGGCACCCCGGCGGTGCTCGAGATCCTCGCCGACGCCGACGTTCGAGCAACATTCTTTTTGGTGGGCGAGCAGGTGCAGCGCAATCCGGACCTGGCGGCTGAGATCGTCGCCGCAGGACACGGGATCGGCCTGCACTGCCATCGCCATCGCAACCTCCTGCGCCTGACGCCGCACCAGGTGCGCGAGGACATCGCGCGCGCGCAGGGGCTGATCGAGCAGGCCAGCGAACGCGAGGTGACGCTGTATCGCCCGCCGTACGGAATCGCCAACGCGACCGCGCTGCGCGTCGCGCGCGAACGCGGCTGGCGGGCGCTGCTGTGGAGCCAGTGGGGGCGTGACTGGAGCGCGCGCGCCACGCCGCAGTCGATCGCCGCTCGCGCGACCGATGGCGTGAGCGAGGGTTCTGTGCTCCTGCTGCACGACGCCGACGACTACTCGGCGCCGGGATCGTGGCGGCGGACCGCGGCGGCGCTGCCCCGAGTGCTGGACACGCTCGCGGCGCGCGGCCTTTCGCCCGCGGCGCCCTGACAGGGCGCTTGCGGACCTCCGGGCCCGTCCGCGGCCGCTGGGGTGGCCGGTAACATCGACGAATGTCGAGCGCCGTCTCGATCGATACGAGCGTCGCGCCGGCCAGCTTGTCCGCCGCCGGGGCCGGGGCTCGGGCGACCGCAACGGCGCGTCCGCGCTGGTGGGTCGAGGGGCTGGTGGTCGTCTGGCTGTGCTGGATCTACGACGCGACGACCAACCTCGCGCCGCTGCGCGTGCACCTGGCGATCGTCCACGCCCGGGCCATCCTCTCACTCGAGCGCACGCTCCACCTCGATCCCGAGCTGGCGCTCGACCGGTGGCTGGCGGGGCACCATACGCTCGCGCTGATCCTGTCCGACTACTACGACAACGCGCACTTCGTCGTGACGCTGGGGCTGCTGGGGTGGGTGTGGTGGCGGCGCGCCGACGTCTACCGCCCCCTGCGCAACACGCTGGTGGCCGTGAACGTGCTCGCCTTCATCGTGTTCTGGCGCTACCCGGTGGCTCCGCCGCGAATGCTGCCCGGCTTCACCGATGTGGTCGCGTCCAGCCACGCCTTCGGCTCCTGGCACACGGGCGAACTGGCATCGCATGCGAACCAGCTCGCCGCGATGCCCTCGCTGCACATCGCCTGGGCGGTGTGGTGCACGATGGTCATGTGGCAGTTGACCAGGCGCGTGTGGGCGCGCGTGCTGGCTGTCGTGTATCCGTTCCTAACGAGCCTCGCGGTGCTCGCCACGGGCAACCATTTCGTGCTCGACATCGCCGGCGGCCTGGCGGTGCTCGCAATCGCCACGGCGATCGCGTGGCTGATCGCGCGCGGGCGCCAGAGCGCGGCCCCGCGCTGGCGTGAGCGCACGCGGCGGACGCCTCAGACCGTGCCCGAATCCAGCGCCTGACGCTCGCCCGCTCGAGCCTTGGCTGCATTGCCGTGAGCAGATCGTCGAGAAAGGAGGACACAGATGGCCAGTGAGGGGAGCGATCCGGGACAGCGTGGGGAATCCGACCCGCGCGCGCGGCTGATGCAGGAAGTGGCCGAACAGATGGATGCGATTGAAGCCGACTTTGGCGACGAGTACCAGATCGGTCGCGTGATCACGATCGTCGAGGTGCATGAGCCCGATGGCAAAGTCGGCCTGCGTGTACGCGCCGGACAGCTGCCGTGGGTGACGCTCGGCATGCTCGACTTCGCCCGCAAAAGCGTGGAAGCCCAGCTGGGGCAGTAGTGCGGGCGTGTGGGCAGCATGCGCCCGGCGTCCCGCCGCACCTGCCTGTGTGGAGGAGGGTTCGCCAACTGCGCCCTGCCCGCCCGACCCGACGTCCAGAGCCTTCATACAAGCACCCCGAGCCAGGGAGCTCCGCCTGGCGAGTGCCAAGGAACTGTTACAAAGTTGTTACGAAGTCCCCGTTCGGATAGACTGAACGCGCCGCCTCCGAGGGAAGCAGTGCTTGCGCGGCGCGCCTGTGCAGGAGCACGCGTGGGTCCTTCCATCGGTAGGGTGGCGGCGAATACATGCCCGAATTTGACCCGAGCGAACATCCCAACGGCCAGACCGGCGCCGCGTCGGCGGGCGGGCTGGCCATCGCGGACCCCGGGAGCGCCAGCAGCGCGAGGGCCTCGGCGAGAGCAGCGGCGACGGGCTCAGCGAGCCCCCCGGCGCAGGGCGCGCGCAGCGAGCTGACGCCGCCGGGCGCCCGTCCGCGCGAGCGCTCGGGCGGGCTCGCCGGCCCGCGCGGGCGCGAGCTCAACGTCGTCCTCCAGTATCTCGACGTGCTGGTGGTCGTCGTCGGCACGCCCGTGGCGCTGGCGCTCGGCGCCCCCGTGTTCGGCCTGCTCGTGGGCGCGATCGCATGGATCGTCCAGCGCGTGCTCGCGCGCACCGACAAGCGCTGGGTCGCGAGGGCGGCGCAGCCGCGCGCAAAGCTCGGGCTGAGCGTGTTCGAGGCATTCGCGCGCATCTGGCTGCTGGCGGGCGCGATCATCGTCGCCGGGGCGGTCGGCGGGCGCGCCGACGGCCTGACTGCGGCGATCGTGATCTGCGTCGCCTACTCGGTCGCGTTCGCGATCAGGGTGCTCGCGGGCAAGCCCACGCCAGAGGCCAACCGGGGGGTGGTCCGGTGAGCACCGTCGAGGAGGCGACGCAGGGCACGGGCGGGATGAGCGGGACGAAGAAGGCGCTGTTGGGGTTCGCGGCGCTCTATCTGATCGGGCTGGTGGCCTTCGTCGTGGCCTTCGGGGTCCACGGCCACAAAAACGAACAGTTCAAGGTGATCGACAGCTTTCACCTCGAAAGCTGGCTCAAGATCGCCGGGCCGATCCAGCTCGACAAGGGCGTGCTCTATGTGCTGCTCGCGATGATCATCACGCTCGCGATCATGCTCTACGTCGCATGGCACATGCAGCGCCGGCCGGGGCGCGTGCAGGTGGCCGTCGAGGCCGCGTACGGCCTGATGTCGCGCGTCACCCACGACAACATGAGCGACAAGCTCAGCAAGAAGTGGTTCCCGTTCGTGTTCACGCTGTTCGTGTTCGTGCTCGTGTCGAACCTGCTCGGCTACATCCCGCTACCGGTGGACACGCAGAACAAGTTCACGCTGTTCGGCGCGCACATCCCGTCGTTTCAGATCTATGCCGCCGTGACGAACCTGGCCCTCCCGCTCGTTCTCACGCTGATTGTGTTCGTCGCCTACAACTTCGAAGGGGTGCGCACGCACGGGCCGATCGGGTACCTGAAAAGCCTCATCCCCAAGGGCGTCAGCGGCGGGATCCTGATCCTGATCGTGCCCCTTGAGCTGCTCTCGAACTTCGTCCTGCGCCCGCTGTCGCTCACGATCCGGCTGTGGGCCAACCTGCTCGCCGGCCACATGCTGATCGACTTCATGGCCGGCAACTTCGCCATCCTGCTCGGGCTGCAGGTGCTTGGCTGGTTCACCTTGCCGTTCGGCGTCGTGATCTTCCTGTTCGAGGCCGGGCTGATCGCCGGCCTGCAGGCCTTCATCTTCGCCATCCTGACCGCGATCTACATCGGCGGCGCCGCCTCGGCGAGCCACTAACGCACTCACAAGGAGACAGATGCTGACCCATCTCGTAGCAACCACGTCGACCCACATAGGAGCTCTGGTGTTGGCCGCCGCAGAAGCGCAGAAGGAAATCGCCGCCAACGCGGGCAAATCGATCGCGCTCGGCGTGGGCGCGGGCGGCGGCGCGGCGGGCGCCGGCGCGGGCATCGGGATGCTGTTCGGCAAGGTGATCGAGGCCACCACGCGCCAGCCGGAGATGAAAGACGAGATCACCTCGATCCAGTGGCTCGGCTTCGCGCTCACCGAGGCAACGTTCTTCTACGGCCTCGTGGGCGGGTTCATCGCCTTCTTCCTTTAGACGCCATGCTCGCCTTGACCGCCACAATCAGCCCGCCGCTCGCCAGCGATTCCTGGCTGATCACGCCGAACGTCGGCCTGATGGTCTGGATGTTCCTGGTGTTTGGGATATCGGTGTTCATCCTCGTCAAGTGGGTTTTCCCGCGCATCACCGCCGCGCTCGACGAACGCCGCGCGAGCATCGACGAGTCAATCGACGCCGCCGATCGCATGCGCGAGGAGGCCGACAAGGTCCTCGCGGAATACCGCGAGCGCCTAGCCGAGGCCCGCTCGCAGGCCGAGGAGATCGTGCAGCGCGCCCGTCAGACGGGCGAGGCGCACGAGAGCGAGGCCAAGGAGCGCGGACGCGAGCTGCTCGCCGAAGCCGCCAAACGCGCGGAACGCGACATCGAGACGGCCACCAGGCGCGCCCTCCAGGATCTCCGCAGCGAGGTTGCCAACCTGACCGTCATGGCGACCGAGAAGGTCACGCGCAAGGCGCTCGACGAGGCCGACCAGCGCCGCCTGGTCGAGGAGGCGCTCGGCGAACTCGACTTCTCGGGCCTGTCCTCGGGGGCGGCCAGCAACTGATGTCGGCGATTGTCCACGACGTCGCGCCATCCGAGGCCTAGATGGAGGAGCTCGGCCAGGTATACGCCCGCTCGCTGTTCGAGGTCGCTCGCGAGCGCGGCCAGCTAGAGGTGGTGCGCGAGCAGCTCGGCGAGGTGGCCGATGCGCTGGATGAGAACCGCGAGCTGTCGATGTTCTTCTTCTCACCCTACTTCTCGAGCGCCGAGAAGCAGGATGGCCTGAAGCGCGTGCTCCGCGGCGCCGACGAGATCGTGTTCAACTTCCTAAACGTGCTGATCGAGAACCATCGCATGCCGGTGATCTTCCGCATCCGCCAGGATTTCGAGCGGCTGTGGCAGGAGGAGAACCGCATGCTGTCCGTGGAGATCACGAGCGCGATCGCGCTCGACAAGGACACCGCACAGAGCCTCGGGCAGACGATCGGCCAGCGCGCCGGGCGCCGGGTCACGCTCGCCACGCGCGTGGACCCCGACATCCTCGGTGGCATCGTGGTGAGGGTGGGCAACTCGATCCTCGACGCCTCAATTAGAAACCGACTGGAGCAGCTG
>DASPVR010000173.1:0-7824 GCA_035622255.1 Solirubrobacteraceae bacterium | reverse complement strand
GGACACGAGTTGCCCGCGGTGACCGAGCCACCCTCCTTGAAGGCGGGCTTGAGCTTGGCGAGCACCTCCATCGTCGTGCCCGGACGCGGGCCGTCGTCGTTGGTGACGACGGTCTCGGGGAGCTGCACCTCGTGGCCCTCCTTGTCGGTCTCGGTGTGAGCCGGCACGGTCACGGGCACGATCTCCTTGGCGAAGTGACCGCTATCGACCGCGGCGACAGCCCGCGACTGGGAGATCACCGCCCATTCGTCCTGGGCCTCGCGGCTGACGTTGCAGCGTTCGGTGACGTTCTCGGCGGTCATCCCCATCGGGATGTAGACGTCGTACAGCGACCCCGGGGAGCCGTCGAGCTTGTGGTTGAGCTCGGGCGGCTGGCTGCGCCCGACGCGGCTGACCGACTCCACGCCGGCGGCGATGTAGGTGTCGCCCTCGCCCACCTTGATCGCGTGGAAGGCCATGCGCGTGGTCTGCAGCGAGGAGGCACAGAAGCGGTTGACCGTGCAGCCGGGGACGTGGTGGTCCATGCCGGCGAGCAGCAACGCGATGCGCCCGACGTTGTAGCCGGACTCGCCCTGACCGTAGCCGCACCCCATCATCACATCACCGACGGTGCCGAAGTCGACCTGCGGGTTGCGCTCGATCAGCGCCCTCAGCGGGATCGCAGCGAGGTCGTCGGGTCGGACCGACCGCAGCGAGCCCTTCACCGCGCGTCCGATCGGCGTGCGAATTGCGTCGACGATCACGGCTTCTGGCATTGCAACCCTCTCCTCCTCGGTAGTTGTAGTGCGAACTATATGCGCACCCGCACGCCGGGCGCGGCCATTGTGCGCAATGTCACAGATCCAGCCGGCTCACGCCCAGCTCGTCGAACCCGACGTGATGGGCAAGCTCGTGGCGCACCGTGCGCGTCACCTGCTCGCGCAGCAGGTCGCCATCGTGACCGAAGTCGCGACGCAGCGTGTCGCGGAAGATCACGATCCGGTCGTGCGTATCGTCACGCCGCGAGCCGCCGCCCTCGTACAGCCCGTAGGCGCCCCGGCGCCGGCCGCCGTCGGAGATCACAACCGCCACGTGCGAGAGCGCGTTGCGCAGCAGGTCGGGCAGGTCGTCAAGGGCGTCGCGCACGAGCTCCTCGAAGTCGGCGTCGTCGAGCGGGTCGAGGTCCATGAAGTCGGTTTCGTCGGGGTCGACGGCGAGGCCTTCGCTGGCCAGCCGCTCGGAGCGACGGACGATCTCGTCGAACTCGAGCTCTGACTCGGGATCGCGCCAGTTTGCCAGGCGCACGGCGATGAACGCCGCGCCGCCCATCAGCACCGCCGCGACGATCACACCGAGCGCGACGTCCTCGACGACGCGCACCGCCCCGATCGTGCTGAAGCCCTGGCCGATCACCACGACCGCCAGCCCGGCCGACAGCGCGATAAGCGCCGCCGCGCCCACACGCTGGAGCTGACTGAGGCCGCCCGCTGGCCGTCGCCCGCGCATCGGCCTACCTGAGAGCGCGGGCGATCACGAGTCGCTGGATCTCGTTCGTGCCCTCGTAGATCTGAGTGATCTTGGCGTCTCTGAACATCCGCTCCACCGGGTACTCCTTGACATAACCGTAGCCGCCCAGCACCTGCACCGCATCGACCGTCACGGCCATCGCGTTGTCAGAGCAAAAGACCTTCGCCATCGAGGAATACTTCCCCAGCTGCGGGTGGCCGCGGTCCGCCATGGCGCAGGCCTTGTAGAGCAACTCGCGACCGGCCGCGGTACGCGTCTCCATGTCGGCGAGCTTGAACTGGATCGCCTGGAACTCGTTGATCGGCTTGCCGAACTGCCGCCGCTCGCGCGCGTATGCCGCCGCGTAGTCGGTTGCCCCCTGCGCGATGCCGGTCGCCTGCGCAGCGGCGCCCAGCCGCGTGCGTTCCAGCGTCCCGAGCGCCACCGACAGGCCCTTGCCGACCTCGCCGATCACGTTCTCGGCCGGGACGCGCACGTCCTCGAAGATCGGCTGGCCGGTGGGCGAGCCGCGGATGCCGAGCTTGTGCTCGAGCTTGCCGACGCTGAAGCCCGGGCGGTCGGCCTCGACGACGAACGCCGTCATCCGCCGCTGCTCGCGATCGGTCACCGCGAAGCAGATGTAGAAGTCCGCGATGCCGAGGTTGGTGATCCAGTTCTTGGTCCCGTTGATCACCCACTCCTCGCCGTCCTTGACGGCGCTCGTCTTCATCCCCGCCGGGTCCGAGCCCGCCTCGGGCTCCGAAAGGGCGAACGCGGGCGACCACTCGCCGCTCGCGCAGCGCGGCAAGAGGCGCTGCTTGAGCTCCTCGGAGCCGAACAGCTGGATCGGCAGCGTGCCGAGCTCCTGCACCATCAGGATCAGCGAGCAGGAGGCGTCGACCTTGGCGATCTCCTCGACGGCCATGTTGAGCATCAGCGTGCCCGTGCCCGTGCCGCCGTACTCGACCGGGAACGGCAGCCCGAGCACGTCCTGCTCGGCCAGCAGCCTGCGCACGTCCCACGGATACTCGGCGCGCTCGTCGATCTCGGCCGAGCGTGGCGCGATCCGCTCGCTCGCCATCTGGGCGATCGTCGCGCAGAAGTCGAGGTTCTCCTGGGGGATCGTGTAGACGTCGTCGTGTACCTGCACGCCGCTTGATCCTAGTCTGCAACCGATGCCGCCCGCTAGGCTGCGATGGTGGGCGACGCACGGCGTGACAGCGAAATCGAGCTCGACCCTGAGCGCGTCGCCGAGTGGCTGGCGCAGGACGGCGATCTGCAGGTGATCGACGTGCGCGAGCCCTACGAGCGCGAGGCCGGCCACGTCGCGGGCACGCGCCACGTCCCGCTCGTCGAGCTCTCCGCGCAGGCCGCCACGATCGACCGCGCGCGGCCCATCGTCTTCTACTGCCGCGTCGGCAGGCGCTCACTGATGGCGGCCCAGGCGCTGCGCGCCGCCGGGGCGGAGGCCTACTCGATGCGCGGCGGGCTCGTGCGCTGGGCGCAGGAGGGGCGCCCGCTGCAGCCCCCCAACGGTCACGTTGCAGACCACTGACCCCGGCGCTCCGCACGCGCGAGCGCGTGCGGATCTGCCTGCAGCCGCGCAAGCGCGACCCCTCGCCCGGCGCCGGCGAGCGTCTCAGGTGGCGTGCTCGCTGTGCTCGCGCTCCGCGGTCGCGTCGCCGCGCAGCTTGGGATCGGCGACGATGCGCACGTCGACCCCAGGGAGCCCGCGCAGCAGGCGCATCAACAGCGAGCGCTCGCCATCGCCCTGCAGCAGCCGCCGCAGGCCGCCCCGCGGCGACGGTGTGCCCATCAGCACGTATGTGCTGCCCAGCGAGCGCGCCACGTCGATGACGACCGCGGCGACGTCTTCTCCCTCCTCCACGCGCAGGCGCGCGCCGAGCGTCGCGGTCAGCCGCCGCAGGGCCTCCAGGCGCTGGCGGTCCTGTTCGCTGGGCGGGCGCCCGGGCGGGCGCACGACGAGCACGTCGAGCTCGGCGTCGAGACGCTGGGCCGAGCGCCACGCGCGCCTGACGACCCGCTCTGACTCGGGTGCCAGCGTCGCCAGCGCGAGCAGGCGCTCGGCGATCGGCTGTGGCCCGGGCTCGGGCGGGGCCGCGAGCCCCTCCTCGTCGCGACGCACGATCGGGCTGGGCTCGCGCACGAGGCGCTTGACCTCGACGTCCTCGGCCACCTGGCGCAGCACGACCTCGCGCAGCGCCGCCAGGTTCTCGACCTTGAAGAAGTTGTTCAGCGCCGCCGGCACGCGGTCGGCGCGATACACCTTGCCGGATCGCAGGCGCGCGATCAGCGCCTCGGGGGTCAGATCGATTAGCACGACCTCGTCGGCCGCGGACAGGACCTCGTCGGGGATCGTCTCGCGCACGCGTGTGCCCGTCAGCTGCGCGACCTGGTCGTTGAGGCTCTCCAGGTGCTGCACGTTGATCGTCGAGAAGACGTCGATTCCGGCTTCGAGCACGTCGCGCACATCCTCCCAGCGCTTCTCGTGCTCCAGGCCGGGAGCGTTGGTGTGCGCGAGCTCGTCGATCAGGCACAGCTCGGGCGCCCGCGCGAGCACCGTCGGCAGATCCATCTCCTCCAGCGGTCTGCCGCGATAGACCACGTGGCGGCGCGGCACTACCTCCAGGCCCTCGGCCTGGGCGAGCGTCTCCGCCCGCCCGTGCGGCTCGAGGTAGCCGATCACCACGTCACGTCCGGCCTCGGCTTCGGCGACGCCCTCCTGGAGCATGCGGTAGGTCTTGCCGACGCCGGGCGCCATGCCGATGAACACCTTTAGATGTCCCCGTCCGTCAGCCATAGGCGACTTCCTGGCACGCTATCGGAGCGTCCAGCGCGAGGGCAGAGCACACGCTGCATCAGCTCGAGGCCGCCGCGCGTTTGACCGCCGAGGCCGACGCGGCTCCCGCCGACCGAGGCTAGTTCACGAGATCGTCGGTGCGCTCGGTCGCTTCGAGGCGCTCCACCGGCGCAGGCGACTCGTCAGCGCGCCGGCGCTCGTCGGGACGCCGAGAGTCCTCTGCTGAAGGATCCAGCGGGCCTGACTGCTGCTGAGCCCTGCACCGCTCGGCGGCCGCGATGACGGCCTCATAGCGCCGGCGCACGTCGCCGCGGTCCGCGCTCTCGGGGACCGATTCCTCGCTCGCGCGCAGGATCATCTCGGCCTGCTCGAGCAGAACCTCGCGCTGCTCGGGGGCGGTTGTGTGGCTCATCACCTGGGCGATCGCGTCGAGCTGGCGGATCATCACGGCCGGCATCCCGCGGCTGGCCTGACGGATCTTGTCGTGGGCGCGCTCGACGAGGCGGCGAAAGCGGACGGTGCGCGCGATCACGCGTACGCGGCCCGTCCCGTCGCGGTGGACGATGTCGGGCTGCCAACGATCGGCGATCTTGGACAGGGCGTCGCCTAGCCAGTCGATGCACGCAAGCGCTGTGAACGTGTCGTTAACCGCTGGAGAGAGCGCTCGGATCGCGATCTCGACAAGCTGATCGACGGCAAACGATATGTCCTGCGTGAGCGTCCTGTGAGGGCCGGTCGCGTGCGCGCCACCGAGCGCGCTCGCGACGCTCGGGGCGGCCTTGGCCGGCCACACCTCGGCCAGCGGCTGACCCTCGACGACAAAGTGGCCCGGTCGATAGAGCAGGCGGATCAGGGCCTCGTTGCGCGCGGCGACATCGACCAGCGCGTCGACACGCACGAACTGCAGGTAGCCGCTTCGAGGAGCGCGTACGAGCCCGCTCTCCTCATTCAACCTCGTCGTCACCTCGATCAGCGACGGGCCGGCCTTGGGCCTTCTCGATGCCGACAGCGCGACGTCGGCGTCGATCGCGCCAGCGAGGTCGCGGGCGATGCTGGCGATGACCTGCGGGAGCTGGATCGACTTGGCGATGTGATCGATGAACACGACGAGCACGGCCACGTCCAGGACGACGAGCGCCATCGTCACGGTGACCGACAGGTGTGGAACGAATTCGCCGTGGCTCGCCGGAGCGATCGAGACGAGCGCGAGGACCGCGTATACGAACGTCGCCACGAAGGTTCCCAGCGTCAGCTGTGTGATGCGGTCGCGAATGAAGTTGCGCAGCATGCGCGGGCCGAACTGCGTCGAGGCGAGCGTGAGCGTCACGATCGTGATCGAGAAGACGAGCGTGACGACGGTGATCACGGCCGCGGCGATCGCCGTGAGTATCTGCCGAGCGGCATCCGCGCTGCCGCTGATCACGAACGACGGCAGCTGCAGCGAATGGTCGTAGGCCGCGCGATCGAGCGCGTAGGTCACGGCGAACAGCAGCCCCGCCAGGACGATCTCGATCGTCGGTACGAGCCATAGGTTGGTGCGCAGCGCCTCACGCCGCCAGGGCGACGGCAGCAGGATCGCGCGGTTCATGCCTACCGGCCCCCTTCGCTGGAGCCCGAGGCGACGACCGACGTATCTGCGAGAGCAATGAGCATCTGGTGGGCATCCTTCGACGCGCCGACCAGACTTCCCGGCTCACCTCCGTTAAAGATACCGGCGCGCGCCGGCGATGCAGGCTCGGCGGTCTCTAGCCACCAAGCAGATTGTGCACCACCAGGTCGATCAGCTTGATCCCGATGAACGGCGCGATGATGCCGCCCAGGCCGTATATCCACAGGTTGCGCCGCAGCAGCGCGCTGGCGCCGATCGGGCGGTAGCGCACGCCGCGCAGCGACAGCGGGATCAAAAGCGGGATCACGATCGCGTTGAAGATGATCGCCGAGACGATCGCCGACTGCGGGGTGCCGAGGTCCATGACGTTGAGCACGTGCAGCGGCCCCTTGGCGGCGGCGCTGGTCGCATAGGTGGTGACGAAGATCGCCGGCAGGATCGCGAAGTACTTGGCGACGTCGTTGGCGATCGAGAAGGTGGTCAGCGCCCCGCGCGTGATCAACAGCTGCTTGCCGACCTCGACGATCTCGATCAGCTTCGTCGGGTTGGAGTCCAGGTCGACCATGTTGCCCGCCTCGCGCGCTGCCTGGGTGCCGGTGTTCATCGCGACGCCTACGTCCGCCTGGGCCAGCGCCGGCGCGTCGTTGGTGCCGTCGCCGGTCATCGCCACCAGGCGCCCGTCTGCCTGCTGCTCTCTGATCAGCGCGAGCTTTGCCTCGGGGGTGGCTTCGGCGAGGAAGTCATCGACGCCTGACTCCTGGGCGATCTTGGCCGCCGTGAGGCGGTTGTCGCCGGTCACCATCACGGTTTTTATGCCCATCGCGCGCAGCTGGTCAAAGCGCGCCTTCATGCCCTCCTTGATCGTGTCCTTCAGATACACGACGCCGAGCACCTGGTTGTTGCGCGAGACGGCCAGCGGCGTGCCGCCCTCGCGACCGATACGGTCGAGCTCTGCCTGCAGCTCAGGCGGGGGCGAGCCGCCTTCGCGGATGACCAGTTCGACGATCGCGTCGCCGGCCCCCTTGCGCAGCTGCTGGCCGTCGTAGTCGATGCCGCTCATGCGCGTCTGCGCGCTGAAGGGGACGAACTCGGCCTGGATCTCTGCGAGGTCGTGCTCGCGGATGCCGTACTGCTTGGCGAGCACCACGATCGAGCGTCCCTCGGGTGTCTCGTCTGCCAGCGAGGACAGCTGCGCGGCTTCGGCGAGCTCTGACTCGGCCACGCCGGGCATCGGGATGAACTCAGACGCCAGGCGGTTGCCGATCGTGATCGTGCCCGTCTTGTCGAGCAGCAGCACGTCGACGTCGCCGGAGGCCTCCACGGCGCGCCCCGACAGCGCGAGCACGTTGCGGCGCACGAGGCGATCCATGCCCGCGATCCCGATCGCCGAGAGCAGCGCGCCGATCGTGGTGGGAATCAGCGCCACCAGCAAGGCGATCAGGGTGGTCTCTGAGATCGGGGTGCCGGCGAACAGCCCGAACGGGCGCAGCGTGGCCACGACGATCATGAAGATCAGCGTCAGCGCCGCCAGCAGGATGTTCAGCGCGATCTCGTTGGGCGTCTTGCGCCGCTCGGCGCCCTCGACGAGCGCGATCATGCGGTCAAGGAAGGATTTGCCAGGCTCCTGGGTGATTTCCACGACGATCTCATCCGATGTCACGCGCGTCCCGCCCGTGACCGCGCTGCGGTCGCCGCCCGACTCGCGGATGACAGGCGCCGACTCGCCAGTGATCGCCGACTCATCGACGGTGGCGATGCCCTCGATCACGGTGCCGTCGCCGGGGATCAGCTCCCCGGCGGCCACGACCACCACATCGCCGCGCGTGAGCTCCGTGGCCGCCTTGGTGGAGCCGTCGCGCAGCTTGGCGACGGTCTCCTTGCGCATCGCGCGAAGCGTGTCTGCCTGGGC
>DASPVR010000172.1:0-4587 GCA_035622255.1 Solirubrobacteraceae bacterium | reverse complement strand
CTCTTCTGCGCCGTGGCGATCGGCGGCTGGTCGATGTTGCTGCCCGGCTCGGCGATCAGGCGTGCGTGGCTCGCCGGTGCCGCCGTGCTCGTCGTGTACGGGGTCGCGTCGGTGGCGACGACGCTCAGCCTGTCGAGCCTGCGCACCACGCTCGCCTACCACGAGGACTTCCACGAGGGGCTGGCGGCGGCGCTGCACAGCCCGGCCGTGAGGGCGCAGCTGCGCCGCTGCCCACTCGTCTCGCTGCCTGACAACAAGCTGATCCCCGACGCCCGCTGGATCCTCGACAGCGTCGGTCAGCACGACATCGTCGCTCGCTCGGAGGCCCGGGCCGACGCCGCGAAGGGCTCCGACGCGCTCGAGCGACGCATCCGTCGCGGCAGCGTGGCCGTCTACCCGCTGGGCAACGCTGTCTTCATCGAGGCGATCGTCGACCCGGGCGACGATCCGCGCGACCAGGTGCCGCTGGCGGGCTTCGAACGCATCTACACCAGCCGCTACTACGCGGTCTATGGCAACTGCTGAGGAGGGGCTGGGCGCGAGCGCACGGCCGGGTGCCCCCGCGCCAACGGATGCAGGGCGCGGGCGCTGTGTGACCGACGGCGATCAGCGCGGCGAGCTGCCGCGCAGGATCGCCTGGCCCGCGCTGGCGATCGTCCTGCTCGGCGGGCTGGG
This sequence comes from Solirubrobacteraceae bacterium, assembly GCA_035622255.1. GTDB lineage: Bacteria > Actinomycetota > Thermoleophilia > Solirubrobacterales > Solirubrobacteraceae > Palsa-744. Next base: position 3,912 of record DASPVR010000172.1, on the reverse strand, counting down.
GCTGCGCGTGTGGGGCATCGCGCAGGGGCTTCCCTACGCCTACAACGCGGATGAGGCCGACCACTTCGTGCCGCGCGCGATCGCGATGTTCGAACACCACAGCCTCAATCCGCACTACTTCGCAAACCCGCCCGCGCTGACGTACCTGCTCCACTACCTGTTCGCGGTCTCCTACGGGGGAGGCAAAGGGGCCGTGCACGCCTTCGCGACCGACCCGACGAGCGTGTACACGCTCGCGCGCGGGGCGTCCGCGGTGCTCGGAACGCTTGCCCTGTGGCTGCTCTACCTGACCGGCGCGCGCCTCTTCGGACGCGGCATCGGACTGCTGGCCGCGGCGATCGAGGCGGTCGCGTTCCTGCCCGTGTTCTATGCGCATCTGGCGCTCAACGATGCACCCACGCTCGCTCCGGCGACGCTCTCGCTCCTGGGGAGCGCGGGCGTGCTGTGCAAAGGGCGCCTGCGCGACTACGTGCTCGCGGGCGTCGGGCTTGGTCTGGCGTGCGCCGCCAAGTACACCGCCGGGATCGTGCTCGTTCCGCTCGTCGCGGCCGCCGCCGCGCGCTACCTGGACGGCGCTGTCGAGCGCGGCTCTGGCGCGGCCGCGCGCCACATGCTCGGCGCGATCGCGCTCGCCGGCCTCGTCGCGCTGGCCGCGTTCCTGATCGCCAATCCCTATGCGGTCCTCGACTACGCCAGCTTTCACTCAGAACTCGTGCACCAGTCCTCGCTGTCGGCCGAATCCCAGGGCAAGCTCGGCGCGCCGCGCAACGGAGGGCTCGTGTACTACCTGTGGTCGCTGTCATGGGGGTTGGGGTGGGCGCCCGCGCTGGCCGCGCTCGGCGGCGCGCTGACGGTGTGGCGCCGGGGGGCGCGCTACGGCTGGCTGCTGGTTCCCGCGCCACTGCTCTACCTCGCGTTCATGGGGGTGCAGGGGCGCTACTTCGGACGCTGGCTGTTGCCGATCTTCCCGCTGCTGTGCCTGCTGGGCGCCCTCTTCGCAGCGCAGGCGGCAGGATGGGCCGCAACGCTGATCGCCCGCCTGTCGCGCGGCGCGAAGGCGCCACCGTCAGTCGGCGCGGATGGCCTGCAGGGCCGCGCGGCGCCGGCCGGGGATACCGGCCGCGCGCCGAGACGCCTGCGCGAGGGCGTGCTCGCGTACCTCCTGGTCGTGCTGATCGCCGCCGGGCTGGTCGCCCAGGGGCTCGTGCACAGCGTGCACGCGGGGATGGTCCTGGCGCGCGCGGACACCCGCAACATCACGCGTGCGTGGCTGGTGGCGCATGTTCCGGCCGGGGCGCCGATCGTGGTCGAGCCGGTCGCGCCAGACGCGTGGGGCCGGCGGTGGAACAAGTACCCATCGCTGCTGCTGCGGCTATCGCCCGACGGAAGCCTCGCCGAAGCTGGCTCGCACGTGGTGGGCATCGAGGATTACGAGCGCACGCTCGGACCGGCGCTGCTGCCCTACTACGAGCAGCACGGCTACTGCTGGGTGGTCAGCGGCTCGACCGAGTCCGGGCGCGCCTACGCCGACCCGCGCGCGGCGCCGCTGGCGATCGCCTACTATCGCGCGCTGGCGGCCCAGGCCACGGTCGTCTTTCGCGCCTCGCCCTACCGGCGCGGGCAGGGACCGGTGCCGTTCGGCTTCGACTGGTCGTTCGACTACTACCCGCTCGCCTATGAGCGACCGGGCCCTGAGATGACCGTCTACCGGCTGCACGGCGGCCGCTGCGCCGGCTGAGAGCCGGGCGGTATCCAACCTGATACGGCGCCGAGGTATGCGCGCTGAGCAGGGTTATCCTGGATACGCGATGACAGTCCGCGCGGATACCGACCGAGTGCACCTGGCACGGGCGATCGAGCTCGCTCGCAACGGCATCGGCATGGTCAAGCCGAATCCCGCCGTCGGGGCGGTGATCGCCCGGCGCGAGGAGGTACTCGGCGTGGGCTGGCACGAACGGTATGGGGGGGCCCACGCCGAGGTGAACGCGATCGAGGCCTGCGGCCTGGCCGACCTGCGCGATGCGACCCTCTACGTCTCGCTGGAGCCGTGCTGTCACGAGGGCAAGACGCCGCCGTGCACCGAGGCCATTCTCAACGCGGGGATCCGGCGCGTGGTCGTCGCCTCCGACGATCCCACCGAGAAGGCGGCGGGACGCGGCCTGGGGATCCTGCGCGACGAGGGCGTGGAGGTCGTCGTCGCCGACGGCGAGCTCGCGACCCGTGCGCGGCTGCTCAACCAGGCTTTTCGCAAGCACGCTCGGGTGGGACGTCCGTGGGTGCTGTTCAAGTCGGCGATGACGCTCGACGGCAAGGTCGCGACCCGGACCGGCGACTCGCAGTGGATCAGCGGTGAGACCAGCCGCGACCTCGCACACCGATGGCGCGCGTCGGTCGACGCGGTGGTCGTCGGCATCGGCACGGCGCTGGCCGACGATCCCCAGCTGACCGCGCGACCGGATGGCCTGCCGGCCGAGCAGGCCCACCAGCCGCGCCGCGTCGTGTTCGACTCGCTCGCGCGCCTTTCCCCGAGGTCTCGGCTCGTCGGGGCGGCGCTTCAGATACCGCTCACGGTGATCGTCTCGCGGGCTGCCGCCCGCGCCGACACGGACGCGCTCGAGGCGGCGGGAGTGCAGGTGATCGTGGCGACCGGCGAAAACGAGCCGGCGCGTGTGCGTTCGGGCCTCGAGCAGCTGGGGTCGCTGGGCGTGGCCTCGGTGCTGCTCGAGGGCGGGCCACATCTGGCGGGGGCCTTCCTCGACGCGGGCGAGATCGACGAGATCCGGCTGTTCCTGGCACCGCTGGTGCTCGGCGGCAGCTCGGCACGCGATCCCCTGGAGGGCACCGGCGTGGAGCGGATCTCGGAGGCCCCGCGCGCGCTCAGCTTCGGGTGTGAGCGCGTCGGCGACGACCTACTCGTGTCCGCACGCCTGCGCGAGTGGTGAGCGAAGGGACGGGGCAATGTTCACGGGACTAATCGGCGATCTGGGACAGGTTCGCACGCTCGAGCCCGACGGCGCGGGCACGGCGCTCGAGATCGAGACGCAGCTCGGGCGCGAGCTCAAGCGCGGGGACTCCGTCGCCGTCAACGGGGTGTGTCTGACCGCCACCGAGGTAAGCCCGAGCGGGTTCCGCGCCCATGCCGTGCCAGAGACGCTGCGCCGCTCCTCGCTCGGTGGCCTGCGCGTGGGCGCGCGCGTCAACCTCGAGCGCGCGCTGCGCGCCGCCGATCCTCTCGGCGGTCACATCGTGCAGGGGCACGTCGACGCGACCGGCGTCGTGCGCGGGGTGCGCACGGAGGGCGAGTCGCGCGTTCTGGACGTGCGCCTGGACGAGCGACTCGTGCGTTACCTGGTCGAGAAGGGCTCGGTCGCACTCGATGGCGTGAGCCTGACCGTCAGCGGGCTGCTCGACGACGGATTCGAGGTGTCCCTCATACCCGAGACGCTCGCGCGCACGACGCTCGGTCAGCTGACCGAGGGGGCAGAGGTCAACGTCGAGGTCGACATACTGGCCAAGCACGTCGAGCGACTGCTGGAGGTCAGGGCATGAGCGAGGTCCAGACGGCGAAGCCCTTCGCGACGATCGAGCAGGCGCTCGATGAGATCCGCGCTGGACGCATGGTCGTGGTGTGCGACGACGAGGATCGCGAGAACGAGGGCGACCTGACGATGGCCGCTCAGTTCGCGACCCCGGAGGCGATCAACTTCATGGCCAAGGAGGGGCGTGGCCTGATCTGCCTCTCGCTCACGGCCGAGCGTTGCGAGCAGCTCGGCCTCGACCTCATGGCGGCGAAGAACGAGTCGCGCTTCGAGACGCCATTCACGGTGTCGGTCGAGGCGCGTGAAGGCGTCACGACTGGGATCTCGGCGCACGACCGCGCGCACACGATCCAGGTCGCGATCGATCCCGAGA
>DASPVR010000171.1:0-5881 GCA_035622255.1 Solirubrobacteraceae bacterium | reverse complement strand
CGCGCCCGGTCCTGCGCTCGGGCAGGTCGAGCGGGCGATCTCCGAGACGCTCGAGCACCATGCGCACCTGCGGCTGATGTCCGCCGCCGCGCGCGCCGCCTGAGCGGGCGGATATCGTTGACCGTCATGGACGAGGGCCTGCCGATCGCCTACCAGATGCTCGACGCCGGCGTGCCCGTGCTCGCCTCGGGCGGCGAGCAGGTGGGCACCGTCGCGGCCGTGCTGGCGGCCCCGCAGGAGGATGTCTTTCACGGCCTCTTGGTCAAGACCCCGTCAGAGGGCCTTCGCTTCCTGGAGGCGGGCTCGGTCGCCTCGATTCACGAACACGGGGTCGACCTGCGTATCGATGCTGCCGCGGCGCGCAGCCTGCCCCCGCCCGAGCACAGCGCGCCCGTGTACGACGAGGATCCCGCCAACCAGGGTCGCTGGCATCACTGGGTCCACCGCCTCACCGGCCGCGGCGACTGGGATCGCGAGAGCTGAGCCCGGTGGCCATCGTGTGCAGGCTGCGCCGGTGGCCCGGCAGCGCGCTGCCACAATGGCGGCGATGAGCGTGGCCGGACAGCAGGACGGGGTCGCGGCGCCCTTCGCCGAGCGCTGGCGCGAGCGCGAGGAGCGGCTGCTGTCGCCGCTGGCGGCCCGCTCCTATCCGGCCCGGCGCGCACGCCCGGAGCAGGACTGCGGGCTGCGCACCCCGTTTCAGCGCGACCGCGACCGGATCGTCCACTGCAAGGCGTTTCGCCGCCTCACGCACAAGACGCAGGTGTTCGTGGCGCCCGAGGGCGACCACTACCGCACGCGCCTGACGCACACGCTCGAGGTGACGACGATCTCGCGGACCGTCGCCAGGGCGCTGGGCCTCAACGAGGATCTGACCGAGGCGATCGGGCTGGGCCACGATCTCGGGCATCCGCCGTTCGGGCACATCGGCGAGGACGTGCTCGATCGCTGCCTGCGCGAGCGCTTCGGCGAGGACGCCGGCTTCGCCCACCACGAGCACTCGCTGCGCGTCGTGGACGAGCTCGAGCGCGACGGGCAGGGTTTGAACCTGACCGCGCAGGTGCGCGACGGCATCGCCGGTCACTCCAGTCGTGCCCCGCTGCCCGAGACGCTCGAGGGGGGCATCGTGAGGGTGATCGATCGCGTCGCCTACATCAACCACGACATCGATGACGCGCTGCGCGCGGGGCTGCTGCGCGAGGACGAGCTTCCCACCGAGCCGATCGCGGTGCTCGGGGACGACGGCTCGGCGCGGATCGACACGCTCGTGCACGACATGGTCGAGCACTCGGCCCGCGCACAGGAGATCGTCCAGGGTCCAGAGGCTGGTCCGGCGATGCGTGCCCTGCGCGATTTCATGTTCGAACGCGTGTATCTCGGCGCGGCCGTGCAGGCCGAGCAGGCGCGCATCGCGGGGGTCGTGCGCGCGCTGTTCGACCACTACGTCGCCCATCCCGAGCAGATGCCCCCGGCGCCGGGAGCCGACGACGGGGGCGTACCGCACGACGCCCGCGCGCTCGCGCGGCGGGTCACCGACCACCTCGCTGGGATGACCGACCGCTACTGCATCAGGAAGTTCGCCGAACTGCAGGTGCCCCACGCCTTCGCCGGCTGACGGGCGCTGCGCTGCCCCGCCGCCGGCCGCCACACCAGCTAGGTTGGGATGGTGGCCCTCTACACCCGCGAGTCGCGCGATCGCGTGCGCGACGCCGTCGACTTCGTAGAGCTCGTCTCGGCGCGCACCGACCTGCGCCGCGCCGGGGCGGCGCGCTACGAGGGCCTGTGCCCGTTTCACGAGGAGCGCACCCCGTCGTTCGGGATCGACCCGGCGCAGAAGGTCTACTACTGCTTCGGCTGCCAGGCCGCCGGAGACGTGTTCACGTTTGTCCAGGAGACCGAGGGCGTGGACTTCAAGGGCGCGCTCGAGCTGCTGGCAGACCGCTACGGCGTGGAGCTCGAGCTCGAGCGCGAGGATCCCGAGCAGGCGCAGCGGCGCGAGCGGCGTGAGCGCCTGCTCGAGCTGCTAGCGCGCACGAGCGCCTACTACCAGCGCTGCCTGTGGGACTCGAGCGACGGTGCCCGCGCGCGCGAGCAGCTCGCCGAGCGCAACCTGTCCGAGGAGGTACTGCGCGAGTTCGCCGTCGGCTATGCGCCGAGCGCGTGGAACCGGGTCCTGTCCGCCTCGCGCCGTGGGGGGTTCTCGGTGCAGGAGCTGTGTGCGACGGGGCTCGCCCAGCGCTCCAGGGAGAACGGCCAACCCTATGACCGTTTCCGCGCGCGCATCACGTTTCCGCTGGCCGACATGCGCGGCCGCGTGCTCGGCTTCGGCGCCCGCGCGGTGGGCGCCGACCAGCAGCCGAAGTACCTGAACACGGCCGACAACGACATCTACCACAAGGGTCGCCACCTCTATGGGGCGCATCTGGCGCGGCCCCACGCCACACGCGCCGGTGTGATCATCCTGTGCGAGGGATACACGGATGTGATCGCGCTGCACCAGGCCGGCATCCGAAACGCGGTCGGGCTGATGGGCACCGCGCTCACCGGCGAGCAGGTGGCCGAGCTCGGGCGCATGGCCTCGACGGTGCTGCTCGCGCTCGACGCGGACGCCGCCGGGCAGAACGCGATGCTGCGCGCAGCCGACCTGGCAGCGCGCCGCCGGCTCGACCTGCGCGTCGTGGCGCTGCCCGCCGGGACCGATCCCGCCGAGCTCGTGCAGCGCGAGGGTGCGACGGCGCTGGAAGCGGCGGTGGCGGAGGCCGTGCCCTTCGAGCGCTTTCGCGTCGAGCGGGTGCTCGCGGCGGGCGACCACTCGGGACCGGAGGGCAAGGACCGCATGCTCGACGAGCTGCGGCCCGTCTTCGACGCGCTGGCGCCTAGCGCACTGCGGATGGAGCTCATGCGCCTGGTTTCCGGGCGCCTGGCGCTGTCGGAGAGCCTCGTCGAGACGGTGCTCTCAGGGGAGGGTGGCGGACGCCGCGGCGCTGGCCGGGCGGGTGCTGTCGCGGAAGCGGGGGGCACTGCGCGCGCGGCGCGACCTGGCACGACCTCGCCCGCGGGCGGGGGTGGCGAGGGCGCGGCGGCCGCGCTCTCCCGCGCCGAGGAGACCGAGCGGGCGTTCCTGGCGTTGTGCATCGCGCTGCCCGACGAGGGCGCGACGGCGCTCGAGCAGGCCGACATCGAGAGCTGCGTCACGAGTGATCTGATGTGCCGGGCGGCCAGGCACCTGCGCGAGCACCTGCGCGCGCCGCTCGCCGATGGTGACGAGGACCTCGCCCTGGACCGCGATCCCGAGCTGAAGGCGCTGCTCGCCAAGCTCATCGTTCAGGCCGGACGCGAGGAGCCCAACTCCGCGATGCTGCGCGTGCAGCGACTGCAGCTCGAGCTAGCGCGGATCGACCGTGAGATCCAGGCCGCGCGACTGTCGGGCGCCGGCTCCGAAGAGCAGCGCTACGTTCCGAGGTTCGTCGCCGACAGCGAGGACGCCCGGCCGGCGGGCGATCAGCCGGCGGGCGCGACAGAGCTGGCGAGCAGCGGGATAAGCGTGCTCGCCGCGCGTCGCGCGGAGGTCAAGCACGAGTTCGACCGGGCGTATGCGCGCGTGCTGGAGGAGACGGGGGAGAGGGGAGAGTAACCCGAGGCGGAGTGCGGCGCGCTTCACCGTTCCTGCTGTTTCGTCCTAAGCCTTGACGACAATGCGGTGAATGGATCGCGCCGCGCTGAAGCAGATGCTGGACGAGGGCTTGTCGCTTGACGAGATCGCGAGGCGCAGCTCGCTGCACGAATCGACCGTTGGGTACTGGGTCAAGAAGCATGGGCTGCGGGCGGTCAATCGCGACAGGCACGTGGCGAGGGGTGCGCTGCCGCGCGAGGCACTCAAGGACCTCGTAGCGCAGGGCGCCTCGACCGCGGAGATCGCGCTGGCGATCGGACGTAGCAAGACGACGGTTCGCCACTGGCTACGGGAGTACGGTCTACGGACCCAATGGGCCGCCCGTCGTAGATCTTCGCTTGAAGGCGAAGGCGAGCTTACGCTGAGCTGCGAGCGGCACGGCTTGACGACCTTCAAGCGAAGGCGCTCGGGGGGTTACCGATGCGGGCGGTGCCGGGCTGAAGCGGTAACCCGCCGCAGGCGGAAGATCAAGCGGGTGTTGGTGCAGGACGCGGGAGGCGCATGCGCTGTGTGTGGCTACAGGCGGTGCATCGCAGCGCTTGAGTTCCACCACCTGCTTCCAGCAGAGAAGAGCTTCTCCCTTAGCCATCGCGGGGTCGCAAGATCGATCGCGAAGGCGCGAGCGGAGGCCAGCAAGTGCGTGCTTCTGTGCGCGAACTGCCACGCCGAGGTGGAGGCTGGCGTGATCAGCCTGGCACCCGACGATCAGGCTTCCCTACAATCTCGCCAAGACCCGGGTACCTCTCCCGGGTAGCACGGTCCGGGGTAGCTCAATTTGGCAGATGCGCTCGGCTGTTAACCGAGAGGTTGTGGGTTCGAGTCCCACCCCCGGAGCTTAGGAGAAGGCCGCTGCGCAACTAGGCGTGTCCTGATCGGTTGGTTGGGCATGGGGCATGGGGGACGGGTTCGCCTGAGCGCGGTGATCGTTGCGATCGTCGGTTCGTCAGCCGGGTCGCTGGCGGGTCCTGCAACGGCTGCCACTCGGCGCTTCGCCTGTCCGCCGCGAGGCGCCGCGCTCGTTACGAGGAGTCACGGTGCGGCGGTATACACGACCGCGAACCAGTCGGTCTTCGGCTGTATCGCGGGCTCCGACAGACCCGTTCAGCTCGGCGCTGTCGAGGCGTGCGGGCGGCGGTGTTCTCACGGAGTGGGAGTGTTCGGGCCGTTTCCTCCCCCCGGAACTCCTGCGAGAGTTCTAACGACCTGAGATGCGGCTGGATCGCAAGCGTCGCGCTCGCAGGGAGCGTCGTCGCCTACGACGAATTCCGCAACGAAGGCTCGCCGCGCTGGGCTCACCTCATGACTGTCCGCAGTCTGCGCAACGGGCGGACGTTTCATCGCTTCAGGATCGGCGAAGAAGAACAGACCCAGCAGGAAGCGGTCCAGCAGATCGTCGTCACGCCGACCACCGCGACGGCGTGGGTCGAGTTTCACCCCGAAGTCGGATGTCTCTCACACGGTTACCTCGGGAACAGCTGCCGCGGCACGTTCTCGATCTACGCGATCGGCAGGGCGGGATCTCGGACGCTGGCGACGAACCTCGCCGCGCAACCGACGCCGTCCCTCAACGGGACCGACCTCACCTGGACCGCGGGAGGCCAGCGTTCGAGCACGATGCTCGCCTGAGCGGGTCGGAGGGAGGTTGTCGGTCCACTCGGCGCCTCGCCAGCTGGTAGTCGCGGCGCAGGGTTGTGCGGGCGTGCGAGCCGATCCCCCGGAGCTTTTGATCAAGCGTTGCCGAGCTCCAGCGCTCGCAGCACCACACCGGGATGAAGCACCAGCCGGGGACCGAGGAGCATCGCGAATACGAGCGTGGCGAACAACGGCCGCAGGTGCGGACGGATACACGCGATCCGGCCCTGCTCGTCCAGCTCGAAGAGCATCGCGTCGTCGATGTGCAGCCCGGCAAACCTCGCGTGCGTGACCGCAACACGGCGGGGACCACTGCCGATCGGCTCCTCCCAGTCCACCTCGCTCAGCAGCCCGTAGACCGCGCCCAGCACAATTCGGACGTCGCGCGCGCCGCGAAACCTGAAGGATCCGAACAGGGGCGAGGGTAACTGGACATCGGGGGCGAAGGTGGCTGCCAGCGCATCCATGTCGCCCGCCCGGCTGGCTGCGCAGTAGCTGGCTACGGCGTCATCCACTGATCGATTATGCAAAACGGTGGAGGTCAGCAACCCCCGGGTGCTGGGCCGTTAGTCATGC
>DASPVR010000170.1:0-3990 GCA_035622255.1 Solirubrobacteraceae bacterium | reverse complement strand
AACGTCGTGAGACAGTTCGGTCCCTATCTGCCGTGGGCGTTGGAGAGTTGAGAGGATTTGTCCCTAGTACGAGAGGACCGGGATGAACGCACCTCTGGTGTATCTGTTGTCCTGCCAAGGGCATAGCAGGCTAGCTACGTGTGGATCGGATAACCGCTGAAGGCATCTAAGCGGGAAGCCGGCCTCAAGATGAGCTCTCCCATCCCCTCGAGGGAGTAAGACCCCTGGTAGACCACCAGGTTGATAGGCCGGATTTGGAAGGGCGGTGACGCCCGAAGGAGACCGGTACTAATGGGTCGAGGGCTTGACGGATTTTTGATTTCTGTGGTGCCCGCAGTGGCGCTGTGCAGTTTTGAGGGACCGGCGGGCGCGGTTTCTCGCCAGTTTCCGGTGGCTTTGGCGAGGGGGAAACACCTCTTCCCATTCCGAACAGAGCAGTTAAGCCCCTCAGCGCCGATGGTACTTGGCCCTCGCGGGCCTGGGAGAGTAGGACGCCGCCGGTTTTTTCGATGACGGGCCGCCAGCCGGGCGGCCCGTTTGCTTTGGCGGTAGAAAGCGTGGGCGGCGGCGAGAGCGTCGCTCCGAGCGCGACGACGCTAAACCGCTGCCCAGGGGCGTGTGCGCGCCGAGCTCTCCTAGTCAGCCCACCAGTCGCGGTGGCCTTCGACGTCATCGCGCGGAGCATCGCCCAGATTGGGCGCCCCGATGACGAGGATCTCGAGGCCCTCGGGCCCGGCCTCGTAGCCTCGCCACGTCCCGGGCGGGACGCGCACCGCGTCCCATTCCCTGAGCTCGACGATCTCGTCGCCGGCCTTCATGCGACCGCTGCCTCGCAGGACCACGTACACCTCCTCCTGCCTCTTGTGCGTGTGGCCGTAGGGAAAGCGATAGCCGGGCGGGACGCGCAGGCAGCTCAGGCTGGATTTCTCTAGCTCAAGCGCCGCGGTCGCCGAACGGAACTCCAGGTCCGGCGCGCCGTCGAACCTGGCGCCGAAGTCTTCCAGATCCTCCTTGAGGTTCCTGAGCGTGAACGGCACGGCGCAATCCTATGGGACGGGGCAGGACGTGCCATCGCGCTACATGACGGCCTCATGCGCGCGACATCGCGCGCGCGACCGCGGACGCAGCGGACCTCGCTGCGCGGGTCGCGGGCGGACGGGGGACAGGCACGGCTGCACAGCCGGCTCGCCTTGACCGTTCCGTCGGGCGGCGAGCCGGCTCTGCAGCGGCGCACGGTGCGGATGCTCGACCTGGGCCGGCTCGTCCCGCTCGACCTCCCAGCCGACGCCCTCCCGGTCGCCGTCGAGCAACAGGAGCGAGCGGCCCAGGCGCAGCGCGTCCACCAAGCGCTGTGCGAGCATCGATGTTCTCCGTGGGAACATGTGTTCGTAAGATAAGAGTGGTCCCGGACGGACTCACACGAACATGCGTACGCATTGCCTCGCCACGGGAGATTCGGCTCAGGAAGGGCGATCTTGAGATCACCTGGGTGCAACGCGCGTTGCACCCGCGCCTCGCCGGGAGCCGGCCCCGGCCGGCGCTCGGCCGGGACGCGCGCCAGGCCTCTGGGTCGTCGCACGGCCGGGGCTGCAGTCCGGGTCCGGCGAGCCGTGGCTGTTAGCTTTCCCGACGTCCGCTTAGATGGCGAGCCGATGATCCACCCGATCCCCAGCGGCACGCGCGACGTGCTCCCCGAAGAGACGCGCGAGGTGCGTGCGATCACCGACACGCTGAGGAGCGTGTTCGAGCGCCACGGCTACGGCGAGGTCTACACGCCGGCGCTCGAGTACGAGTCGGTGCTCGCGCGCGCGGAGATGGCCGAAGCGGAGCCCGCCTACCGCGTGTTCGACGAGTCGGGCGCGGTGCTCGTGCTGCGCTCGGACATGACCGTGCCGATCGCGCGCGTGGTCGCCACCCGCTACGCCGGCAGCGAGCCGCCGCTTCGCTTCTGCTACCTCGCGCACTGCTATCGCGGCGTGCGCCCCCAGCGCGGCCAGCCGCGCGAGCTGCTCCAGGCCGGGATCGAGCTCGTCGGCTCGCCTGCGCCCGAGGGCACGAGCGAGGCCCTCACCGTGCTCTGCCACGCACTCGACGCGACCGGACTGAAGGACTACAGAGTCGGCCTCGGTGACGCGTCGCTGTTCCCGGCGCTGATGGCGAGCCTGAAAGTGCCCGAGCCCGCCCGCACCGGGCTGCTGGAGGCCCTCGTGCGCCGCGACTTCGTCGAGCTCGACCACGGCCTGCAGGAGGCTGGCCTATCCGGCGCGGACGCGGAGCTGCTGCTCGAGGTGCCCCAGCGACGCGGCGGGCCGGACATCCTGACCGACGCCCCCGAGCCGGCCGCCGACGCGGTGACCGGGCTGCGTCGCGTCCACGACCAGCTGGAGCCGCAGGTCGCCGAGCGGATCATCTTCGACCTCGGGCTCGTGCGCAACATCGGCTACTACACCGGCGCCGTGTTCGAGGTCTACGACCCTGCCCACGGCGCCCCGATCGGCGGCGGTGGACGCTACGACGACCTGCTCGGGCGCTTCGGCCGCCAGCTGCCCGCGGTCGGGTTCGCGCTCGGCGTCGACCGCCTGCACATGGCTTTGGCCGGCGAGGAGCGCGGGACCGGGGCGCTGCTCGCCGGCGCGCGAAAGGCACCGGCGTGAGCGCCACCCGCGGGCTGACGATCGCCGTGCCGCGCGGCGCCCTGTTCGAGGGGACGGTCGACCTGCTCGCGCGCCTCGGTCTCGACACCGAGGGGCTGCGCGGCAACGATCGCAAGCTCCTGTTCGAGGACATCGGCGTGATCACGATGCGACCATCCGATGTGCCGACCTACGTCGAGGCCGGGGCCGCCGATCTGGGTGTGACGGGCAAGGACGTGCTGCTCGAGCAGGCGTCCGGGCGCCAGGGCCAGATGGGCCGCGAGGTGTACGAGCTGCTCGATCTCGGCTATGGGCGCTGCACGATGGTGCTCGCCAGCAAGGCCGGCCCGGATCCGGCGCTCGAGGCCCTGCGGCGCCTGGGGGTGATGCGCGTGGCTACGAAGTACCCTCACATCGCCGCGCGCCACTTCGAGGAGACCGGGCGCCAGGCGGAGATCGTCGAGGTCAAGGGCTCGGTCGAGCTCGCGCCGCTCACGGGCATGGTCGAGGCGATCGTCGACCTAACGGCGACTGGCACGACGCTGCGCGAGAACAACCTCGTCGTGCGCGAGGAGATCGTCGTGTGCACGGCGCGCCTGATCGCCAACCCGGTGGCGCACAAGCTCAAGGCTGCGCCGATCGACCAACTGCTGGAGCGGCTGCGCAGCCTCACCGCTGCCGGCGCCTGAGATGCGGATCGAGCGTCTGGGGATCGAGGACGTGCGGCGCCTCGGCGATATGCACGCCGTGGCCGCCCACCTGCACGCGCTCGTGCCCCAGCCGGACAGCGTCGACGACGCCGTGCGCGAGATCATCGCCGCAGTCCAAGCCGGGGGGGATGGCGCGCTGCTGGACTACACGCGTCGCCTGGACACCGGCGGCGAGGAGCCCAGGGCGCTGCGGGTGGACGCCGAGGAGCTCGATGCGGCGCTCACCGGGCTCGAGCTCGACCTCGTCGCAGGGCTGCAGGTCGCGATCGCGAACATCGCCGAGGTGGCCCAGGCCGGCGTGAGCGAGGACGTCCCCGTCGACCTCCCCCAGGGACAGCGCGTGACGCTGCGCGAGGTGCCCGTCGGATCCGCCGCCGTATACGTCCCAGGCGGACGCGCGCCCTATCCGAGTACGGTCGCGATGGGCGTCGTGACGGCGCGCGCCGCCGGCGTGCTCGACGTGGCGGTATGCTCACCCCCGGGCACCGGCGGGGAGATCGACGCGGCGATCCTCGGCACCTGCCGCCTCTGCGGCGTGGAGCGCGTGTACCGCATGGGCGGTGCGCAGGCGGTCGCGGCGCTCGCCTACGGCACCGAGACGGTCCCCCGCGTCGACGTCGTCGTCGGTCCGGGCAACCTCTACGTGC